>PCVQ01000003.1:0-68877 GCA_002796025.1 Candidatus Peregrinibacteria bacterium CG11_big_fil_rev_8_21_14_0_20_46_8
GCTTTGCATTATCAAAAAAGCAGTGCGCGAAAAATTTCCCGGCATCAAGCTTGGATTTAATACGTTGCGCGGTGTGAAAATTCAAAAAACGCATCCCGATTTCGCCGCACTCCAGCAAGAACTATGGCAAGGTCTCGACTTTGAAGGTCTCAAAAAGAACTCGGCGCGCCTTGAAGCATTTCGTGAAATTTACCGCGGCTTTGGTGTGAAGCCGTCAAAGAATAAGCCGAGTCCGGTCGCCCTCATCTCCCGTCTTGCAAACGGGAAAGAGTTGCCGAATATCAATCTTGCCGTCGATATCTACAATGCCCTTGCGGTCAAACATCAGCTCGCAATCGGCCTCTTTAATCTCGATAAAATTCAGACGCCAATCGAGCTCCGCTTTGCGCAAGGCGGCGAGCCCTTCCAAGGACTTGGCGAAGACAAGCCCGGCCCGCTGAATCCCGGTGAGCTCTGCTACTTTGATGCCGCTGGACTTGTTATGGCGCGAGATTTTAACCACCTCGACTCCGAACTCACCAAAGTCGACGAACACACGACCAACATTTTGATCAATGTCGACGGCAACGGTGCAGTCTCTCTTAAAGAAGTGGAAGCCTGCTTAGACGAACTCGAAACGCTGCTCGTTAAATATTTGGGCGGTGAGCTCGGCAAGCGCAGCCTGGTAGATGCGGCTTTTTAATACTCCAGCTTGAGTGCTTCCGGTTCAGGCACCGGCTCAGTTTCAAAATCCTGCAAAGGATCGATGGCCTCAATTGATTCGATTGGCGGGAGCTCTTGAATGCCGGCTTTGGCCAGGGTCTCAACAGCCTCTCGCTTTTTTGTCTGAACAGTACCAATGACACGCAAAACTCCCTTTATACTCTCTTCATCTTTTTGCTTCAGATAGTACGCGAGCAGATCTTTTAGTGTTGTAAGCGCAAGATCGTAATTTTCAATGGCAAGATAATAAGGGCGCAGCATATCTTCGAGCAGTGCATATTCTATTGTCAGGACGCTGACATCGTGTAAATCCAGAGGTTTCTGCTGTGCCGCATCGAGCGTTTCTTTAATTTTTTGATACTGAGCAGCAGCTTCGGCAACCTCGAACCGTTTAAAATTTTCGCTCGCTTCTGCTGCAAAGGCGATCGCGGAGTTCAGTTCTTCAGTAAGTAACTTTTCTGGATTTTTTGCTGGCCCTCCTTTTGCTGTCGGCGCCGGTTTTGCTTCAAGCTCATGTACCGATTTAACCTGTGCTGCACATCCACTGGCCAGTGCGGTAATAACCGGCGCTATACGCAGATATCCACGGAGTCGGGGGAAAGATAGTCTATCTAGATGAGACTGGGGAGTATTTTTCATAGGTTTCTATTTACACAAACTCTATAATATTTGTCAAATCTTAGGTTGCAAGATAGAATATGCGCCATGAAGGAGCACACTGAGCGCCAGCGAGCGCTTCTAAAAAAAGAGGCTATCGCTATTGTGGACTTTGGTTCGCAATATGTACATCTCATTGCAAACCGCATTCGCCGGCAGGGTGTTTACGCCGAAATTATGCTGCCAACGGTTTCTCTTGAACGGCTTAAAAAATACAAAGGCGTTATTCTTTCCGGCGGTCCCAACTCTGTATATCAGCGCGGCGCACCGCAAATGAGCAAGCGTCTCTTTGCGCTGGGCATTCCGGTGCTTGGTATTTGCTACGGACATCATCTCATGATGAAGCTGTTAGGCGGTAAAGTGCGCTCTGCGGAGATAAAAGAGTATGGTCTTGCAAAGCTTACGGTCCAGCGGCGCGGCGGGCTTTTTGAAAATGTTAAAAAAACATCGCAAGCTTGGATGTCGCATGGCGACGAAGTTTCTGCGCTGCCGAAAGGCTTTGATGTTTTTGCAAAAACCGAAGATTGTCCCTTTGCCGCAACCGGCGACACGAAGCGGAATCTCTACTCAATTCAATTTCATGCAGAAGTTGCCCACACCGAAGAGGGTATGCAGATTATTAAGAACTTTGTTGCGAAATGTGATGTTAAAAAATCCTGGAATATGGAGCGCTTTTTGCAAGAAAAAATGGACGAGGTGAAGCAGCAGATTGGCGATCGGAATGTTTTTATGCTGGTTAGCGGCGGTGTCGATTCTACTGTTGCCCATGCACTGCTCACGAAGGCGCTCGGACCAAAGCGCGTATATGGGCTGCTCGTTGATACCGGTCTTATGCGCAAAGATGAGTGTAAAAAGATTACTGCAGCACTCAAAAAAATAGGTGTTACCAATTTGCATGTCGAAGATGCAAGCCGGCAATTTTTTTCTGCACTCAAGGGAGAGTGCGATCCGGAACGGAAACGGAAAATTATTGGTGATATGTTTTTAACGGTCCAGGCAAAGGTTAGTCATCGTCTTAAATTGAATCCCGATGAATGGGTACTTGGCCAGGGCACCATCTATCCCGATACTATTGAAAGCGCCGGTACCAAACATGCCGATAAAATTAAAACGCATCATAATCGCGTGCCAGAGATTTTAGAGCTTATTAAAAAGGGTCGGGTTGTGGAGCCAATTGCAGAGCTCTACAAAGACGAAGTCCGAACGCTTGGTACAAAGCTTGGGCTGCCGGATTCGTTAATCTGGCGTCACCCCTTTCCGGGACCAGGTCTGGGTGTTCGTATTCTCTGTGCAAAGGAGCCACATTTACCAAATATGGTAAATACGTTGCACTCGTGGTTGGCGAAGCATCTTGTAGCACATAAGCTGCATCAAGCCGTATTGCCGTTGCGCAGTGTTGGTGTACAGGGTGATGCCCGTACCTATCGCAATCCTCTTGTGGTATGGGGTGCAGAGCATTCGTTTACAAAATTAGAGTGGATTTCGACCGCACTTACCAATTCGTTTAGCGAAATTAACCGCGTCACACTCTTGCTTGCACCGCAGCGCTTTGAATCGGTAAAAGTGCTTCCTGCAAGTATTACCAAAGAGCGCGTCGCCCTACTTCAAAAGCTCGATGATATTGTTATGCAGTTTATTCGGGAAGAAAAAATCAGCCGTAAAATTTGGCAGTTTCCAACGGTGCTTGTTCCCCTGCGCTTCAACGGCAGTAAAAAGGAGGCGGTCGTACTCCGTCCGGTCTGTTCGGACGAGGCCATGACTGCAAATTTTTATAAAATGAATCGCGACTTACTCAAAAAACTTACTGCAAAATTGGCCCCGCACGTCAGCGCCGTATTATATGATATTACCAATAAACCACCGGGCACAATCGAGTGGGAGTGAATTCATGTTATGAACGAAGGAGGAGGCGACAATTCCGATCATACGTGTGAGGTTATTCAGCTTTTCCCTTATCCTGCATATGTTAGCGATGAAGTTTTAAAGACTCCCGGAAGACTGTCAGAGGTTGTTGCTAATCATGCTCCTTCTTTTTCGATTAAACTTTCTCCAAGCGGCGAGCGATTTTGTATCACTCTTAAAGGACTGCGTTCTGGAGCCGGCCTTCCGTGGACATATGGAGGTCGAAATTCAGTCAGGCACATGCAGGCCTGTATATTAAATAATCTTGCCTTGCAATTTCGTGAATATGGCCGCACGGGGTTGAATTCAGTTTTATTTAAAGATGGTTTTGTTTCAGAAGATAGGATCTTAAATATAGATCTTCAATTCATGCAAGAAGATGGTGAGTGGCTCCTTATCGAACATCCATCTTTTGGAAGATCAACGCACCATCGAGATCAATCTATGGCGTACACACAAAATATGAGCCGCATCTTAGATGATCTCGCAGAGAAAATCCGCCAATCGAGGCCCGGATTCGATATTTTGAGCAAAATTGCTTTTAGATTTCATGGCGATCCGCGTGTTCTAGCGGCATCTAGCCGAGACAAGGTCAAAAAAGTTATTAGGCTTTTTCCTAGGTTACATACTTAATAAGTTGATTAGTCTTTACCGTTTGCAGTACTATTAATTTATGATCGAAAAGCCAATATTATCTGATTCAACTGAGGAGCCATTTGTTCCCGAAAAGGATTTTAGTACTCTTCTTTTAATGATCGTTAATGGTACTCGGGAGGAAGCGCAAAAAGCAGAGGTTCAATTGCAAGAACTTTTAGAATCGGAATAATTTTTACATTAAAGCAATCTTTTCCACCGTACCAATTTTGAGTGTGAGGTTTTGCTGTGCAAATAGTTCAAAGCGTTCAGTGCAGTCCGTAGTACAAAATTCACGCGCACTTTTTTTAGAGAGCTGCGTTTCAATTTCTGGATGCCGCTGCAAGTAATCTGCCAAACTTTCTGCAACAATTTTTCCGGTGCGCAGCACGTTTACATTTTTTCCCATAATGCGCTCGAAATCTTTGTGCATAAAAGGATAGTGTGTGCAGCCGTGAATAAGTGTATCGATATTGTGTGATTTGAGCGGGGTGAGATATTTTTTTAAAATCATGCGCGCTTCGGGCTTGGTGTGCCAGCCCTCTTCAATAAAAGGAACAAGCAGTGGCGTTGCCTTTTCAATTACTTCAGCATTCGGTGCCAGCTTGTGAATCTCATCGCGGAATGCGTGCGATGCAATGGTTGCGCGTGTTCCCACCACGCCAATTCGTGTGCCTGCCCGCACCGCTTCCTCAACGATGGGCCGCACCACTCCTAAAATTTTCTTATCCGTATGCCGCTGTTGTAATTCGCGCAAAGCCTGCGCCGAGGCGGTAAAGCACGCAAAAATGATCAGCCGCGCTCCCCTACTCCATAAATATTGAACCGCTTCTTCACTAAATTGTGTAATTACCTCTTTGCTCCGCCCGCCATATGGCGCACGCGCATTGTCGCCCACATACAAATAGTCATATTCAGGCAAGCGCCCAATAATCTCTTGCGCCACCGTCAGCCCTCCAAAGCCGGAATCGAATATGCCAATCATTGAGCTGATTATACAGATTTCAATCCGTAAATATTAGCTCATGAAGCATGAGCAAGCTGCGATTTTTCTTTCTCGGTTAAAGGCCGAACATGCTCTCGGCCAATAGTAGATGGACCCATCTCTGCATTTATTTGAGCTTGAGTTAGCCATATGATTTCGTCCCGAATACCTCGTGCATTTATTTGAGCTGTAAGCTCGTCGATAGTATCGGCAATCACTAGTGGATATATTCTCCCTGGATGAGTTACCCGAAAAGATGGATGATCCTCTTTTTCTTCATAAGCATACCCAATCACCGTGTCAGGCTTAATATCCATTTTTATGCATGTGATTTATGAATATAAGAATCCATTTTAAATTCTTTGGCAGTAATTGCAACCACATAAAAAAGCCTTTCAATATTGGGTGGGGGATAATACTGAAAGGCTCATTTATGCCCCCGCCGAGGCGGGGGCAACCACATCAATTCCAGGTAACCTATCAAGCGAACGAAAATAAAATAATGCTCGCCAGAGGCCGTTTTGTCCAAGACGACATGGGTGAATGGAGACCAGGCCATTCTCTCCCGTATGTAATCAATTTTACGAAAACATACGTAGATCTGCTGTGCTTCGGTTTTTGTTTGCGTGGAACCGTAACAACGGCTTGTTTTTTGTGTTTATATTAGGTGAGTCCCGAAGGCTCAAACACCAAGCTTTATTTTTGTTTGAGTGGTAAGTGGGGTCGGCTGTGGCCACTTACCAGACGCAAAGCAGAGAGAGGGAGGCGCCTGCGAAGAGAATATTTATTTTTGTTTTATCACCAGCGGGATCACCTCCTTCTCACTGCCTTGTGTCTTCACTCCGATTAGATCGGGGCGCAGTGAGGTTCGAATTGTAGCTAGCGTACTATTATTTTTGAGATGCTCTCGTCAGGTATGTGCCGTAGTATATGTGGCGCCTGGGGCAATCTCAGTGAAGCTAGCAAGATTTCAATGAACGAATCACGACATGGTACTAAACGCACAGAATTTGCGCAACTCTTTTTATTCGCCAAAGTCTAGAGTTATGTATTTATTTAGATTGGATATATCTAATTTGGGCAATTTTATTCGTTATTTGCTATGCTGATGCAGATGAAAAAACAGGTTGTGACTCCCCTCTTCATTGGTATCGGTCTCCTTGTTGGCATTATTTTTTCGCTGCAATTTCGTGCTAAACCTATTGGGAGCGGCTCGTTTCCGTTGGAGCGGCTCGAAATTCAAAAGGAGTTGCTGACTGAATATTCAGTTGAGCAACAAGAATTAAAACAAAGAATTGAAGAGGCAGACGAAAAATTGCAGGAAGCCCGAGCGCTTATTGAGCGCCAGACTTCACCGCAAACTCTTAACGAACTTGACCGCCTGCGTGCTGCAGCCGGTTTTACTGCGGTAGAAGGCAGTGGTATTCGTGTTAAGCTGAGTGATAATCCAGGTGTTTCGCGCCGCGGCTTTTCTAGTGTAAATGAGAATTTTGTGCAGGCCAGCGATGTGCGCGATCTTGTAAATAGTTTGTTTTTAAAGGATGCGCGTGCTGTTTCGATAAATGGAAATCGAGTTATGCCACTTACTTCCATTCAGCCTGTTGCCGATAATCTCCTGGTGGGGAACTTTTTTGAAATTGCTCCGTTTGTTATCGAAGCAGTTGGGGACCCTGATGCGCTAGAAGAAGCAGTCGAGACGATCCGCAGCAGAAAAATACGCGTTTTTGCTGATGTTGTTGATTCTTTGAAGCTTGAACCGGTAGAGAGTAGACGTACTCTTAAATTCCTTAAACTTCATGAATAAAAATAAAGCTATTATTTTAATTGCGATTATTATTGGTGTACTGCTGGCTTTACAGTATCGCTCATTTCGAGAAATCGAATTACTTGTGCAGCGCACTGAGCCGGAGAATATTTTTACCGAACTCCGCGTTTTTCAAGTAGCAAACAAGCAGTTGCGTGCAAATTTAGATGTTACAAAGCGTGCATTGGATGAAACTCAATCTAAACTTTCGCGTGAGGCAATTGATGAAGAAATCCAGCGTCTTAAGCTGTTGAGTGGTGAACAGACGGTTAGCGGCGAAGGTATTGAAGTTACTTTTGATGCTGCAGTTAAAACATTTTGGCTTAACGATCTTATTTCTCAACTTGTGGTTACCGGTGCTGAAGCAGTTGCAATTAATGATGTTCGTTTGCTCGACCGCACAGCCGGCTTTCGCGATATTGGTGATGGGATTCTTATGCGACGATATTTTTTGCGCCCACCGTTCAAAATTACAGCGATAGGCCCGCGCACTGAAATGCAAAGTGCAATCGCCCAGAGCGGCGGCATTGTCGACCGCATCGAAGATGCGAATCCTACATTAAAGATTATCGTTGCAGAAAGAGAGAAGATTATCATTCCTGCTTTTAACGAAGAGTCATCTCAATAAGTACCAAAACACAGGCTGCAGTACGAGTAGAATATATGTAAGAACTGCGAAGATAGTTCTACTTGTTTTTTCTTTTGCCAATGTGTTTTTGAGAAGTTCTAAATCATGCTCGCGGTCGCGGATTTCTTTTCGGAGCAGTTCCAGCGTATATATCTCTTTTGTTCCATCGATCCGCGCGACTTCCTCACTGGCAAATGGTCGTCCCGACCCGGTTGGCATGTGCTCCTTCTCTATTGTTTGCGCATGAAATTTAAGTTGCGATTCAAGTTGGCCGATTTTAAAATTCGCCTCTTGCAGTTGAGATTGATAATCATTCAGTGCAGATTTTGCCTCTTTATAGAGATCCTGATAAAAATCCGGCCGTGCATGTTGCTCACGCGACGAAGCATATTGAACAGGTATGTTTTTTTCTTCACCCCCGTTCTTTTCGATATCTAAAACTTCTTTTTTATCGAGCCAAACGCGGCCGTCATTATAGCGCGCCGACAATTTGCCGGACCGGACATATCTATCTATTGTCCGGACTGACACATTGAGCAGTTCACTCGCTGTCTTCCTGTCTATGTCTGTCGATCTCGACATGTTGTCGATATTGTACTATTACCATATAAAAATCGCAATCATGCACATTTGTTCGTGCTACACTATTTGGTATGCAGAATCTTGTTGTTACCATATACAATCGTACCCGCACAAAAGTTCCTCTAAAACCTTTTGAAGAGCTGTTGGCTCCGGCTACAAAAATTTTGTTGCGAGAAAAAAAGCTTCGCAAGGATGAGCAACTTAAATTTGAACTAAGTTTAATCGGCGATACGGCTATGCAGACGCTTAATAAAACGGTGCACTATAAAGACCGTCCGACGGATGTTGTTTCACTGAGTTATTACGAAGAGCATAGCGGTGATAATTTTGTGGGAGAAATTTTTATCGCTCTTCCGTATGCTCGCCGGCAGGCAAAAAAAATAGGCCAATCTCTTAAAGAAGAGTTGCGCTTCTTGTTTGTACATGGTTTGCTCCATATTTTTGGTTACGACCATATGGAGCCCAAACAAGAGCAGGTTATGTTGGCGCTGACGTATGAGATACTGGAGAGATAAAGAGTTTATATTTTAATGCGCGTCTTGAATCGGCCCTTCGGGCCTTTCAGGACATATGGTGGGCAGGGAGGGATTCGAACCCCCGAAGGCAGAGCCATCTGGTTTACAGCCAGACCCGTTTGACCGCTTCGGTACCTACCCATAATGGAGCCACCTGTCGGGCTCGAACCGACGACCCACAGTTTACAAAACTGTTGCTCTACCAGCTGAGCTAAGGTGGCTCATTTCCTATTCTGGTAGAATAGGCACGCAAATCTTACTGATTATGTACGAAAAACTCAAGAAAAGCTTTCCAAAAATTCGTGAACAGGAGTTGCTCGCGAAACATTCTACCTTTCGTGTGGGTGGTCCGGCCGATTTATTTTATGAATTAACAGATATAGAGGCTCTGCCGGAGCTCGTTACTACAGCTGAGAAATTAGATATCCCCTATCGAATTATTGGCCGGGGCACAAATATTCTCTTTACCGATAAAGGATACCGCGGACTTATTATTAAGAATGTTACTAATGGGTTAAAAGTTCAGGGTACTACTATATATGCCGATAGCGGTGTGTTATTGGCACAAATTGTGCAGCAATCAGTTAAGCACCATGTAACCGGATTAGAGCCTCTCTTTGGACTTCCTGGCTCAATTGGTGCGGCAGTATGGGGCAATGCCGGTGTTCCTCAATGTGAGATCGGTTCCTTTGTAAAAGAGATCGAGCTTTACAAGCCAAAAGATGGGCGGCGCACATTGCAAGCTAACGAGATCGATTTTCGCTATCGTCATACTTCACTTCAGGAGATGCCGGAAATTATCTTGCGTGTTCAGCTTGCGCTGTTTCAGGGGGACGCACAGCAGTCAAAAGAAATGATGAAACTCATTAATCAAATCCGTATTGGTAAACAGCCGACTGGCTATACCTGCGGTTCATTTTTTAAAAATCCAGCTCCCGATACAAGTGCCGGCATGCTCATCGATCAAGCTGGACTTAAAGGAACTAAGATTGGCGGCGCAGAAATTTCTCAAAAGCACGCTAATTTTTTTCTGAATAGCGAAAATGCAAGTGCGCAAAATATCCTCGACCTTAAAAATCTTGCTCAAAAAAGAGTTAAAGAAAAATTTAAAATTGATTTAGAGCCGGAAGTTAAAATTATTGGGGAATTGTAGCTTTTGCTCTATTTAAAGAGCAAAAAAAGTGAGTTCTCACCTTTTCTTTAGAGCGGCTTATGCATTTCTATTTGACCTGATATACCCCTTGCACCTAAGATGCATTATATGGTAGAATATTATGAACTGTACTCTTAACTTATTCACCAATATGCAACTTAAAAAGACCCTCAAGCAGTTCGCTTTAGTTACTGGTCTCTCAGCACTCGCATTGTTACTCTTCAATGCACTAGGTGCTGATCTCGCATTTGCGCAAGCAATTGCACCGGAAGATCAACCGGGTATTATCAGTCAGCTTTCTGGCGGCCAAACCGGTCTCCGCGGTATTGCACTCACTATTGTGAACTTCTTCCTCACCTTCTTAGGGCTTCTAGCGGTAATTATGATTATTTACGGAGGCTTCCTCTATGTAGGTTCAGCAGGCAATGAGGAGAACGTGAATAAGGCTAAGAAGATCCTGATGTATGCAGCGATCGGTATTCTTGTGATTATCGTCTCGTTCGCCTTCGTCAATACGATCCTTGGCGCTGCTACGGTGGAGCGTCCTACATAGGATCTCTTAAACAACTATCGCAGAGGAGGGGGCCACGGCCTCCTCTTTTGTTTGTATCGTTTCCAGCTCCTTTACAATTATCGTTTCCTTCCGTATCTCAACAATTTTATGTGCACTAATTATCTTTTCTTGAAATTTTAAAAAAAGAAAAAGTTTTGCTACCGAAATTGAACTGAGTTGCATTTGTTTAGTATCGATCGAGTAATCGATAACTCGACCAAGATATATTCCAGTCGTTTCTCCGATAACCCGTGCACCGATAAGGTGCACTTGCATCTGTTGGATTGCTTGAAGACGAAGGAGATCTTCTGGCGGTACGATATTATCGGCATCGCCGATATAGAGTGCGTTGCCAAGACGCTCAACGTCCATGGCCGCGAGGGCGCGATTCTTTCCAAGAATAAATCCAACTACTTTCCCTTTTTTTTCAGGGTCAATAATAACATCGCGGACAGTAGCGACCGGACGCCGATTATGAGGTTCAATAACAGGCATTCCAATTAATTCAGAAAAGAGAAGTTGCATAAGACCATGATACCACTATAATGCTCCAGGTTTAGTTTCTTCATCGGGGTGTGGCGCAGTTGGCTAGCGCGCTTGGTTTGGGACCAAGAGGCCCTGGGTTCGAGTCCCAGCACCCCGACCATCAAGAAACCTTCTTTGCTCGGTAACGAATAATAAATAGCGCAATAAGCGCTCCTATTAGGTTTGCAATAAGATCAAGTGAGGTATTTACATAACCACCGACACCGTTCTCGGGAACGAGCACCGTAGCAATAAATTCAAAAATTTCATTGAGTGAGCCGAGCCCTGCTCCGGACATAACCAGAATAAAAGAGAGACGTTTTGTTCCAAGCGCTTCTTTGTGCATTAAAGGTCTCATGAGTTCATACATTAATAACGTGGCCGTAGCGAATCCAAAAATATGTACCACTTGGTCATATTTTAGGATTTCATAAGAGGTGGAAAGCGGTATGAGTATTTTGCTGTAGAGCACATCGTCCCCCACTGGAATGCCGCCTCCGGACATATGTAAAATTCCCCAAATGGTCATCCCCCACAAGGTCAGATTTGAATAACCAACTTTTTTATTTGAAATGAGAAGAAGTCCAAATATAAGAATAATAATCCCTACATAGAGCAAGAATTCAAAATCTAATCGTGTCAAAAAAAAGATTGTATAGCCTCCGATTACAAGAAGATTTACCGTAGCGATAATGCGTTGATCCTTTCTTAAATAGCGTTCCATTAAGAATAAGCGTACACTAGAGATGCTATGTTGAAAAGAATCTTCCCATTCTTGGTTATTGTTCCACTCCTGCTCGCAAGTATGGCGAGTTGTTCACAGGGGCGGCAAGTAGTGAAGCCAGATGACATTGTTTTGGTCGCTCCGTTGCCCAATAGTGTTGTAACAAGTCCGCTTGCGGTTACCGGTGAGGCGCGCGGATTTTGGTTTTTTGAGGCGAGTTTTCCCGTCCGTCTTCTTGACGGGAATGGTAATATTATGGCTGAAGTTCCAGCTCAAGCTCAAGGTGAGTGGATGACCGAGAACTTTGTGCCTTTTGCAGCAGAATTAGATTTTTCAGCGCCTGCAACATCAACAGGTACATTGGTACTTGAAAAACAAAATGCAGCCGGATTGCCAAATCCAGAGCAGATGATTGTGCCAGTGCGCTTTTAGCAATTTTAGACGGTTTCTTATTTTAAGCTTTGGCCTACCAATTTACTCACAGCAGTGCCATCGGCGCGGCCTTTCACTTTACCCATTACCGCCCCCATTACCTTGCCGAAGTCGGCTTTTGACGTAGCTCCAGTGTTTTTGATGACCTCATCTACCACTTTTTTAAGTTCTTCTTCGCTCATCTGTTCTGGCATGTAGCTTTTGAGTATCTCCATCTCTGCTTCTTCTTGTGCGGCCATATCATGCTTTCCGCCCTTCGCAAAGGCTTCCATTGCATCTTTACGTTGTTTAATTTCCTTTTGGATAATAGACTGAATAGTCTCATCATCAGCCTCTTTTTTTTGACTACCCGAAACTTCATATTTCATAACCGCTGCTTTTAACATGCGCAATGTGGATACCCGAACTTCATCTTTAGCTTTCATTGCTGCAGCTAAGTCGGCGGTAAGTTGGTCTCTCAGTGTCATAAAAATGATATTAATAATAGAATCTAACGCAGTGCCGCTTGAGCGGCAGCAAGGCGGGCAATTGGTAAGCGGAATGGCGAACAGCTTACATAGTTCAGCCCTATTTCATGACAAAATTCGACGGACTTTGGCTCGCCGCCATGTTCGCCGCAAATACCCATTTCAAAATCTGTTTTTTTACTCCGCGCCAGTCGAATACAGAGCTTCATAAGCTCCCCTACTCCTTTGCGATCTATCGATTCTGTAGGATCTCTTTCAAGAATTCCTGCCTGTAGGTATTCCTGCATAAATTTACCGGCATCATCTCGCGAGAATCCGAAAGTGGTCTGGGTAAGATCGTTCGTGCCGAATGAAAAGAAGTCCGCATGCTCACATATCTCGTCCGCAGTGAGGCATGCACGTGGAAGTTCGATCATTGTGCCTATTTTTATTTTGAAAGTAATCTTTCCATGATATTCAGAGATTACTTTTTCAACAAGCCGCCGCATTTTTTCGAGCTCACTTGCACTTCCAACAAGAGGAATTTCAATTTCGGCAATTACCTTAGTTCCTTTTTTGGTTGCTGCGATTCCCGCTTCTACTATTGCTCGCGTTTGCATCTCATATATTTCAGGGTACGTAATCCCAAGACGGCATCCGCGATGACCTAGCATTGGATTAATTTCGTGCAGACGTTCGGCCGCATCTATTATTTTTTTTGGCGAGAGTTTCATGAGTGTTGCTAGTTCGGCAACTTGTTTTTTCGTAGTTGGTAAAAATTCATGAAGAGGCGGATCGAGTAAACGGATAGTCACTGGGTAGCCGCTCATTGCATTGAAAATTGCGGCAAAATCTTTCCGCTGAAATGGCAAAAGTTTTGCCAGTGCTTTACGCCGTCCTGCCTCACTGGATGCAAGAATCATTTCGCGCATTGATATGATTCTATCTTCTTCAAAGAACATATGTTCCGTTCTGCAAAGGCCAATGCCCTCGGCCCCAAATTCCCGTGCGCGTTTTGCATCAGTTGGGGTGTCGGCATTGGTACGCACCTGCATAGTTCTATATTTATCTGCCCATTTCATAAATTCTACAAATAGCGCAGACATCTTTGGCAGTTCGAGAGGGGCAGCATCTTTAAATACTTCTCCGGTTGATCCGTTTAATGTAATTATTTCACCCTCTTTAATTGTCCGGTTTCCAATTTTGACTATTCGTTTTTTTGCATCGACTTCTATGCTCGCACATCCGGCTACACATGGTTTGCCCATGCCTCGACATACAACCGCTGCATGGGAAGTCATGCCGCCCATAGAGGTGAGAATACCCTGTGCAGTGTGCATTCCTTCAATGTCCTCAGGCGAGGTCTCTTTTCGAACAAGAATTACCTTCTCTCCCCGTTCGCTCCATTCAACGGCATCTTCGGCGGTAAATACAACTTTGCCAACTGCTGCACCGGGCGATGCAGGTAACCCTTGAGCAATTGCTTTGCTATGAAATGTACTTTTTATTTGAGGATGCAGAAGTTGATCAAGCTGATTAGGATCTACCTGAAGCAGGGCATCTTTTTGACTAATCATTTTTTCTTTTACCATATCGGTCGCTATTTTAATCGCTGCCTGCGCAGTCCGTTTTCCGTTTCGCGTTTGGAGGATGAATAGTCTCCCCTTCTCTATTGTGAACTCGATATCTTGCATGTTTTTGTAATGTCTCTCGAGCTTATTTTGAATTTGTAAAAGTTGATTATACACTTTTGGCATTAACTGCTTTAGCGCTTCTATTTTTTGTGGCGTTCTAATTCCAGCGACAACATCTTCTCCTTGAGCGTTGATGAGAAATTCACCGTAGAATTCTTTATTGCCCGTAGATGGGTTACGCGTAAAAGCAACTCCAGTACCCGAATCTTCGCCCATGTTGCCAAATGCCATACTTTGTATATTCACTGCTGTACCAAGGAGACCGGTAATCTTATTAATCCGACGGTATGCTATTGCGCGCTCATTATTCCACGATCTAAAAACTGCTTCGACTGCTAATTTAAGTTGAGTGCGAGGTTCCTTGGGAAAGTTTTTGCCAGTTTCTTTTAGGATTATTTTCTTATATCCACTTACAATATTTTGGAGATTTTTTATACTCAAATCGGTGTCCAGCTGAACTCGAGATTTAATTTTTTCCAGTTCCAAAGTGCTTTCAAATTTTTCATGATCAATCCCCAAGACTACATCACCAAACATTTGGATAAATCTGCGGTATGCATCCCAGCAAAAGCGTGGATTATTTGTTTGGGTAATCAAACCCTCTACCGTCTCATCGTTGAGGCCAAGATTTAAGACGGTATCCATCATCCCGGGCATCGAGATCGCTGCCCCCGAGCGCACCGAAACCAAAAGCGGATTTGTTTTTGATCCAAATTCTTTCTGCATCTTCTTTTCAAGCGCCGCTAGATGTTCATCAAATTCCGCCCAGAAACCTTTTGGGTAATCATTGTTTTCACAAAAATAGTGGCACGCTTCCGTTGTAACGGTAAATCCCGGCGGTACCGGCAATCCGATTTTAGTCATCTCTGCTAAGCCCGCACCTTTTCCTCCAAGCAATTGCTTGCTGCCCGTTTTGGCATCTTCAAACGAGTACACAAATTTTAGGAGAGAATGACGTTCATGCTGCAGTATAGTTTGCTGCCCTTTTGTTTTTTTTTGTGTAGCCACATCAGATGCCATATGAAAAATGATGTTAAATGGTGCCCCGAACTTTCATGAGTTCGGATAGTCGCGAAATAGCTTGTATAAATGCCGCCATACGCATTGAACAACCATGCTCTTCTTGTCTTTTGCGAACATGCTTCCAGGCTTGCTGCATAATTGCCTTTAATCGCTCTTCCACTTCCTCTTTTGGCCAGTAGTAGTTCATTTGATTCTGAACAAGTTCAAAATAACTTACCGTTACGCCGCCGGCATTTGCAAGAATGTCTGGAATTATAATTACTCCTGCCTTTTCCAAAATCGTATCTGCCGCATCATCCACCGGGCCATTTGCAAGTTCCAAAATGTATTTTGCTTTAATTTTTGATGCATTCTTTTTTGTTATTTGATTTTCTAAAGCAGAAAGAATGAGGACATCGCAATCGAGCTCCAAAAGCTCTTCATTGCTAATTTTTGTGCATGTTGCATCTTTTGAGACATGATATTCATATTTACTGTCGGGAATGGTGCAGGCATGAAGCGAACCCTTTTGAAGTTTACATTCTTGAGCCTTTATTGGGTGTACACCTTTTTCACAAAGAATACCGCCTTTTGAATCTGAAACTGCGATAACATTGTAGCCGTGTTTATCCAAAATATTTGCTGCGTTTGCACCGGCATTACCGAAGCCTTGTATGACTACTCGGGTTTTGCCGGGTTCGAGCCCATGCTCTTGCGCGAGTGCATCGAGAATAAAGAATCCTCCTTGTGCGGTAGCTTTATCACGTCCCATAGAACCACCGAATGTAAGGGGTTTGCCGGTAACGACTCCAATGGTGTTCTTTTGTCTCACTTTTGAGTATTCGTCGGCTATCCATGCCATTATCTTTTCATTCGTATTTACATCTGGTGCCGGTACATCAATTTCCGGCCCAATGAAAGGAGCTATACGCTGTGTATAGCCGCGCGTTAATTTTTCAAGTTCGGTTTCAGAGAGTTTTTTTGGATTTACAATAATCCCACCCTTGCCCCCTCCGAGTGGGATACCCACGACTGCACATTTAAAACTCATCAGTGTGGCAAGTGCCTTTACCTCCTCCATATTTACTTCTTCATGATAGCGAATGCCTCCTTTATATGGCCCCGCAATGTCTGAATGCTGCACACGAAAGCCGCGGAAAATCTTTACGTTTCCATCATCCATTTTTACCGGAATGCTGATTTCTAAAATGCGATTTGGCGAAGTGAGAACTGCTTTAATATTGCTCTCAAGCTTCATGAGCTTCGCCGCTTTCTCAATAAGCTCGAGAGTATTTTCGTAGAATGACATATTGGCCCGATATTACAGCATTATTTCCAGAATTGCCACCAAGTTGTTTCGGGTTCTTTGAGAAGCTTAATTTGATCCTCCAAGGTAATAATTCGATCTTGAAAAGTCTTAATAAGGCCAAAGAAATTTGATTTATCTTGGGCATTTTGATCGACCAGCTTCTGAACGGTTTCAGTAAATTTCCCTAGTTCCGATTTAAATTCATCGCGCCATTCGTCATTGTGTAAATTTCGGTGTGGACGCTCTTGGGTATTTGTATCGTTTTGTGTAGGCGCTGCGGTCGAAGATTCCTGAGCACTTTCTTGTGCTATTGCTTCATTTTGTTTTGCAATGAATGCTTCGAGCGAATCTTTATCAATGAGGTAGTTAAATCCTTGTGGCGTTTTTTGTTGCTTAGTCCGAACTTTTTTTTGCTTAATCATACGTCTAATCGTTTGGATCGATTTGCCGGAAATTGTTGCCGCCTCATTGATATTTATAAATGACATGAGTAGTTAAAATTTAATAATTAATAGCCGATTTTTTATATGATTAATCGAAAATGACAATTCACACAAGTTGAGTATACAAAAAAATATTGATGAATAGCTAAATGTTGTCGAGTTTTAACGAGGAAAATTCGTATAGCTGCGTTTGGTTAATTGCTGTTTGCTTACTTGGGTATTAAAAAAAATCGCAAAGCGATTTTTTTTAATGGTGGGTCAGGTGGGGATCGAACCCACGACCATCAGCTTAAAAGGCTGTTGCTCTACCACTGAGCTACTGACCCAATGTACAGAAAATTATTAGCGATTCTGTCGGCTAAATATATAAAGTAAGTGTGCCGAAGGCGCAACCTTATTTTTAGGTTATCTCATCCTAATTCTTCACGCGCATGTACACTTTCATTGAAGAGGCTCGCTAGAAGAAAGGCGAGCGCTGGCATGGCGAACCAAAAATTATAGTTGTCGATCATAAGCCGAATCATTTGAGATTCTGTATATGCAGCGGCGAGTGTGTTATTTACGATGCTTATGTCCCCACTTACAAATGAGGCACCAGAAACATAAATAAGGAGTGTGCTTATGACGAGGCCGGCGCTTAAGAAGCCAAAAATTCCACTCATAATGAGGCCGATGACTCCCCCATTGTGGCGCCCCTTAATTTCAAATCCACCTTTAATAGAAAGGATGACAATTGCAACAATAAAAATAATCACTTTTACAAAAATCATCGTTTTATCCTCACTGCCTAAGCCAAAAAATTTTAAAAAGCTTACAAATTGACTTGAGCTTAAAAGGTATTCTTTAAAAAGATTTCCCAGTCCGTCCGCAGTAAGGATCGCAATATAACTCCCAATGATTACCTTCAGGGTACTATTGCGGCCGATAATGAAGCTGTAGGCCATTATAAAGCCAAAAACCACAACTATGAAGAGATCCCAAGAAAGCTTAAGCATATCTGGTGATACATTGTACCTGATTGTAAGAAATCAGCAATTATTCCTTATAGTATTTTTTTGAATATCCCTTTGTCTTCGGTAAGTTTTAGGTCTGATTCAGTGGCTAGCTGTCTGTATAGAAGCTCTTCTCGTTTCGACAATTTTTTCGGTATCTCAACATGTATGAGCACATAGTGATCACCGACTATGTCTGAATTTAATTTTTTCCCACCTTTGTTTTTTATTTTAAATGTTGTGCTGGACTGTGTTCCAGCGGGAATCTTGAGTCGAACGCTTCCGTGTACTGTATCAACATCTATGGTGTCGCCCAAAACTGCCTGGAGGAGGTGGATCTTTTGTTCCGAAAAGATATCGGCATCTTGGCGTTGAAATTTTTTGTGTGGCTGTACATGTACATGCACATAGAGGTCTCCTGCTTCACCCCCGAATAGTCCAACGTCGCCTTTGCCGGCTACGCGAATAGTCGCGTCTGGCGGGATACCGCCGGGTATTCGAATAGTCACCTTTTCGGTTATTCGACTAGTTCCTGTGCCACGACATTTTTTGCATGGTACTTCGGGTATTCGGCCAGCACCGCTACACGTTGTGCATACCCGACGAGTAGCTATGTTGCCGAGAAAAGTTCTTTGTGTACTCGTTACCTGTCCGCTCCCCTTGCATGTGGGGCATGTAATGATTTTGGATGACCCTTCGGCTCCACTGCCCTTGCATGCTGAACATTCACCTATTCGTTCTATTTCAATAGCTTTTTCCGTGCCGAATACCGCCTCATCAAATGAGATGGTTACCCGTATCTCTCTATGGTTACCCGCTTGCTTGCGACTACCCGCTCCCCTTGCGCTTGTGAATCCTCCCCCGCCACCAAAAAATGTTTCAAAGATGTCTGCAAATCCTTCACCGAAATCACCAAATCCGCTTGGGTCGAATCCTCCGGCTCCCCCTGCACCTTGAAATGCGGCGCTTCCAAATTGATCATATGCTTTGCGCTTTTTTTCGTCAGAAAGGACTTCATAAGCGGCATTAACCTCTTTGAATTTTTTCTCTGCCTCTGGATCGCCTGTATTGCGGTCGGGATGGTATTTTTGTGCCAGTTTTCGATATGCGCGCTTAATGTCGCTGTCGGATGCTGTTCTTTCGATACCTAAAATTTTATACAAATCTTTTTCCATAGCAGAGTGATTATACAAATTATTAGCTATTCCGCTAACGAATCTCCTGTGGTATTACTATCCGCGCCCCGAGGCGCTATCGTCTAGCCCGGTCTAGGACGCATCCCTCTCACGGATGAAACACGGGTTCAAATCCCGTTAGCGCTACCACGTCTTGAAAGGCCCGAAGGGCCGATTCAAGGTGCAATTTTTGATAATTCGGGGAAATTTTTATATTTTGTGCCGTAATAAGGCCAAATAATGTTGCCAAGTGCGCTAATTAAGATCTTTTTATGCAATTTGTTAATCTATAAAACCATAATCTTACAGATTTGTCACTTCCATTTTCGAAACGTAACATCCTCTTTTAAGTTTCAAACACTCGAAAAATGCGTGCTAAATAATAGGGGAGTTAATCTTATCTTTTCTCCTTTATATAGATGAAAAAGTGTCAGTCTCTCACCAGTATTGCAGATCTGACACGATATTAATTCTGCACGCATACTAACCTTATAACCGTTTGACTTTCCAGGTTAGCCAATGATAAATTCACACTTGAAATTTTATGCTGACTCCAGAGGGAGAATTCTGATGTAATAGCCAAGAAGCGGTCCCCGAACTCTTCGGGGCGATTCCGTGTGTACTGCTCTTTGACAACCAGACAGACTTAGATTGTGTTTTCTCTTATTAGTTAACCGAGAAGGCCTCGTGCTTCCTTGGTTATGACCAGAACTTTCTTTCCTTTTTTCACTTTTTGAAACGTCCGTCCCAACATTTCTTCTTAAGACGTGGTCGACGTCAGCGGGCGAATGTGGACATCTTCCGGCGATTTATCGCCATGTAGTCATTCTATTTTGTATTAATTCTTAACCATTCATTATGAATAAACGAATGCTCAAGAAGGCTCGCAAGTGGATTTCACTTGTTGCAGTTTTCTCAATCATTTCGAGCATGCTCGTCGTAGTTCCTACGGCAAGTTCATACGATGGCTCTGATGCACCATCTTGGGCATCTACAGCTGTTGATGAAGCTTGTGATCGTGAACTCGTCGACTGTTCGCTCGATGCAGATTTCGGTTCTACAGTGAACCGAGCAGTCGGTTACCAAATGCTTACATCTGGTTTTGAGGTTTTGAGCCCAGACGCTGCAAACCCATTCTCAGACGTAACTGCTAGCGTTTGGTTCCGCAATGCAGCTGCTACTGCATATACACTCGGTTGGACAGCTGGTGTCGTCGAAGGCGGCAGCAGAATGTTCAAAGGCAGCGATCCATTGACACGTGCAATGCTCGCTGTTGCAGGTTCACAGATTCTCGGTCTCGAGGACTGTGGCAGCATCCCATCAAGCTATACTGATCGCGGTGATGTCCCATCATGGGCTACCGGCGCAGTTGCTTGTATGATCGACTCTGGCCTTATGGTAGGCAGCAACAATCAGTTCAGACCAAACGCAAGCCTTACAAAAGTTGAGGCGATCGTTGCGATGAACGCTTGGGTTACCTACACAGAAGATCAAGAAATCGATGTTGTTGAAGTAGCTGCAGCTCGCATGGGTGTAGATGCAGACACTGTTTACGACGCGCTCGAGACAGGAAGCTTCATCGTTGATGGTCAGCTCGTAGCTGGCGATGACGATGCAGGCGACGATGACGATGACGATGTTCCGGCTGACGACGATGACGATGCTGATGATGACGACGATGATGATGTCCCAGCTGCTGATTCTCTCCGAGTTGCATTGGCAACCGATACACCAGCTGCAGCAACTATTCCGCCTGGAGCAAATAGCGCGCCTCTTGCACGCTTTACCTTCAGTGTTGGTTCTGGTTCTGCAATGGTTTCCGGCCTAACGCTTAAGCGTATTGGCGGAGGTGCTCCTGCAGACTTCAGCGCAATTACTGTTTACAGTGATGGCGTTCGTCTTCGTTCAGGTAAAACAATCTCAACAGATTCAAATACTGTCGATTTCGGCGGTTTGGATCTCGAGGTGAAGGCTGGTTCGCCTGTTACTGTTGAAGTTCGTGGTGATCTCGCCACAACTGCAGCGGCAGCAAGTACACACCAAATTGGTCTTGAGGCAGCTTCTGCTGTTACGACCAATGCAGGTAGCGTAAGCGGTGTACCGGTTTACGGCAATATCATTACTATTGGTGGTGCTACTGTACAAACAGTAACCATCGCTCCTGCAAATACTCTCTCTAAGCCAACACTTGGGGCGAAGAATGCAGAGGTCTCAAACTTCAAACTTACTGCTGGTTCAAATGATGTTGACTTCAAGTCAATCATCTTGACTCATGGCGGTACGCTTTCTCGTTCAAGCATGAGTAACTTCAGACTCGAAGACACTTCCGGAAATGTACTGGCTACAACCAGTTCTATTTCAAGCGGTGATCTTTTGGCCTTCACGCTTGGTGAGGTTTACAAAGTTCCAAAGAACAACAACCGCACCTTCCGTGTCTATGCTGACCTTAGCGGCGGTAAGACAACCGACACACTTGACTTCTACATCGATGAAGCTGCAGATCTTACTGCAATCGATGCGCAAGCAGGGTATGGTGCTCGTGTAACGAACAACATGGCAAAGGCGAACGTGACCGATACAACCTTCCAAGGTGGTAAGATCACACTTGCTGACAACGGCCCTGTTGCTCAGAACGTTGCAATCAACACAACAAATGTTGAACTCTTCAACTTTGCAATTACTGCAGACCGAGATCTTACCTTTAAGGACTACTATCTCTGGTTAGAGCAGACTGCATTTGATGGAACAACTGCGAAGAACATCACAAGTACTACTGTTACTTCAGCTGCTGCGATGACAATTACAACAGCTGGCCTTGCAACATTCCGAACGAATGCTGACGATGCTGCAAATCTTGCACAGTACGATGTTGTTAAAGTTACTAGCGGAGGTATTGATTACTATATTGAAATCGATTCCACTGGTGGAGCAGTTGCAAATACTAATACTACCAATACAACTGGTACCTTGGTATATCCTTCATCGGTGAGCGCTACCGTTACATTCACTAATGGCGATGCTATTACCAAAGTTTACGATACACATCTTCGTGAAAAGGTGGAGAATGTTCGTCTGATCGATGCTGATACAGGTGCTACACTTGCATCTCAATCGACAAGTGAATATGCAATGCTCTTCTCTGACGACTTTGATATCGATGCAGGTGAGACCCGCAATCTTCAAGTGGTTGTAGATCTCGATTCTGCTTTGGTTGCAAATAATGCATTCAAAGGCGGTGTTAACTTTGGTGATGCAAACTTCATCAAAGACAACGATGCAAACGAGTTCGTTGCAACTGCTGACTGTGTTTCTTGTAACACGTTCGGTAAGACAATGACTGCAGTAGCAAGTTCATTGGTACTCTCTCGTGCTTCTACGCCAGTAAGCGAGACTCACGTTAAGGGTCAAGACGGTGTTGACTTGCTTGGTGTATCTGCCAAGGCAGGTGACGGCGGCGACGTAAAGGTCCTCAAAGTCACTGTTCGTCTCGTTGCAGATGATGATGGTACATTCGACAATAGTGGTTACGGCGATCTTGCTGCAAACACGCTTGTTGATTCTGTATCTCTCTACAAAGTCAACGGTGATGGTACTGAAGTGAAGTTGGCAAACGCTGTTGGTCTTACTGCTGTTGGAACCATTGGTTCAAGCGGCGGATACTACAAAGCAGAGTTTAATGACTTCCTTGTAGACGGTGCTACTGTTGCTACCTATGATATTGCTCAATCTGTTAGCGAGAAATGGGTAGTGAAGGCAGATTTGCGCTCAAGCGTTTCTGCAACTCGTTACCTTGCAGCAGATGTTATCTCTGCAAGTGATGTTGAAGCACAGGATAAAGACGGCAATACCGTTAATCCAAGCGGTACTATCAACGGCCTTGGTTCTTCGCTCTCTGTAACGAAGACTATTGCTACTGCTGGTACGCTTACTGGTGCTTCTGAAGGTAATCCAAATGCGTCTGTATTGATTGCAGGTGCAACTGCGCAAACTTTTGCGAAGTACAAGTATTCTGCACAGAATGAGGCATTTACTGTTAAGAAGTTAGACATTGTTATGGATGAGGACAGCAGCTTCACCGATACTCCAGAAACAACATATGCTCGTGCATTAAAACGTGTTGGTCTTACTTACACCAAGAAAGACGGCACTTCAACTACGGTGTACGCTGACCTTGCTTCTGGTAAGGCTTCGTTCACCAATCTTGAACTCTATGTACCTAAAGATGGCAGCGCATTTGTGACTGTCATTGGTGATCTCAACACGGTTGAGAACGGCGCAGTATCAGGTGATACTATCCGTCTCGGTCTTAATGAGCAAAGCGGTACTGCAAACAATGCATTTGAAGCATTGGGTGAAGGTTCAAGTGAACAGCGCACAGTTGCAAACCTTTCAACGTACAGCAGCTCAAGCACAGTCAAGACAATGACTCTCCGCAAGGCTGCTCCTACAGTTGCTAAGCTTTCGACAGCTGGTACGAAATTGAACAATGGTCAAAACGACATCGCTGCAATTACGGTTGCTGCTGATGCTGGTAAGACCGTATCGCTCAAGCGTCTTGCGTTTGAGTACGATGCAAGCGATATGACTGTTAATTCACTTGGCTTCTTCCGTAAGATCGGCAGCGGTTCAGAAGGAGACATCACAACTGATGTATCTATCCGCAACCGTCAAGGTCAAAACTTGAAGTCTGGTGGAAGTGACCTCTCAACTGCAGGTGCCACAACAACTGACACCATCTACGTAACTTGGGATAAGGCAGCGACCGATCAAGAAAACGTTTCTGGTACAACCAATACCTACATTGTCCGCGCTACGGTTTCTGCTGCGGCTGCAAATGAGAGTCTCTCGACCTTCATCGCAGACGACACGGCAACCTTCAACGCTCCGACAAGTGGTGTAGCTGGTCTCCGAACCTTCACCGGTTCTAATCCAGAAACAGTTGCTGCATCTATCAACGGTACACGTACTGTTTGGTACTGGATTTACGCTGATTCAACGAACTGTGCTAATACCAACACTTCTGGTTGTGTCGTCCTCGATACAACTGGTCAAGGTATGGGATCAGTAAGTTCTACAGTTTGGAGTGGTGTAACTGCAACTGCAGATCCAGTTATCGCCGTACAAGGTACTGGCACTTCATCGCTTACAAGCGGTGCAATCGTAGCTGGTGCTCTCCGCCACACAACAGATGATGTTGATGCTGGTGGAAACGGTAACGATGGTATCTACTTCGATATCAACGGTGACGGTAACTATACAGCTGCTGCTGACTTGGCTATCCCTGTCACTGCTGCTACTGGTGCTGCTCCAACAGATGATGCTCTTGTTACTTCAGATGTTCGTTGGACAACTACTGGCCCAACACTCTACTTCGATACAGAACGAAGTGGTGCATCTGCAAATACCTTCAATGCTGCGCATGACGATAACGTCACGCTCGACGCAATGTTGAACGAGGGTTCAATCACTACTGCAAACAATGCAGAAGTGTACACCTCTGGTTGGAACTTCATCTGGTCTGATAACTCTGCTGTGCCACACACAACAAGTACAACAGACTGGACAAACGGTACCGACATCAACAGCTTGCCTACACAGAGCGTTAGCTTGAGCTTCTAGTTCTTGCTTACAATCTCTGTTCCGATCAAATCGGGATGGCAGGTAAAAGAGCCCCCTTACATTCGTAAGGGGGCTCTTTGTTGTATGAGATATTTTCACAAAAGAGGCTGCATGCTATACTTTGCGCATGCAAAAAAAGAATTACGCTGCGATTATTGTTTTGTTTGTTGTGCTGTCAGGAATTGGAATAGGTCTATGGAAACAGCAGGCAAAATATACTGTGGACGTTGATATAACGCCTGAGCAGCGTCAAACATTTGAACAAAGGGTTGAAGAGTGGGACGAGAAGATTGATAGTACACCGGCAGGGGAGCAGCCTAATCCCGATTACTTTATTGAGAAGGCGCGCTACCAAGAGTATTTAGGTCAGTACGGTGCAGCAATTAAAACGCTGCAATCTCTTTTTGATTATTACGAAAATAGTTCTGCGGCATGGAATAATCTCGCGAAGCTATATGAGAAAGTTGGGCGGCCGCGAAAAGCGATCGAGAATTATCAAAAGCTTATTGATGTGTTTGAGCTTTATCAATTTCGTTTAGATATTGCCTGGAACTACTATCGCCTTGGTAATATTGAAAAAGCGCGCGAAGTGTATCAGCAGTATCAGAGTGAGACTGGCGGACGGGATGAAGAGTTGGAATATTACTTCGAGCAGGCAGCTCAATAATCAATACTTATATGTACGTTCAGCGCTTTAAAATCGGTCTTATACGGATTTTTGTTGTTGCTTTGTTTGTTCTTCCTAGTATTCCGCTTGCTGTAGCTGCTGGAGAGGCTAGTTTTTTTATGGATAATTGGGTCAATATTTATTTGAATGAAGACCCGGTGACATTGCCGAAAATCACTATTACTTCTGAACAAGATAGTGGCATTACACAGCAACATGGTGTCGCGATTATTCTTCCAAGGGATGTGCAGGTACTGTGGGATAAAACGGTCGAGCAGGTAAGTATAGATGGAGTATTGCGCAGTATATCGTATAGCGCCGACCAAAAGCGCGTTATTATTCCGGCGGAACGTGATTATCTCTCAGGAGAAAAACTTGTAATAGAGGGGCTTGTCTTGCGTGTTTACGATCAGGGCACGAGTTATCAGGATTTTTATATCGATACCAATGGTGACGGTGAGTCCGATGTAAAAGGTGTTAATGGATTTTTAATCGATCAAGAGACGCGCCGCACCGACCGTACGGCACCATTTGAGGTCGATGATTTGGCAGCTACTTTTGCAGATGGGAAAGTTCTTGTGAGCTGGAAAAATCCACTCGATTACGATTTGCAGCAAATTGTGCTGACGAAAGGGGAGAGCTCCTCGACATTAAGCCGATTGGATACTCAATATGAAGACAGTGCTGTTACGCTTGGTGAGACGGTTACATATAAGGTACAGACACTCGATTATAATAGTAATATCTCTGCGGGGCGGATGGTAACATTGCTGGCCTCGGAGGAGGAGCCGGCCGTGGAAGAGCCAACAGTGGAAGAGCCGCCTGCCGAAGAGGAGCCCGCCCAAGAAGCTCCGCCTTCCCAAGATGAGCCGCTTTTGTTGCGCGATTCGGTAACAGATGCCGATATTGCAGATGTGGTTGCTACTACAACGGGTATACAGCCCGACTCGGAGCATGTCCGCGAGGTCGTATATCTTGTGCAAAAAGGATTCATTACACCGAACTATCGCGGCAGTTTACGTCTGGTGCGGCACCTAAAGTACGGTGAATTTGCAGACATTATTGGCCCGGCTTTAGGCGTCGAAATTCCGGGTAATTCATTGAATGCCTACTATTTTGCTATGAAGAAGATCGATGGACTCATTGATCCCAGCGTGAGGGCGAGCGATAGAATTCGCAGGAGCGATGCATTTTTAATTATGCTCAAGCTTGCCGGACTCGAAGTTAGCGAGCAGCAACTTGTCGATGATCCGGCTAGTCTGCGATGGTATCCAAATAGAAAAGAGCTCGCCTATTGGCTAGTCGGAATTTTGGATGCGAAAAATGCAAAACAATCCGAGTAGTCATTGAGTAGACGGGACTGCTTGCGGTCTAGTCATCTTTACTCCACCCTAAAGGTTCTACATCTTCCTATTCGGTTAATTCTGGCAGCATCCATATCTGTGGTGCCGGCACAAACCCTGATGATTGCTCCTTGGGTGGCTATAAATCGGACGAAACGCTGTGTTCCGGCTTGAAATGGCGGGATATTGTGCCAGAAGTCCGGAGCATGTATGCCATCATTTGGATCAGCAAAAACATTGCCGCAGTCATCAAGTCGTAACTCTATTCGCGGAGCGATTATATTCTCGAGTGTAATATTGGGCAGTGTGACGGTATTTTCGCATGCAGCATTGAGCACTTCAGGATCGCATGCATCGCCCGGCCGCCCGTTGAGCGGTGCATCTTGCTGGTCGGTATTCGGTGTATCTGGGCAGTTATCTTCGCAATCATTTATCGTATCTCTATCGCGGTCGCCGGGTAGGCAGCTTGCCCACTGTGCATCTATGCACTCACGCCTGCTGCGCTCACCACATGATGTTATGCACATCTCTGTAGTACCTGAAATACACTCCCCGCTGTCGACTGAATCCTGTGCATCGGGTATGTCACCAATTCCGCTATCCAAAATGCCTCCAGTATCTAAAACCCCAGCTTCCATTTGGGCGCCACTATCTGCTCTGCTGGCATCTACTCCTACTTCGGGCTCAATTGGTGTGATGTCTGGCATATCTCCTTTACCGCCGTCACCGTTGCTGACGCATGCAGGGTACTTTTTTGAGCCCTCAACGCAATATTCATTACGAGAGGGAATTATGGCCGAGCAGGCATGTAATGCAACAAAAACTGCCCCTGCAATGGCGTGTCTTGCATATGAAATTCTAGGCCGGGCTTGAATAAGAGCGCTTCGTTCCCTGTTTAACCTGTATCTTGGCACGTCGTTTAATTTCATAGGACATATATCCTACGTCATTAACCTATTTTGTGTCAATCTTCCTGGAATCAAGCTGTTGCAGGAATGCGTCGATATCTTCCGCATGTTCAGGGTCCAGTTCGCGGGCGCGAAGTGCATGAGTTCGTGCAAGTTGGAGCTGGCCGTCTTTTCCATATAGAAAAGCTAGATTTGCCCAATAATTTGCATTTTCGGGCTCTGCTCCAATAGCAGTTTGATAGATGCGGATTGCATAGGGGAGGCCTTCACTCACTTCACTGAGCAGATTTGCCACAATCACATTTTCCCTATTAAAAATTTCAATGTTGTAGCCCATTTTTAATGCAGCTAAAAATGATTGCCGTGCTTCATCGGTGCGCCCGTGATTAAACAGAATTTGGCCTTTTAACCAATGCGGTGCAGAAAGTTCCGGTTGCAATGCTATAAGTTTATCAGTGATACCTAGCGCAAGATCTACATCTCCAAACTTCGAATTGAGTTCAGCAAGATGGATAAGTACATATTGTCTATTTGGAGAGAGGGGAAGGAAGGCCTCCCAGTATTTAATAACCGGCTCTGCCTCAATGTTGTTGCGGAATGCCCGGTCTTTAAGAATGACACCTATCCTGTGTTGTAACCGAATATCCGTCTGATGTTTTGAGCTGATATCGAACATGTGTGGTATTAAAAAGTTCTCAAATTTCACAATTCTCGGATGTTGCCTTGTTATTTGAGCAGCTGCATGCGCATCGGCTGCGATTACCGAGTAAAATCCAGCTTTGATAGGGAGATAGTCGGGAATGCTCGCTTCTAAAGCTTCTATTTCTTGAATAAAAGGTTCATAGTGATAGGGGAGAAAAAAGAGAGAGTTCCCGCCATGATAACTTGCCTTAATCGGTTGAATCGTGAAGAAAAACGTTGTAACTGCAAGTGTGCCGATAGCGAGACTGTTGGTGAAAATGGGCTTTGTTTTTTTTGCCGATTGCGGCACGAGATGCGCGTAATAAATGCCAAGAAGCCCAAGTGCCATATAGAAAGGCAGGAGAGTTCCCGAGGAATCAAAGCTGAAAAAAACTTGGATAAGATAAACAATAAAGAATATTCCCATCAAAAAAGCGAACTCGCGCGTTTCCTTGTGTAACCAAACTTTTCTGACTGCATAGCAGAACGCGGCGAGAAGGATAAGATATCCGGCAAGTCCTACAATGCCAGACACTGCGAGAATATGAAGAAAGTTATTATGAATACGATCGGTCCAGACTTCGGCATTTTGTTCTGTTGGGAACTGCGGATCGTAATGTTTTTCAAAAGCGAAGCCAATATTTTCGTGACCCCAACCGAAGAGGGGACGCTCTTTGAATGCATTCCATCCAACGCGTGCTAAGACGATGCGGGTAGAATTGCTATCGTCATTAAAAGTTGTATTAGCAAATTTATAGAGAATAGGCCGGCTTTCAACAAAGTGGGTGTCGCGATTGATAATGAGTGTTGCTGCGAGTATACCAATGAGTGCAGCGGCTCCTAAACTTGCAAGCCGCACTCTGCGGTTTTTTAGCGCAAACGGCGCGATATAGAGAGCTGATGCAACGAGTATGCCAAGAAGCGCTGCACGGCTGCCCAGGCGCAGCACTACAATACTTTGCAGGAGTATATATCCGATAATCCAAAGTCGTGTCGTACGTTTTTTAGATTGCAATAGAAGCCAGAACGCAAGAGGCATGAGAACTGCTAAATAGTTACCGAAAAAGCTCGAATTGCCAAAAGGGACTCGGACTGATTCAAAGCGAATATCGATATTATGATTAAAAAGATCGAAAATTGTTACAAGATAGCGGAAGCTTGCAAGTGTTGCGATGATAAGGGTGAAGCCAATAATGCGTTTCACATCATCTTTGCTGCGGAATAATCCCACAAGAGTCATGAAGAAAAGATAGTAGTGCAGCAAATTAAAGACACCAAGCATACGATCAGCTGAGCCGATAAAGCTGTTAAGCGGTGCAATTGAGCCGATGAGCGTAAGGCCTTGTATTACAAGATACAAGGTGGTTGCTCCAATAAGAAGATTCCAGCGTGGACGGTACTGTGGATTGAGAATATTCAGAAAGAGATAGGCGATAGTTGCCGCTATAGTTGCAAGTTGAAAAAGATAGATTTGCGGCGCCTGATACGGAAAGAGCATCTTGATGTACCAAACCAACGGCGAGGCGATGGCAAGGTAAATAAAGAAGCGTCCGAGTTTAAAGAGAATGCGTTCGTGTCTGTGCATAAGCTCGATGATTATACACTATTCTTACGTTCCTTCACGCCAGCTTTCGGCATATTTCTTTTGCTCCTTGGTTGCTGTATCGATTTTGATACCCATATGGCGGAGTTGCAGAGTCGCAATTTCGGCATCAACATTTTTAGGAAGCTCGTATACCTTAGGTTCGAGCGTTTTCGCATTCTTTACAATCCATTCGCAGGCAAGAGCTTGGCCGCAAAAGGAGAGTGACATTACTTCTGAGGGATGTCCTTCTGCTGCTGCAAGATTAACGAGCCGGCCGTCACTAAGAAGATAGATTTTGCGCGAGCTTTTAAGTGTGTATTCGACAGTGTGCGGACGAACCTCTTTCTTTTTTGTTGAAAGTTTTGCAAGGCCTTCTGCATTAATCTCGCAGTTAAAGTGGCCACAGTTGCTGAGAATGGCACCATTTTTCATCTGCTTCATGTGCGGTATGTCGATAATGTGTTTGCCACCGGTTGCAGTTACAAAAATGTCGCCATGCTTTGCTGCTTGGAGCATCGGCATTACCTGATAGCCGTCCATTGCCGCTTGGAGTGCCCGTACTGCATCGATCTCAGTTACGATAACTTTCGCACCCATCCCTCGCGCTCGCAGTGCAACACCGCGGCCGCAGTAACCGTATCCGGCAACTACTACAGTTTTTCCTGCAAAGAGAATATTTGTTGCGCGAAGAATACCATCGATGGTTGATTGCCCGGTGCCGTAAAAGTTATCGAAAAGATGTTTTGTTTGGTTGCTGTTTACTGCAACCATTGGATATTTAAGAGCATTATCCGCCTCCATGGCAATAAGACGATTGATACCGGTTGTGGTCTCTTCGCAGCCTCCGAGAATATTCGGTATGAGCTGTGCATGCTTTAGATGTATTTCGCTCACAAGATCGCAGCCGTCATCGATGGTAATGTGAGGTTTATGATCGATAACTGCGCGGATAAATTTATAGTAGTCGGCTTTGGTTTCGCCTTTGTATGCGTAGGTCGGGATTCCTTTTTTTGCAAGATATGCGGCAACATCATCTTGTGTAGAGAGAGGATTGCAGCTCGCAATAACAACCTTTGCTCCGCCGGCAATGAGTGTTTCTACAAGCACTCCGGTCTCTTTGGTTACGTGGAGCGCCATGCCAATGGTGAGGCCTTTGAACGGTTTTTGTTTGGCAAAGCGTTTTCGCACCTCTAAGAGTGCACCCATATGCGCTTCGGCAAATTCGATCTTTTTTGCGCCTTGAGAGGCAAGTTTAATATCCTTTACAGCGTAGTGCATTTTGAAAAAAATTATGCATTGCTCGGAAAGAGCTTTTTAAGTACTGCCGCTTTATCCGTATGTTCCCAGGTGAAATCTTTGTCATTGCGGCCGAAATGCCCGTAGGCCGCGGTCTTTTTGTAGATAGGACGCTTGAGTTTGAGTTTTTGGATGATATCGGCCGGTTTTACCGGGAAGATTTTGGGCACGGCTTTTGCAACAGCTTCTTCTGCGACGCGTCCGGTATCGAAAAAGTTAATCGAGATTGAGACGGGTTCGGCAACACCGATTGAGTATGCAAGTTGCACCTGGCATTTATCTGCTAATCCTGCGGCAACTATGTTCTTTGCAATGTAGCGCGCGGCATATGTCGCGGATCGGTCAACCTTTGAGGGATCTTTTCCGCTAAAACATCCACCTCCATGCGGTGCATATCCGCCATAGGTATCTACAATAATTTTACGTCCGGTGAGACCGGTATCTGCTTCTGGTCCGCCGACTACAAAAATTCCAGTTTCATTTACAAAGATTTTTGTGCGGTCGTCGATCATTTTTTTACAGATCGGGTTGATGACATGCTCGATAATATCTTTGCGTACCTTTGCAGGTTTAGTCTCGGGATTATGATGGACTGCAATAACAACCGCATCTATCCGGTGCGGTTTGCCGTCTTTGTACTCAACCGTAACTTGTGATTTTCCGTCAGGCCGTACCCAGGGAAGAATCTTTTTTTTGCGCACTTCAGAGAGCCGCATGGTCAATTTATGTGCGAGCATAATTGGCAGAGGCATGAGCTCAGGTGTTTCATTGCACGCAAAGCCGAACATTAAGCCTTGGTCGCCTGCGCCTTGCTCGCGGTCTTTACTTTCATTTACTCCAACTGCAATATTTTGACTCTGTTCATGGACGGTATTGAGTACTGCACAATCGTAACAATCCAAACCATATTCCGGATCGGTATAGCCGATCTCTTTTATGGTATCTCGCACAATTTGTGGAATATCTACGTATGTTTTTGTCGAAATTTCTCCGGCTACCAACATCATGCCGGTTGTTGTTAAGCACTCTACGGCAACGCGTGCGTTTTTATCTTTTGTAAGAATCGCATCAAGAATTGCGTCCGAAGCTTGATCGCAGATTTTATCGGGATGGCCTTCGGTAACTGATTCAGAAGTGAAGAGAAAATTTTGCATAACAGGCAGCAATATACCTAAAAAAGCGAGCATTGGCAAACCGCTTGTTTAAGGGCACAATAAGATCGTATGTTGAGTTGCGTCATCATTAATTATAGAAGTAAAAATTTGTTGGGTGGTTGTATTGAGTCACTCATGGCGCTGGAAAATGTGGAGCATGAGATAGTTGTTTTGGATAATGCATCGGGCGATGGCTCTGTTGAATTTGTGCGTGAGCATTTTTCGAATGTGTGCGTGATTGCCAATAGTGAGAACCGTGGATATGCGGGTGGTGCGAATGATGCAATCCGTGCAACACGTGGTGAGTATGTGATGTTGCTGAATCCTGATATTCGATTGTCGCCGGATTATGCCCAGAAATTATTGGCGCGTATGTCATATGCAAAAGATATCGGTGCAATGCAGGGGAAGCTATTGCAGTGGGATTTTGAAAAAAACGAGGCAACCGGATTTATTGATTCGGCAGGTTTGCAGATGTTTAAAAATCGCCGCTGTGTCGACAGGGGACAGGGAGAAGAAGATATTGGCCAGTATGAGCGGGCTGGTGAAGTTTTTGGAGTTACCGGTGCTTGTCCGCTCTATAGGCGCGAAGCTTTGGAAGATGTGCTGATTGATGGAGAGTACTTTGATGAATCTTTTTTTATGTATAAAGAGGATGTGGATTTGAGCTGGCGTTTGCGCTTATTTGGCTGGCTCTGTTTTTACGATCCTGAGGCGATTGGATATCATGGGCGCGGGACAGGTGCCGTATTGCGGCGTGGTGCGATGGAGGTTGCGAAAAAGCGGGGCGGCTTATCTGAATTTCAGCGTTCGCTCTCGTATACAAATGAACGTTTGATGCGTGTTAAAAATGAATTGACGGGACTTTTTTTGCGTCATGCACTGCATATTTTGTGGAAGGAGTTTTTGATGACCGGATGGATAATTTTGCGCGAACGCTTTTTATTCGCCGCATTTAAAGATTTTTTGAAAAAGTATGCCCAGGCGCGCAAACGCCGCAGTATCATTATGCGGCAAAAGAGAGTGGCGAGCAGTGAGATCGTGCGGTGGTTTGAATAGCTTGTTTTTGTCGAACGTCCGTTCTATCGCAGCATAATGGCCGTACCAAAGCGCCCGCAATTTTTGTCTCGCCGGTGTGACCAGAACAATTTATTAGTATCATGATCGCATGAGGTGCAGATGCGCGGATTTTCAATTTGTTCGATGCCTTGCTCGCGCAGCTGCCACTCCACTACTGCCCATAAATCTACAATATTATTTTCGCGAATAAACGGATGCATGTGTTGCGGCAGCTCTGTATATGGATCACTAAAAGAGCTGCAGCAGTTGCCAACCATGGGACTGATTGCGGCGAGAAGATTGTTGGGCTGGATATTGAATCTGGTGTGCATGCGCTCTGCAGTTGCTGCAATAATTCTCTTTACCATGCCTCTCCAGCCGGCATGGATATTGGCTGCCGTGTGAGTTACGGGGTCATATAAGAGTATGCTTGCGCAGTCCGCAATCCTTATTGCAATGGGAATATTTGGTAGTTGAGTAATCAATGCATCACCACCAAGCGGAATGCCTTGATTTTCAACAATATGTACGATTGCGCTGTGCAGCTGGTTTTCAAATGATATTGCAGGATGTGCGCTTCCGAGCCCTTTTCCAATTTCATTGCGGTTATCGATGTCTGTTGTACGCCCAAAGACGCGATGCCGGAGCCGCTCTGTATATGGAGCAAATATTTTAAATTCAATCATAGTTTTGCAGTGGTGTACGGAATTTCTAGGGCTACATCCGTTGCCGTAAAGCCGAATCCTTTTTGCTTATAAAGAGTGTCGCCGGCTGTGCCGAGGATGAATGCTGCAATTTCACACGCTTCAAATGCAGCTATTTTTTGTGCGAGCAAACTTGCGATTAATCCTGCAAGAGTATCGCCTGTTCCACCGACGGTTAATCCGGCATTGCCTGTTGTATTGATTGAGGTGTTGCCATTTGCGCCTGCAACAATGTCGGTTGGACCTTTAAGCAGGATGGTTATTCCTGAATCATTAGCATAAGAGCTCACCGCTTTTGCTCCAATCTCTATATCGGTGTTGAGCACTGTTCCGGTTAATTTTTGAAATTCACCGCGATGCGGAGTAATGGTGATATTGAGCTCCCGCTTTTGCTGCATAATTATCAAAGCCGCTATAGCATCAGCATCTAAAACAGCCGGACGCTGAGAGCGCTCAACAATTTGAGCGACAGTACGTATCGTTTCTTCATGATCTCCAAGGCCGGGTCCCAGCAGTGTGGAATCACACTTTTCTGTTATTTTTAATGCAGTATCAAGTGCACGGCTATTCAAGAAGTTTCCGGCATATTTGTGCACAATAAAATCAGGATAATAGCTTCGTGATATCTCGAAATTGCATTCCGGAACCAGGAGATGTACAAGATCGGCTCCACCTCCGAGCGCGGCGAGTCCGGCAAGAATCGGTGCGCCGTAATAGTCGATTGAACCCCCAATAATGAGTACGCGACCATTTTGACCTTTATGCGACTCGGTGTGACGTTTTGGCAAAATAGCACGTATCTCTTTTTTGGTAATCTTCTCCATAGGTCTTAGTGTAGCCCATTTTATAGCTTCGACAAGTTCGTTGCCGCGCGCTATACTACAGACTCAATGGCCCAATTGATTATTCAAGGTGGCAAGAAGCTCAATGGTACGGTGCGCATTAGCGGTTCCAAGAATGCTGCACTGCCTATTTTGGCGGCTTCACTTTTAACGGATCGTCCATGTGAGATTCGAAATGTGCCAAATATTGGAGATGTGCATACCATGCTTTCGATTCTTCGTTCACTAGGAAGCGAGTTGGAATTTCACCGTAATGTGGTTCGGATTCAAACAAAGCAAATAGATGTTTCTAGATTGCCGCGCGATTTATGTATGAAGATGCGTGCATCGATTTTGTTGCTTGCGCCGCTCTTAGCACGTTGCGGCAAGGTTGATTTGCCCTATCCCGGCGGCTGCGTTTTGGGCAAGCGTTCGGCTTACTCACATGTGTCTGTTTTAGAAACCTTTGGCGCCAAGCAGAAAAATAAAGCTGATTCACTCGCTTTTTCCGGAAAGTTTTCTGCAACACATATGACCATGCCGGAATTTAGCGTGACCGCCACAGAAAATGCGATTATGGCAGCAGTAGCTGCGCCCGGTAAAACAATGTTGCACCTTGCGGCAACCGAGCCGCACGTGCGCGACCTCTGTGATTTTTTGGTTGCACTTGGTGCTAAGATAGAGGGGATTGGAACTCACCGTCTCACAATTTTTGGCGGCAAAAAATTGCACGGCGGTCAGCACGCGGTTACCGGAGATTATCTCGAAGCTGGAACTCTCTTGCTCGCGGGTGCACTTACGCGCGGAACTGTTACAATTACAAATATTGTTGCCGATGACCTGGATGCTTTTGTTTATTTAATGCGCGATATGGGGGTACCGATAGTCCGGACAAAGAGCAGTATCACCGTAAAGCCGTATAAGAAATTAGAAGCTGCGCGCCGTCTCCAGACAAATGTTTTCCCCGGTTTTCCGACCGATTTGCAGCCGCCATTTTGTATTTTGCTGACACAGGCTGCAGGCGATTCGCTTATTCATGAAACGCTCTTTGAAGGGCGCTTTAAATATTTTGGTGAGCTGGAAAAAATGGGTGCAAAAATCAAGGTGCTCAATCCGCATCAAGCAGTGGTTACCGGTCCTAAAAAATTGAAAGGCAAAGAAGTGAAGAGCTGGGATTTGCGCGCTGGTGCGGCAATGGTTTTGGCCGGGCTCGTTGCAAACGGTACAACCAAAGTAACCGATATTGCTTATATCGATAGGGGATACGAGAAATTTGAAGAAAAGTTGCGCGCCCTCGGTGCAGATATTGTGCGTGAGAATTAATTGATTGGAATTTCAAGCTTCTTGCAGATAAGTAGCAGTACTTTCTCAATGCGATCCATACGTTCCTCAATGCGATCCATACGTTCTTGCAAGATGCCTATTGCATGAGCATTAAGTTCAACTTGAGCAAGAATCGCTTCTTGTCTTCTTTCCATTCGTCGCAATTGTCCGGCTTGTGCAATTTGTTCTTTTTCAATTTTATTACAGAGTCTCGCAACTAATTCGATATTGTCGAAGGATTCTTTTTTAGCTTTTTGTAGAGAACTTTGAAGCATTAGGAGGTCTTCTTGGAGTGCAAAATTGGGAGTTGCCATAGGATGAGAGTTATAAATACAGCTCTTATCTATAGCAGAGTGAGATTACAAAACGATGACAAAAATCGGACAAATTTATGAACGCGATTTCTGTTTCCTAAAAATATAGGAAAGGATTTTTAGTGCCAAGTATTCCGTCTTGCACGATCGCTTGAAGCTTCTCTCTAATTGATTTTACTTGATTGTATAATCAGTTGGAGACACAATAATTTCGATGCGTCCATTGATGTCGGTACGGTGTATTGCTACTCCCATCTTTGTAAATCGCTCTAAAACTTCTGGATGTGGGTGGCCAAATTTATTGTCGCGGCCGGCCGATATCAGTGCGATTTTGGGCTGGATTTTATCTAACATTGGTTGGATTGAACTTGAGCGGCTCCCATGATGTGCAACTTTTAAAATATCAGCACGAATATCAACTCCAGCTGCAACAATCTCGCTTTCAGTCTCTTTTTCAATGTCGCCGGTAAAGAGCGCACGTGTCTCTCCATATTCCAGCATGAAAACAATCGAGGTATTGTTGAGTGCATCTTTCTGATTGAGTGGCAGTTTGAAAGGATAGAGAAGATCGAGCTTTACGCCGTCATCCAGTAGAATATCTTTTGAATCGTCCGCAAGAATGATTGGAATATCATATTCACGAATTGCGCTCAGTAACCCGCGCACTAAAAAATTATCGCGCACTGCGCCGTTCATATAAAATTTTTCGATCTTCACTCGCCGTGCAACATGAATTAATCCTTCTATATGGTCGCGGTCCGGATGGCTTAAGATTGCATAATCAATAGTGCGGTCAAAGTAGGGAAGTACTGCGCCAAGCTCTTGCATTATTGATGAGCCGGCACTGCCATCATTTAAAATATTTGTGCCATTCGGTGTGCGAATTAAAATGGCATCGCCCTGGCCAACATTCAAAATATAGATATGTAGCAAGCCATCCGGCTGTGCCTCCCAAATAAAATAGGCAAATGAGCTCGCAACGATAAGCAAAAAAGCAGCAAATTTTTCACGCATAACGGCTTGTATAGCATATTGAGATGAACAAAAGATGAACGCGAAACGTTCGCGCTCGCAAAAGGCCCTGTTCGGCGTAACCGAGCAGGGCCTCTCAAAAATTATTGTTGTCGCTTCTTTCTGCGTCTCGCCCAGCCCATCATCAGTGCCGTTAAACCTGCTGCGGCCATACCTGGCCCGGTTTCCGGAAGGTAGAAATTTGCAAAGGCGCCGTCACTCTCATTGCCGGTTAGATCGGTTGCGCTCAGACGAAAGCTATACCAGTTGCCTGGCTCCAAATCCCGCACCTCTACTTTGTCGGATGCAGAGCCAACCGATACGCTTGGACCAAAAACACGTGCATCTTCGCCTTCACCTTGATACAGCAGATAGTCGGCAAGATCACCCGCGCTGTTTACTGAATGATCCCAGCTTAATTCAACGACATTTTCCTCGGCTTCTTTTAATTTTGCCACTAAATTTGTCACATCTTCCGGCGGAATAAGGTCCTGTAATGTTGTCGGTGCATTTCCAGCTACCGTCCATGCATTAGCATTTACATCGATGAGATTGCCTGCAATATCTTTAAAGTTTTCGAGACGGATGTCATAGTCAACCGCGCGCTGAGCTTCTGTTGTTACAAAGACGATCTTTCCGTCGACGCTCGCGCTTACATTTTTTACCATGAGTTCTTGATCTCCGCGATCGCGAGGAAAGATAAATACCTCTTCGGTTGCGTTTGGCGGTATTACAACCGGCTCATCAAAATATACCGTAATGCGGTCATTGAAATCCGCTACTGCAGATGTAATGCGCGGGCCATCGGTATCTGCATTGTTGCCAGAATTCGATGGCGGCGGAGCAGTATCCGGTTCTGGCACTGCGGCGCCGGTAAATACTCCAGTATCTGCCGTTCCACTAATGAGTGGATTATCGTAATAGTCTTGGATTTCAATACCGACCGTCAATTCATATTCTGCTCCCTCTTGTTGTGGTGAGGTCATGAGCATAACGGTTGCACCAGTTTCATCATCCGCGTAGATTTCTGCCCGTTCAACAGCGAGCTGCGAATCATCCGCACTATTGCGGATTTGAAAAGCACTTTCGGGATTCTCTTGGGGCAGCCAAACTGGTTCAGAAAATTCTATCAAAACTGTGAGGCCATCTTCGGCACGAACATTTTTTACTTCGGGTGCTCTTCCATTATCTTCAATTGATGCATCCCGCTGACCGTTTATTTGAGGCGTCCCTTCGGCTTCGAGTGAATAGTTTAAACTCTCATTGCCTGCAGCATCAACGGCTGTTACTGCAAAGTAGTAGGTAGTTCCATTGGTGAGATTATCGACGACATACTCCGTAACATTGCTGGTGGTAATAACGGGAAGATTGTAGATATCTTCTGGATTTTGTACAGATTGTGTTCCACGGTAGATTTTATATGCGGTAACGCCTACGTTATCTTGGGCGGCGTCCCACATAACCCTTATCTGTCCGTCACCTTCAATGAGGCGCACATTATCGACGTCCGAAGGCTCGAGCGCATCAGTACCAGCATCTTGTGCATACAGAGCGGTGCTGCTTGTAAAAAGCGTCGTAGCGAGTGCGGTAAGAACAAGATATGATAAATATTTTTTCATGTTGGGGAATTAATGTATATCAAACCATTATATCTTCTTTTGAGAAAGATGCTCAACCAGGTGGTATTGCGTGAATCTTTATGTTCTGTGTAGTTATGGTTAGGAATATTATCTGCTACAATGCTTTTCAGCATATGAAAATTATTAAAAATCAGATTGAACATTTGATAGGTGAGGCACTTCGCCAAGAATTTCCAGATAAAGTTGGCAGTGAGATTCCTATTGATTATCCCACTGAAGCGATCCATGGCGATTACGCCTGTCCAATTGCTTTAAAGCTTGGCGGCAATCCTCGCGAAAATGCTCAGAAGCTTTTAGCTGCAATTCAAAAGCCCGACTGGCTGGAAAAAATAGAGATTGCCGGGCCGGGTTTTTTGAATTTTTATCTTGCGCCTCAATTTTTGAATGATTTTTTGCGCGAAATTATTCAGGCCGGCGAGCATTTTGGAGAGAGCGATGTCTTTGCCGGCAAGACTGTGGTAACAGATAGTTCGCATCCGAATGTGGCAAAGCCCATGGGCATTCACCATATTTTATCGACGATTATTGGAAATTCGCTTAATCGTATTTTTGCTGCAGCGGGATATAAGGTGGTGCGTGATAACTATTTGGGAGATTGGGGAACGCAGTTCGGAAAGTTGATATATGCGTATCGCGAGTGGGGCGATGAGGCGGCGGTGAAGAAAGATCCGATTCCGGAGTTACTTAAGCTCTATGTTAAATTTCACGATGAGGCGGAAAAGGATCCAAGTTTGGAAGATAGAGGACGCGCCGAATTTAAGAAATTAGAGGAGGGCGATGCTGAGAATCGTGAGCTTTGGCAGTGGGTTGTGGATTTGAGCAAGGCCGAGTTCGAAAAAATTTGGAGACGCTTGGATGTTGAGTTCGATGTGATTCATGGAGAGAGTTTTTATGAGGATAAGATGCAGCCGATTATTGAGGAAGGGATAGCAAAAGGAGTCTTTGTTGAAGGTGAGCGTGGTGCATTAATTGCACCATTACAAGATGAATCTATGCCGCCGGCGATAATTCGCAAGGCCGATGGTGCAACGCTCTACGCCACCCGCGATTTAGCCCGCATTAAGTACTGGGAAGATACGTGGCATCCTGATGTCATGGTGAATGTGGTTGATGTGGCGCAGGAACTATATTTTCGGCAGCTTGTCGAAGTTGCGCAGATGCTTGGTATTACCGATGCCCGGAATGAACATGTGCAGTTCGGCCGTATGAGTTTTCCGGAAAAAAAGATGAGTACGCGCAAGGGGAATATTATTTTGCTTGAAGAAGTTATAGACGAAGCGGTTGAGCGCGCGCGTGCAATTGTTGAAGAGAAGAATCCGAATTTGAGCGATGCTCAAAAAACCGCGGTTGCGGAGGCGGTTGGTATTGGTGCGTTGAAGTATGCTGTGCTGAGCCAAAACCGCACTACGAATGTTACCTTTACGTGGGATAAGGTGCTGGCATTAGACGGTAATAGCGCACCGTATTTGCAGTATGCACATGCACGTGCGAGTTCTATTTTGAGGAAGGCGGAAGAGGAGGATGCGGGATTTGCAGATACCGGTGCGGGACAACTCCAAGAGGCGGCTTCGTTAAATCTCGCCCGCTTGCTTCCAAAATTCCCGGAGGTGGTGGCGCGCGCGGCAGAATTTTTTGCACCGAACTATATCGCGACGTATTTGTTTGATGTCGCCCGCGCATTTAGCGCTTTTTATGCCGAGGTTCCCGTTTTGCAGGCAGAAGAGCCGGAGCGCACTGCGCGGCTGAATTTGGTAAAAGCGACCAAAATCGTTTTGGCTAATGGTTTGGGACTCCTTGGTGGAGTTCAAGCACCTGAAGAGATGTAATTACCCAAACGTAAAGGTAAACATTTGCAATCCCGGGGTTTGCGGAATGAGCGTGAGAATGTGCGCGCCAAAGCCTTCCGGATCTTTGATGATGGTATACAGCTGTTCTTCGCTCACCTTCATGTAGCTTTTGCCGTTTTCAAAGTAGATGTCGTCTCCCGCGACCGCTTCCGGAATGGGCTTGCCATCGCGCAGCACTTCAACCACAACTTCTTTGCCGTTTGCCCCCGCAGCCACAGTAAAAACATTGCTCGCGCCATAGAGAAAAACAACTTTAGCACGCTCAGAATCATTTTGCGCATACTCTTCTTGGATATCCCATGCGCCAACAAGATAGAGCCGGTTGGTTTCGGGATTTTCTACGGCCTCGTTAATCTGCTTGCCCACTTGGCCGCGGCGGCCGTTTGTCAGTAATTCATTTCGCAGCGCACCAAAATAGACTTCTGGGCTGCCAACTTGTCCTGATTTTTTCTGCTCTGCGGTCAGCTCCATTTCTATATCTCCGCTCTCGCCCAGCCGTGTCATCCGCTCTTTTAGAAGTTCCTGTATTTTCCGTTCGGTCTCTTCGTACGCGCCTTCGCCAATGTGGTCGTAGACAATAAAGCCGTCAATATCGATGAGATATTTGCGCGGCCAGTAGCGGTTTTTGTAGGCACGCCATGTTTTATAGTCGTTATCTTGCACCACCGGATACTCGATCTCAAACTTCTCCACAGCGCGCACTACATTTTCATATTTTTTTTCAAAGTCGAATTCCGGGGTATGCACGCCGATAATTTCCAGCCCTTTATCGCGGTATTTGTCGTACCAGCTGTTTAAAAAGGGAGTTGTACGTTGGCAGTTGATGCAGCTATACGTCCAGAAATCGACAAGAATAACTTTTTTGCCGACAAGCTCTCCAAGGGTAATTCCATCGGTATTAATAAAGCCATTCGGTTCAACGAGCTCTTTTGCCCGCTCATATTTTGTATCTTTTGCCTTGGAGCCACTATTACCCAGCTCGACAACTTGTTCATCAGAAAGACCGTCATCTTTTGGTGCGGCGCTTTTACTTTGAACATAAAAAATCGTTCCGCCGATCGCGATAATTACAATTCCTAAAAGGATTTTTCGTACAGTATCATTCATAGTGATTCTTCAGTCCCGCTCGTATCGAGCAGGAGATTATTCACAAAGTCAAAATTAGCCACGAGGCTTAATTTTTGTGTGAAGGCAAGGATGCCGAGTACGATTAAAATTACACCAAAAATCATGCGGACATATTTGAGCCAGCTTACCGATGCTTTAATCCACGCAGATGCTTGTGCGGTAAAGAGCCCGACGATGAGAAATGGTACGCCGAGCCCGATTGAGTAACTGAGCAAGAGTGAGAATGCAGAGCCCGGGGAGGTTGCCGCTAATCCTAAAATGGCACCAAGTACTGCGCCGACACATGGGGTCCAGCCGGCTGCAAATGCCGCACCAAAAAAGAATGAGGTGAGATATTGTGAGCCGAAGCGTTTTTTTACTTCGACTTTATGCTCTTGTTCCAGGAATTTAATTTTAATGAGCCCGGTGAGATAGAGACCAAAGAAAATTATTATAAGTCCCCCAATGCGTGCCAGCCATGCTTGTGCCTCGTATGCGACCGACTCTAGTACGGTATTTAACAATACTCCCAGCAGTGCAAAAATTACCGAAAATCCTAAAACAAAGAAGAGTGAATTTAAAAAGATGCGCATTCGTTTGCCTGTTGATTCGCCAACGGAAGTTCCGGCGAGATATGTTAAGAATCCCGGGATAATGGGAAGCACACAAGGCGAAAGAAACGAGACGATACCTGCTATAAAGGCGATACCGATATTAAGATTGTCCATGAAAATTAAGATTGAGGAATATTTTGCAGCAACAGCATAGCATAGAGATGCGCTATAGGAAAAAGCGCCCCGCCAACGGCGGGGCGCTTAAATTCCTGCTTCCTGTATTCTTGTTTTCTGTCTCTACTACTGTCGCTTCATGTTTCCCTCAACAATATGATCGGCTGGCGCCGGATCATCATCATCTGGTTCGAGGGTCAGCACATACATTGTGTGGTCGGTAAGATCGTCAGCAGAGCTATACACATTTGTATAGACGCCATTGATTCTGTCTACGCGACCAGTGCTCACAAAGTGAAATGGCGATTTGCGCACAACCCAGCCTTCATAGAAAAAACCTGAGTCGAGTGCAGGAAGATTGTCGAATGTAGCTAGCAATTTGTATTCTCCATTTTCAAATGTAGCTTGTGCCATGCCTTCTGCATTGCCTCCAGAAACATCTTTGAGCTTCCCTGCATACATATATTGCATTTCATCGCTCATCATCATCTTTCTTTCGCTGTCAGTTACTTCTTTCATCATCGTATCTTCTGATGGCGCATTTTCGGTCATGGATTGTTGTACATCGACATTGCATGCAGCAAGTGCAGAAACGATGCCGAGTACGAGTAGAATCTTCCGCATAGTAATAACATTAGAGGATACTGAAATACGGCTTATTTTTCTTCCATCATAGCTTCACCGTCTTTCTCTTCCATCATAGCTTCACCGTCCTTCTTTTCCATCATAGCGCTGCCGTCCTTCTCTTCCATCATAGCTTCACCGTCCTTCTTTTCCATCATAGCGCTGCCGTCCTTCTCTTCCATCATAGCGTCAACATCCTCAACGGGAGCTTGGCTGCAAGCGGCTAGAAGTAGAGCGGCACCCAAGGTAATTCCGAGTGTGCGAAGAATTTTTTGCATAGCAAAAAGGGGTTAAAAATAGGAGCTTTAGTATAACTGATAACTAAATTTTGACAAAAAAAAACTTTAGATCAGCGATTGACGAAGGCCCGTATCTTCTTGTGTCCTAGTATTATGTTTAGTGCTAAGGCACCTGCTCCTTCGGTATATGTAAAGCGCCAGGCAAGTGCAGTATTTGGTCTTCCATCGACAATTAAACTGAGTATTCGGCCTAAACAGAGGCCTGTTATTATAACCGTCAAAATGATAATACCCATATGGCTATTTTTTATTGCCATCCAGAAGAGTAATCCACTTATTCCTAAATGAAGCCCTCCATATACAGCCCGCATCTCATTGAATGCATCGGTACTCTCAAGTGAGATTGCAAGCGGCGCTAAGAGCTTTTGCGGATCGATAATTCCTTGAATACCTACAAATAAAAATATAACTGCCGCAACAATCAGTACAATTTTTTCAAATCGGGCCATGTTGCTTACTCAAAGATGAATGGTGCCGTTTGTGAAACTTCTCCACCGCCAACTTTGTCGTAGACAGTAAGCATCATAGTATAGGTGCCGAGTGGAAGAGCGGCGTTACTATGGAATGTGCCATAGGGTGTATCGGCAATACCTTGCTCGAGCTGAGTAATACCGGTTTCTTCCAAAATATTTTTTTGCTCGAAAATAATCTCGCCGGCATCATTTTCAATTTCAAGATCCATTTCTAAATGATGCTTCCCCTCGTCGTCTGCCTTAAATGGGCCGACATTTTGTAGGATAAGATGCACCTGATCGCCGGGTTTATAGACATTTGTTTCTGTTGCCTCGATTTGCCCGTCTGCTGTAGTTCGTCCAAATGTATAACCTTCGAAGGTAAGTCCGCCACTTTGAGTAGCGCTTGGCTGAGGTGCGCCGCAACCGCTTAATACAAATATTGCAACAATGAAAGCGAGGCCGAATGTTTTTGTTCTTAACATATTATTTTGGAGTTATTAATATACTTACTATAACGGATTATCGCATCGATTCATAATCAGATATTTTTTGCAGCCTGCGATTGTGGCGCTCCTCGGTAGGCCCTTGGCTTTCTAGCCAAAGAGTAATTATTTTTTGCGCCTGCGCCGGATCTACAAATCTGCCGCCGAGTGAAAGTATATTGGCATTATTGTGTTCGCGCGAGAGCGTTACGATCTCGGTCGGGCCGCCGTAATAGAGCGCCGCCCGAACTCCTTTTACTTTATTTGCTGCAATTGCCTCGCCTTGGCCGGAACCGCCAAAGACAATGCCGCGCGCACTGCTATCGGCTGCGACTTTTTCGGCAGTTGGAATAATAAAATCCGGATAATCATCTTGCGAATCGTTGGTATGAGCTCCTATATCGATTACTTCGTGGCCTTTATCTTCTAAGTATTGTTTTACCGATTCTTTCAGTTCAAATCCTGCGTGATCGCTGCCCAAATATATTTTCATATACCCATTAAATCACTATCATGGTGTTATGAGAACACGATTTGTAGAAATTGATGTTTTGCGTGCGCTTGCGATTGTCGCGATGATTATTTTCCACCTTGTCTTTGATTTGGATTTATTTGATGTGATCGAGATTGATATGCAGCAGACCTTTTGGCAGGGGCTGGCACTTTTTGTACAGATAATTTTTATTGTGACCACCGGCATTACGCTGGTAATAGCGAGTGAGCGTGGATTGAGGCCGCGCATTGTTCATGCGGCAAAGATTTTTGCATTTGGTATGATTATTACACTGGTAACTTCTTTACTCTTTCCGGAGCGTGCCGTTGTATTTGGAATTTTGCACTTTATGGGGGTGGCAATTGTTTTGGCACTGCCTCTGTTGCGATTTAGTATGTGGAATGCGCTTTTAGGAGCAGCAATTATTTTGGCAACGCCCTGGCTGGCGCCACTCATACAAATTGATGCGTCGGGCCAGCCGCTTGATTATTTTCCGTTAGCACCTTGGTTTGGAGTTTTTTTAATCGGGGTGGCGATTGGTGGAGCGTGGTATGCGAAACGTGCGCCCGGCAATATACCGGGACGCGGTAGTGAAATTGCTTCTTCAATTGCCCGCCACTCGCTCGCTATTTATCTTCTGCATCAACCGATCCTTGTTGCTTTGATTCAAATTGCAAAGCGCATGAGTTAATGCAGTAGCGCATGCCTCCCTTGTCTTGCGGTCCGTCATCAAAAACATGTCCTAAATGAGAGCCGCAATTTCTGCAGCGTACTTCTGTACGAACCATGCCGTGGCTTGTATCTTCGAGTAGTTCGATATTTTCTTCATTTTTAGGATTAGCAAAACTTGGCCAGCCCGAGCCTGAATCGAACTTTGTATCGGAAGAAAAAAGTTCGGCATTACAGGCGCCGCACCGGTAGCTGCCACTCTCTTTATTTTGGTAAAGTTTGCCCGAAAATGGCGGTTCTGTCCCGGCTTCCCTCAAAATACGATACTGCTCAGGCGAGAGTTTTTCTCTCCAGTAAGCATCATCTTTATCGCGCATATCGTCTGTCATAGTCAGTAGGTATTCTAGCGTTTTTTCTTCTTTTGTGGGAGTGATTTTGTATATGATAGAGAGCGATCAACCCATTTTTTTAATGCGGCTTTTGTGGAGATTGCCTCTTGCTCTACATAGAGAAATCCTTTCATGGGCCGGCCGGTAAAGTCCATCGGGCGTACGCCTTTGGTGCTGAGTAATTTTTCGGCATCTTCAGGCGCAACACGTGCAACAAGTACGTCATTCAGCACCCCGACGCTCATCTTTCCGTCCAGCAAAAAAGCTATGCCGCCAAACATTTTGCGCTCTTCAATATGCGTGGTTGGGGGTAAGACTTCTCGAATTTGTTCTGCAATTTTTTTGTCGTATGCCATGTTGGGAATTATATTTTTGATTACTCCGCATCCGAATTTTCTTCGTACAAACCAAAAATATTTCCTTCTGGATCCGTACAGTATGCCAGCCAGGCAAGGCCTGGAATTGCCATTTTGGGTACAGTAACTTTTCCCCCGGCTGCAATAACTTTTGTAATATGTTCATCGACATTCTCGACTTGAATAGTCGAAACAAACGAAGTAACCGGCTCGCCACCCTTTGGAGCAGCTCCTTGCCGGCCCACAATCCCGCCATTTATGCCTGGTTCTTTGCTGCCTTCCGGAGCCGTCATAATCATCCAATATTCCATATTCGGATTCTCCCATTTTTTTATCTCCCACTGAAAAACATCGCTATAAAATTTCGCGATTTTTTCTGTATTCGCGGCATGAATTTCGAAATGTACTACTCGGTTAAACATATATAGGGGACGCCTATACGTATAAAAGTATGACGTTAATGTATAGGCGCATGTACCGGTGCATCTTTTATGCGGAATTTATTCATTGTTCTCGAAATCCAAATGTATCCTATCCCCGATGCAATAACATTACCGGCAATGATTGAGAGCCAGATTGAGATGATTGGGAAATTAAAAATCTGTGTCAGAACATAGCTAAGTGGAAGGGCAATTCCTGCGAATTTGAGTAATAAAATCCAAAATCCCGGCCATGAGCGTCCGATCGCCTGGAATGCATTTGCTTCTATGAGCATGGCAGCGAGAAAGCCATAGCTAAGGGCTACGGTCCACATATACAGTCGCGCATATTGTGTTACAATCGGATCTTCGGTGAAGATATTGATGATATTTGTGGCAAAGAGTGCGGCAAATACGCCGAGTCCGGCGGCACAGAGAAATCCATATTTCAGTGCCTTATGAAAAGCTTCTTTTGCCCGCTCAATATTTCCTGCACCAATATTTTGTCCGATCATCGCCATAGCACCGAAGCCAAATCCTGCCGCCGGCAGAAAGGCGAAAAATTCGATTCTAAATCCTAAGCTGAATGCGATTGCACCGGGTTCCAAAAAGCTGAGCGTTGTAATAAAGGTGAGTGCAGCAAGGCCGAGCGGAAATATAACTTGTGTGAATGCCGCCGGAATGCCTATGTTGAGAACTTTCTTTACCGATTGCCATTTAAAGCTGAGATTGCGAAAGTGAAAGCGGACTTTGCGGTGCTTACTAGATAGCGAGCGAAGCGCAATGACGATAAAAATTGCTTGAGAAATAAGTGTGGAGACCGCTGCGCCGGAAATTCCTAAGCGTGGAAATCCCAGCCAGCCGAAGATTAAGAGCGGATCGATGATCGTATTAATGAGCGTTGAGACCGCAAAGAGTTTTGTTAAGCCGAATGTATCGCCCTGTGCATTAAAGGCGAACATGATGGTGATGAGAATGAAAAATAAGAGCGAGCCACCGGCGGTAATGGTGAAATATTCGAGTGCCGGTTCAAAAATTAAACCATTTGCACCGGATGCAATAAGGAGTTCCCTGCGGAATATAATGGCAATTGTTCCGAATATAACGCCCGCGATTGCGGCAAGCACAAATGACTGACCGAGTACGCGTTCTGCCTCTTGTTGATCTTTTGCGCCAATGTGCATCGACATAATGACGCCGGAGCCGACGGTTATGCCAAAACCTACCGAAATCATTACGAACAATGTAATTTGTGAAATGCTCACCGCCGCAATAGCCTCGGCCGATAATTTGCTGACCCAAAATGCATCAACTAAATTATAGAGCGTGTAGAAAAAGACCGAAAGCATCATCGGCCACGCCAGCGACCAAAGCTCTTTTCTAATCGAGCCCTTTGTTAAATCTTGTCCTTCCATATTTTTTGTTTAAGAAATAGTACCAAAGTATTTTGTAGTTATTTTCAGGGAGCGTCAATTCTATTTGATGTGGATTGCATAATGCTGGCGGAGAGAGGGGGATTCGAACCCCCGATACCCTTGCGGGTATAGTGCTTTTCGAGAGCACCCCATTCAACCGCTCTGGCATCTCTCCCTTTTTATAGGCTTCGGCTCATTCAGTCGGCGCTTCCCCGCGTACGCGGGGATCCGCGCCTCCCTCATTTCGCCTATGCGCTCGGCTCGTAGCCTCGCAGAGAGTTTATAATATTTAAAGATCTAATACGAGAATGCGAGAATAATGGTATATAATTCAGATTGTGCAAGAGATGCTCTCATGTGAGAAAAAAGATTCAGCGCCAGAAGGTTTTGTGCTTCTTCCGGCAGGACCGGAACTTTTTGACGATTTAGATGCGACAATAGATGCTGCAAAGCAGTATGTGATTCTGAAATCTTTTTTGTGGCGGAATGATGCAGCTGGGCAACGTATGGCGCGCTCCTTGTACGCTGCTGCCGAACGAGGTTGCAAAATACTGATTTTAAAAGACCGTATTGGTGCATTTTTTGAATTCGCCGAAGGAAATGGGCAAAGTTTTTTTCACGATACACCACAAGACGATCCTCTATTTGATAGCCATTCATTACAGACGGTGTATGCTCAGGCGCGGGCCGTAGGGCGCTTTTATAAAAATTCTCCCGGCACTGCCGTTCCTAATCCGTTGCGCAACGATTTTATTGAGCATCCAAATATTACAGTTATTGATGATTTCAAGTTGTATGATCATTCAAAAGTAATAATTGTCGATGGCCAAACCGCTTACCTTGGAGGTGTAGGGTTTGGAGAAGAATTTATGGAGCCGCAAAATCACTGGATAGATTTTATGTTAAAGATTTCTGGTCCAGTACAGTGTGCTGAATTTATTCGTGTTGTTGGAGGTTTGCCGTCGTACCACCAGGATACTGATACGGAATTTTATAGTGGAGAAATGAACGGGCATCTGCTCAAATTTATAGCTGGTGCAGAGGAGCAGCTTGATATCGAAATGGCATTTCTAGGGAATCCTCAATTTATTGATGCAATTGCAAAACGAGTTGCTGCTGGTGTACGTACGCAAATCTATATGCCGGCAACGGCATCGAGTCACAACTTTCGCAATCTTCATTTTATTCGAAAATTGATGGATGAAACTGCAGACCGGCGCGAATTGCTTTCTGTTCATACTTTGCCGAAAATGGTTCATACGAAATTATTGATGCGTGATTCACGAGAGGTTTTTTTTGGCTCTGCAAATTTATCTTCCGATTCGAATGTATTGTATGAAACAAATATGAGATCAGCTTCTGTGGATTTATTTGCGGCTTTTCAGAAGGCTCTTGCAGAACATCATGCAGTCTCAGCACATATGGAGTCGCCACCAAAGTGGCGTGATTTCTTAGTACGATGGAGCTGTGAATATTTTGCTGTAAAAAATCAAAAGCTTGCCATGCGTTTGCGCAGAAAGCAGGTAGAAAAAATACGGAGAGCGTGCCAGCAAGAAATTTGTTTACTCCTCAATCTTCCATGCCGGATTCCAGGCCACCTCCCATAAATGGCCGTCTGGATCTTGAAAGTAGCCCGCATAGCCACCCCAAAAAGTATCTTCGGCGGGTTTGGTAATTGTTGCCCCGGCGTCTTGAGCTTCTTGCATTACCGTGTTCACTTTATCTTTGCCGGATACATTGTGGGCGATGGTGAATTCGGTTGCGCTTGCCGGTCCACGCTCTATTTTTGCATCGTGTGCGATATTTTTGCGCTCAAAAAGACCAAGCTTTAAGCCATGTTGTAAGTCAAAGAAGACAACACCCCCGTGTTCAAACTCGGTACCAACAATGCCCTCGGTTTTTAATCCCAATCCATCTCTATAAAATCTGAGCGACCGTTCTAAATCATCGACGCCCAAAGTAATGAGGCTGATTCGCGCTTTCATAAATAATTTCGTTATGCATCTACTGCTACTTTAAAGCCTCCGAATGCCATGCGCTTCATATCAAACGGCATCGGCATATCTTTCATATCGGCATATTTTTTATCCATCTCTGCCATCACTTTTTTATTGACGCTATCGCGATGTGCCCGCGATTTGTAGGTAATGTACGAAAACCACACGGTCTCATTTTTTTTTGCATTCGTCATTTTTGGAAAATTCAGCGCCGGCATGCCTCCCATATCTGGATGCAAATCGTCGCCCATGCACTCTTTATAATCAAGCGCACCGTATTTTTTCCAGATTTTTGCCGCTTCTTTGGCCATTTTTTTGTATGCCGCAACTTTTGTCTTTGGCACAACCAATACAAATCCATCAACGTATTTTGCTGTAGCTGTTTTAGCCATGTATTTTTAGATTATTAATTAGATACAGATTAGAATATCAAAAATACTATACATACGAAAGTTCTCTTCCAAGACATGAGTAGTGTTCGTTAAGTGCATCTAAGGCTGTCATCTCTTCATCACTTAATTCAAAGTCAAAGACGTCGATATCTTCGTGCAAATGTTCCTTTTGATTTGCTTTTGGCAAAGGCACTGTGCCTAATTGTAAGTTCCAGCGAATGAAGATTTGAGCTGGTGTTTTCTCGTGTCTTTCGGCAATTTCTTGAATGTTGCTGTCGTCGAGGCGCTCTGTTCGTGTAAGCGGACTATAGGCTTGAATAACTATGTCGTTTTTTTCGGCATATCTCAGCATCTCTTTGCTATGTCCAAATGGAGACCATTCAATCTGATTCGCAACCGGAACTACTCCGGTTGCTCCAATTAAATCCTCAATTAATTCAATGGAATAATTGCTTACGCCTATATCTTTGGTGAGGCCATCCTGTTGAGCACGGATGAGGCCTTTCCATAGTTGTATGCCTGCTCCATTTCGGGGCGGACGATGAATGAGCATAAGATCGACATAGTTTTGTTGAAGTTCTTCGAGATTTTTTCGCGTTGCTGCATAGGCATCGTCATCTTCTTCGACCTTCGATATTAAATAAAAACTATCGCGCTCCACAGTGCTTTGTTTTATGCCTTGCCCAATGCCCGGTTGCGTGCCGTAATCGCCCGAGGTATCGATCATGGGGTATCCCAGCGCCAAAGCTTCTTCAATTATTTCGGCAGTATCTTTTGTGAGTTGCCAGGTTCCAAGTCCAATAATCGGCATGGAATTACCGGTGCGGAGCTGTATGCGTGATTGTAAATTCATATTCAAAAGACGCATTCCCTCACGTAAATCCATCATCTTTTTTCCTCCGGCTGCCACGCTTCAAAGGGCTGCAATATTCCACTGGCGGAGGGAGAGGGATTCGAACCCTCGGGACCCTTGCGGGCCCAACAGTTTTCAAGACTGCCGCATTCGACCGCTCTGCCATCCCTCCGAGGGCGGAGGATACATGAAATAGGCAGGGTGCGCTAGGTTTTGAAAAGCAACTTTATAAGTGTACAATATTCTCAATTTATGCAAGATAAGCACCGGCTCATAATTGCGCTCGCGGTTTCGTATCTTAGTGGTCTTATTGGGTCGCTCTATACGAATCCATCAACCCTGTGGTATCAAGAGTTATTGAAGCCGTGGTTTCAAGTGCCGGGCTGGTTTTTTGGACCGGTGTGGTTTGTGCTGTATGGATTAATTGGTTATGCGGTGTATTTAGTTTGGAAAAATACGGATGTCCGGGAGCGAACGCGTGCGCTTACTCTCTTTGGATTTCATCTTTTTGTAAGCGTGGTATGGACCTATTTATTTTGGCAGTTGCAGAACACATATTTTGCCTATATCGCAATTCTGCTGCTCTGGCTGACGCTTATAATTAGCATGCAAATGTTTTGGAATTTGAATAAGCGCGCCTTTTATTTGCTGCTGCCCTATCTAGCGTGGCTAAGTTATGCGTGTATGCTGAACTACGCTATTTGGCAGTTAAATCTTTAAAGCATGCTGGTCAAGATCGATTCTTCTTGGAGAGAACAATTATCAGAGCAGTTCGAAAAAGAGTATTTTGCGAAACTTGCCGCGTTTGTTCGCGGAGAGTATATGACGAAATCGATCTATCCTCCTCCGGATAAAATTTTTCGTGCTTTTGATTTGTGCCCATTCGATAAGGTTAAAGTAGTGATACTCGGGCAAGATCCATATCATGGAAAAGGTCAGGCCAATGGATTATGTTTTGCAGTCGGAGCCGGAGTGGATTTACCTCCCTCGCTTCAAAATATATACAAAGAAATCGCCGACGACATTGGTGTAGCAATGAAACCAAAGGGAGATTTAGAAAATTGGGCAACGCAAGGAGTCTTGCTCTTAAACGCGACATTAACGGTAGAGGCTCATAAGGCGGGATCGCATCAGGGGAAGGGTTGGGAAGATTTTACCGACGCCTGTGTTGAGGCTCTTTCAAGACAAAAAACAGGATTGGTTTTTATCTTATGGGGTCGATATGCTCAGGAAAAAGGCAAGATGATCGATAGAGAAAAGCATTTGGTTTTAACTTCCGCCCACCCTTCACCGTTTTCTGCATATAACGGATTTTTCGGATGCAAGCATTTTAGCCAGACGAATGATTATTTAAGAAAAATCGGGAAGGAGCCGATTAATTGGGGGAATTGATAAGATTTGGGGCGCATCATTCAGGTGCATCAAGATGATCTTGAATCAACTTTGCGAGTCCTTCTCCGGTGTGTACAAGGTTCGGAGTTTGCAGCAGATCTTCAATCTCGGTTGTTACTTGTTGTCCGGTTACTGTTTGCACCAAAAGAATCGCTCTGCTGCAATTTGCCCGTACAACTTCTTCCCGCGTAAAACGAACAGCTTCTCCAGTTTCCGGATCAATTACCTTAACACCTTCATCTTCAAGCTCAGGAATTGTTTGACCTTTATATGTGAGTGGTTCTATCTCTGGACGCATGTCAGTAGATTGCCGCAAGATAGCAGCCTTCGCAATAGATCTTCTGTTCGGGCCGGCCTGACTGGTATGCGCTCGTGATGCTCTTGTTACATTTTCCGCACGTGCGTTCCCCAAGCTGCCGCGGCGTGCGTAGTTGCATGCGTGCCGCATGGCGGCACAGGTCGCACTTGCGCGGAATCGGCAGATTTTTATTTTTGTAAAAGCGCAGCTCTTGAGAGATAACCTTATAATTTTTGTTGCAATCTTCACAGGCGAGGATTTCATTGGTGATCATTGCTGGAACGTCTGCAATCGCATCGGGAATTTCACATGTTTGAGCTTGATACTCGCGCGCATCTTTATCGCGCCAGGTATAGCCGCGTGCTTCTGTTTCATCCTTCTTAAGAGGAAAGTACTCCTGCGCAACAGTCTCGTTATATGCAAACTGTGCTCGCTCTGCCGGGAAAAACTCTCCCCATTCGCCGCTCTTTTTCATGTGTTCGATAATTTTCGTGCGCAGTTTTTCATACTCCTCCTTTGTATACTGCTTATTTAAAATGCAGTACTTCTTTTTGTTTAATCCCACACAGCCAAAGCAGTCGCTCGAGCTGTTGCACATCTCGCAATAAAAGCAGCTGGTACAGTAGTGGCTCGCCACGCAAAATGCCGAATAGCGCATCTGCAAGGTGCTGATGCACTCGTATGCAACTTCTGGATGATAGAGTGAGTAATTTAAATCTTGGCATGTCTTTGCATCCAGAACATCGTAGAGATATTTACAGTCTTCACTGTTGACCACATTGAAGCTGTCTGTCACATTTTTGCAATTTTTCAGATTATTGCCGCTCGAATTTTCGCAGTTTGTGATGTAAGCATCGCGGTGAATTGCATGTTGAGCGCGGAACTCATTCCACCCCTTGCGCGCCCGCTCTAAGCCGGAGTGCGTATCCAGCTTCATCGCCTTTAATTTTTCAAAGTACTCTTCTTTAGAATACGGTTTGTTATCGATGTAGTACTGTTTATTCCGCAGCCCGTAGCTAAAGAGACAGTTGTTGCAGCCCTTCATGTCGTAGCAAAAGAGCAGATCGGTGCTGTCGTCGCAGTACATGCAGAAGCTGCAGTTGTATGCATTATGACAGTTGATGCACTCGTAGCAGAGTGTCGATTTTTAGACAAATGTACAGTCGACACTGTCTTTGCAGTACTTAATGAACAGATTGTAGAAGCAGTCTTCGTTGCCTTCGCCGGCAATATCAAAGTAACAATTTTTGTCGTCCCCGCAGTAGTTGCAGTAGTCACTGTTTTCGCAGTTGACGATATCCATGCTCAGGCGCGGCACCTCGCGCTGCAGTTCGGCAAACTGTTCAAAAAACGGTCGATTAAAATCAAAGTCGCGGCCGTAGTCCATAGGATCCCAGTCGTCGCTGTACCACTCACTTGGCGTGTAGATTTTAAACTGCGTATCCGGTGGATACATCGAGATAATTGGCGAGCCGCTCTTGGCCGATTTCGCCCTATAAAAAGTCCGGTCATTCCGCCACGCCAGCCTGCACTGATTGCGGCACTGGGGGCAAAGTGTTGGATCTGTTACTCCGAGCTGGTCGTAGAGGGCGCGGTCTTCCGGTGCGATTTGGAAGTCTGTTGTGCATTGAGTGCAAATTTTCATGAGTATGAATGTTAAAAGTACTCAAATGGTAAAATCTTTTTTAAGAGTGGTAAATAGCACCACGTGGTGATTGTTGACACCACTCATATGATGCGGCATTATGGGCTCATATGTTTGCTTCTGTTTTTCAGGAAATCGGGCTTTCTCCAAATGAGGCTAAAATCTATGAGGCGCTTTTACAGGTTGGGGTGGCCAGCGTCAGCACCATTTCGATCAAATCGAATATTCACCGCCGCAATATCTACGATGCGATAAATCGTCTTATTGAAAAAGGCCTTGTGTTTCAAATTATGGGACAGGGTGAGAATCTTTTTAAGCCGGTTGATCCTGCAAAGCTTATGGAGCTTGTCGACGAAAAGCGCGCACTTCTCGACAGCGCTATGCCTAATCTGGAAAAGCTCTACAAAAAGAAGCCGCACGACGAAGCCGCCTATATTTATAAGGGCGTAGAGGGATTTAAAAACTACCTGCGCGACATTTTAAGTGTACAAGAGGATGTTTGCTTTATTGGTGCCAAAGGCGCGTGGTTCGATCCGCGGCTTACTTCTTTTTTGGACCGCTTTCTTGTAGATGCAAAAAAACGCGGTGTGAAGTATCGTCATATTTTTGACGCAGAAGTTAAAACACACGCAAAACATGTCCCGCGCTCGGTAGGGCGTCCATATAAATTTTTGCCAAAAAAATATTCGACTCCCTCAATGGTCGATATCTTTGGCGATCATGTGGTCTCTTTTACTGGCGCGGGCCTCTGCCAAATTAGCGACGACATCACCATCTTCGTGATCATCAGCCGCCCCATGGCCGACAGCTACCGCACATGGTTTCAGTTTATGTGGGATATGTGCCCGGAATATAAAGCGTAATTTTTATCGATACACCGCCGGCTTTCGTACAGGCACTGGTTTCTTCGGTTGAACTTTTAAGCAATCTCGTCGTGCATCGATGAGCGGTGTTTTTTCGCCGGTAGCCGGATCTACTCCATCAAGTTTTGTTTCAACTGACAGAACAGCACTGCTCCACTTGCTTGAAAATTGATCAACATTAACGCTGCCTATAAATCCTTTTCCCGTGATGCGGATGGCACCGGTTTCTCTATCTTCCTTGAAGTTCTGAGCATTATCCATAAGCATATTTTCAATTTCCATCTGTAATGAAGCGCACGATGGCATTGGCTCTTTTTGTGCACGCTCGAGTACATCGATAAGCCGATCTCTCACTTCACGCGAGACTCCCGGATATTCGTACGGCCTTGTATTTGCCGACACGGTAGAACAGCCGGCAATTGCTGCTGCTAAGGCGGGGATAGCATTTCTAAAATTTAGAGACATGGAGGTGATGTAGTAAATAAATTAGTGGGTTACTCTATATATAGAATTCCAATCCGTCAAGTTTCCAAGGGTTCTTTAGGAGAGGCATCCCAAATAGCATTTTTCACAGTAAATTTGCTCAGGCCGCTCTGGTGCGTACGGCGATTGCAGTTCAGTGTTGCATTTTGTGCACTGTCTCTGCCAGAGTTTTTTGGGATTTGTAAGGGCCAAGCGGTCGAGTGCGCGTTGGCGCCACTCGCGTCGGGGCAGGGGAATATTCATTTTTTTATAAAAGTTTAATTCTTGTTCGATGATACGGTAGGGTTTGTTGCTTGCCTCGCAAATGAGCGTTTGTTCCAAAATAGAGTTGTCTATGTCGTGGATATTGTTCGGAATAGCCGTGCTTGTTGCGCGCTCTTCGCGGCTGGCGTCATCCTCCCATCTCCATCCTTGTGCAAGCGCTTCTTCCTTTTTGAGAGGATAGTACACACTCGCAACTGAATTGTTGTATGGAAAAGTTGATAAACTTTTTGGCAAAAACTGACCCCACTCGCCCGTACTTTTCATATGTTCGATAATGCGCGGCACCAATTCTTCCCACTCACTCTTCGTATACTGCTTGTTCAAAATACAGTACGATTTATTTTTTAATCCCACACAGCCAAAGAGATAATGCGAGCCGGTTGGGGTTAGGTCGCAGTAGGTAACATTGTCTGAATTTACGGTCATATATGAGTATCGTACATTGTATGCTGTATCGGTTGAGATGTTATTGAAGACTAGCTCGCTCGATTCACCCACATATTCACTGTTATAGCAGTCCTTAATATTCAGTCCCATGAAGACGCGGCGGCAATCCTCTCCGCCAAAAACTTCGTAACATTCGGTACAGTTTTTTGTGTGAGAGAGGAGATCTCCGGTCGAGTTTTCGCTCTGCAAGATGCGCGCGTATTTTACTATGCGCTCTTGCCGCTTCTTTTTGAATTCTTCCCAAAGTTGCTGCTGCGTTGTATAGCTTCCATTCATCAGCTCTGCTTTGCGCCGAAAATATTCCTCTTTTGTATACTGTTTATTCTCAATCACATACTGACGGTTTCGTAGATTAAAGCTCATAATGCAGTCCTTCGAGCCGATGCAGTCTTCGATGAAGTAACAGTCGGTGCAGCTCTTTGAATTGAATGCGAACTGGCAGCCGTAGCAGTTCTCTAAAAATGCCGAGAAGTAGCAGAGCTCGCATTTTATCGTCCAGTCGCAGTCAACGCAGTCCACGCTTTCCATAGGCAGAATCCCGTACAAACAGTCTTCGTTGCGGTCGCCGCCCACAATTAAATAGGAGTTTTTGTTGTAGACGCAGGAGTTGCAGTACTCGCTATTTGTTGAGCCTATGTTTACAAGTGCTACCCGCGGCACACGCTTCTGTATTTCTGCGAACTGCTCAAAAAATGGGCGACTAAAATCATACGGCTGGCCAAATTCCAGGGGATCCCATGCATCACTCATCCAGTATTCGCGTTCATACACTTTGTACGGCGCATCATTCGCATACATCGAGATAATTGTTTTTTCGGTGCCGTCGCACCTACGTTTGTGCAAAAAACGGTCGTTTCGAAAACTTAATCGCCACTGCTGTTGATGAGGAAAACATACATTCCAAACCGGCGCGGCGAATTTTGCATACGATGCAATATCTTCGTCGCTTAATGTGAATTCATGCCCTCCAATGGAACATAATAAATTCATGGCACCTTATTATACCAATATGGTAATCTGTTCGAAGTATGAAAAAAATAATTCGCTTTGTTTGTTTGCTGCTGGTTGTTGTTTTTCTTTTTGCGGCCTGTAATGCCGATACCGAAAAAGATATATCTGCTGCCGATGATGCTGTACAGCTGGCCGAAGGCGCTTGGGGGAATCTGACATGTTACGAGTATATTGATGCGCGACGCGAAACGCTCGAACGCGAGCGCGGTATTGAGCAGATATTGCGAACATATCGTGAGCGTGCACGTAATAAAGATGCAGATTTTTTTGCTTTTAATCAAAAAACACAACAGCAGCTTTTTACAACGTATCAAGGTATTGAGCGTGCTTTGCATATAGAGATGCAGCGTTGCCTTGGCGCCCAGCTTCGTCCTCAATAATAATAGCCCCTCGTACGTTTGTACGAGGGGCTATTAGCCTGAACGTTACATCACTTTTTACCGGTGATGTTTGGCATGCCGCCGGTTACGGCGCTTGCTTTGTGAGACATAAAAGCAGGTCGCTGCAGTGAGAATAACAAGTACTGCAGCCGCGACTTCAGGTTCAGCACGCTTCGCCAATAATTTATGCGGCGATGTTACGGTATCACCTGGCTCGCGCGCAGCAACTAATGTGAATTTTGAGAGACTTGAGAGCTTACCGACACATGTATTTGTTGCAATATCACAAGTGGTAGGCAGCGGTGTACAGTTTTGAGAGTTTTTCTTAAAGCTGCAAACTTTAATAGTTCTTACCCACTCAGCCTCGGTGGTATCGGACGGAATGTCGCTGTCGGCATAGGTCATACTAATAGTTGCCGCACTGCCTCCGGAAGTTTGCAGTGTGGTAACCGGCTGACCGTTTACCGTTGAGGTGACCTCGATACCTTTACCGCCAATAACTTGATAAGTGCTTGTTGATTGCGGTACTGCGGTTGTTTCTTTTACTACGACGCTACCGTCATTATTTTGGGAATTACCGAGCGCACCGGCAGGGAAGTTAATCTCAACACCGGCATCACGTACTACTGCGCCGCGTGACGGCTGCAATGTTTGCGTGCGTTGTTCTCGGCGTGTGTATCCTGCAATAGCAAGGAGCTCGAGATTCTGTGTGGTTGCATCGCCTTCGGCAAGCGTCACCGTAGTTGAGGCTGATTTAAAGCCGTCTCCTATTGCGGTAATAGTCCAGGTGCCTGGTGTAAGCGAGAGTGTATAGTTCGTGCTGGCGCTATCGGATGCCGCTAAATCGACATTTGCAATCGTTGTCTGGCCATTTTCTAATGAAGCCTGTACAACAGTATCGCTGTTTACATTTTCTGTTGTATCTAATGTGCCGTCGCTATCATCGTCTTTCCAGACACGGCCTGTGATTGTCGCATTTGCTCGAACGAGTACTCGCTCTATGCCGCTTGCACTTGCCCCGTCAATTGTTACCGTAGAGGGCTCTTCGCTATCAGTACAGCCGGCTTTGGTCGCAGTTACTGCAAAGCTTCCTTCCGGTACGTTTGCAATAGACCATGTGCCGTCATCATTGACTTCTGTTGTAGCGGATCGTCCGGTGTCACCGTCATAAATGTAAACTGCAGCACCTCCGACACACGAAGTAGATGTCGAACTTACTGTTCCGGAAATCGAATACGTTTCGGATTGCGAAAAGTTCACATATGTTGTGGCCCCGCCGGTAATGCTTACATTTTCTTTTTGACCAAGGAAGCCAATTGCATGATGATTTCCCTCAATTGTATAGGTGCCTTCCGGTACGGAGAATTCATAGACACCTGGATCGGATGATGAAGTTCCTGTGCTTCTGCCGCTGGAATCAAATGCAGAGACCCATCCGTCAGAAACGGTGTTTGAAGCACAACCATTTGATGCACTTGGATCGGAATCCGGATCATTCAATGTACATGCATACACCACTACAGTTCCGGTCTTTGCTGTCTTCAGGTTAACGCCTGTAGTATTGCTACTATATGTTTGACTTGAGAGAGATTGGGTCGGGCCTTGTGATGGGATAAAGCCTTCAACGTTGTAGCCGCTGCCTGCTGCAAGCTGCATGGTATAGGTACCATCGGAACTGGTAAATGCACTATTGTAGCCTCCAGTTGTATCGCTCCATGCATTTACAAATGAGTTGCCCGCGCCCTCACCGGAATCTACGGAATTATTTCCGTTGCTATCTATATACACCGTTCCGCTGATGGTTACACAGCTGTCACTCTGCGATTGGATATTCTTAGAAGTTAAATTAGTGCCAGCTACAACCGAAACGGTAATCGAAGGCATCGCACCACAACTTGATTGTGCGAAAGCGCTGATCTTCCAGCGTTTTGGGCTGCCACTTGTTCCTCCGGAAACAAAGAGCGTGTAGTTCCCGTTTGCATCGGTCGATGCACCCGTCCATCCGCCAATCGGTTCGCCGTCTGCGTTAACCTGATTTGCCGTTACATAACTATAGCTTATTGCATTGCCGGCATCATCGAGTACTTTTCCGGATACAGATGTATCCGGCTTTGCAATTACTAAGACGAGATCGTCTTCGTTTGCAGTGCCCGATAATGTTGCACTTGAGAAGCCGCCTACATTGTTTTCGATGAACTCACTATCACAGTAGACGTCGGCAGTACTATTGCCATCAGAGGTCGACTCGTTATCTTTTACATCACATTCCATGAAGTTTGACTCCGGCATGCCGGGTTTGAATGCATGAAGATCGTATGTGCCCGGTGTAACATTTATTGTAAAGAGCCCATTTGTATCTGATTGTGCGAAGCCTCCCCAGAAGCTCTGTTCGCCGAAATTGAGTGGATGGGCATTTACATACGCACTCTTAATCGCAGCTCCGTTTCCATCCACAACTTTACCCTTAATTTGATATGTTGCTGCAGTGATGGTAAAGCAGAGTTCGTTGTCCGTTGCGCCAGATCCGCTTGTACATTTATCAACCACACCCTGTGAAGTTACCACAACTTCTTCAGGCGCTGGCGGTACGAAATCTACCGTTTGTGATGTGCCTGAGAATGACGGGCCGACATTTATCATCCACTTACCTTTCGCGAGGGACAATGTTGTCGTGCCTATTCCGCTGCCATTCAAGGTAACTGTTTTTGGTGGAATATAGCCGCCAAAATTGCTGCCGAACTCTTCTGCTGCGAATGAACCGTTTTGTGTAGTACTCGCATCTCCACCATGAAATGTTTCTGTGCGTTCATTCACATCGCCGAGACGGAATGCATAGACATCAACCTTTTTATTTGCGAGCCCGCTGCCGCCGCTTAAATATACATCAAGTATATTTTGAGAACTTACGGCGCTCACGGTAAAGTTACTGTTGTTTGCGCTCTCACCACTTGCTAGATAAATATCTTTAAATGTATTAGATGCAAGATAGCTGCTATTTGTCGGCAGCTCCATATTTATAAAGTAGTAGCTGTTGTCGTAAAGATTTGGGAATGTATAGTAGCCGTCCGCATCAGTTGTTTTACATTCATAACCGGTAGGGCCGCTCAAACATACTTTTGCACTTTCTACGCGCGCTTCGCCGCCATTAGGCAGCTTGTCGCCGGCTGTCCCGCCTGATGCGCCATCGTCGACAAAGACATATCCGGATATGGTGCTTGAACCTGCCGCCAAAATAAAGAACGGCATAGTTGTTTTTGTTTCAAGCGTTGTGCCGCCAGAATTTTTCGTTGTTATATCGATTGTGTAGCCAGTGGTATTGTAATCTTTCGCAACCGGTGAATTTGTTACCGGGAAATTGAATTCAAGGAAGTCGCCGGCATTAATATCTGTACCATTAATGGTAATGGTTACTTTGCGTGTGCTGCTATCACAGCTGATGCTTGCAACTGTCACTGTTCCATCGTGCCAGCCGTTAATGTCGGTATTTGCAAAATCAGTTGTGCTCCATGTATTACAGCTGCTCGGAAAGGTGAATCCGCTTGGGAAGGCCAGTTCAATTGTGCCGTTTTCTGGAATTGTTGTTCCGGCTTCAAAGTAGAACCAGTATTTTGTTGTTGCTCCTGCGACGTTTGATTCTGACCAGGTATTAACCGGACTAATGCCCCAATTGTACCAATCGGTGCCATCAGTCGTTGTAGTGCCATCAAGATTAGTTCCGGCATAATCGTAGTTTGCATCATTAATATCGTTGACAATTGCTTGCAGCGTATTCGATGCCGAATCCATGGCATTGCCCGCATAATCTACGAGGAATGTACTTGGTGTAACTCTGAAGAGCGACAACGGAGGCATACCGATACCTGAGAATTTGACCTTCAAGGCGATTGGATCGTAAACCACAGAAACTTGATCGAATGGAGTATGTACGTTCCATGACTGGCCATCATCAAAGCTGGTTTCGATCGTCCAATTGTTAAAGTTATTTACATCACTGCTGCCTGAGCTTGTTGAGTTTTCATAGTTTTTTGCAGCATCGAACGGCATAGGTTCAGAAAGGTAAACGGTAATTGAGTCGTTATCACCGTTAATACTTGTGACCGAAGGTGCAGTTGTATCGTTTGCTGAGCCATCAATGAGGCCGTTTGTGGTGAATGTTATTGTTTGCTGTGTTGCAGCATTACCCGCAGCATCGGCAATACCCCAGGCCGAATTATATGGATTTGTAACTAAAAAGTATGTGCTGTTTGCAGCGAGCAGCGCATTCGGATACACATGTACGGCTCGTCCATCTCCTTCTATTAATCCGCTGGTATTTGTTACGAGTGTATCGTCATGTCTGTCGAATGTGCTGTCCCCATTATCTAAATAGAGTGAGAGACCTACATTTAAATTAGTCACCGAACCTCCAGAGCTAAATGACTGAAAGAAGCGTGTGCCATCGATCGGTTCGTTAAACGTAACGATCATATCGCTAATGCGTCGGTCAACCGTAGCGCCTTCTTGAGGATATGATGATTCAATTTGAGGACCCGTACTATCATTGGCTGCCGTCGAAAAATCAAGCTGATACTCTCGCTCGAGCGCGATACCCCGGTTTGAAACTACACAAGCTTCCGGAAGGCCGAATCCGCAGCTTCCGTTGCGCGGATCGGTATCGTTATCTCCTTGAATTTCGAGCGTATAGGTATTACCACTTGTTACGCTTTCTGGAAGCGGAATACGCACGCGTGTCGTTTGTCCGGACGATGTCGTTGTCCAGCCGGATGTCGATGTTAACAGATTGCTGCCTGTTGTCTCGCCAAATGAATTCAGTGCAAAGAGCCGGAAGTTCTCCGTTTGCAATGCGTTACTGTCGAGTGGCACGGAGAAACTAATAATCAGTGAGCCGTTCTCTGCAATGTTTCCACCATGAAATGGTACGGTACCGGTTACATACGGTGGAGGTACATAGTCGATGAAGCCGGTAAAAGTATATGTAGACGAGCTAAATGGAGGCCCGATACCTAGCGAACTAACACCTTGATCGATGGTTGTGGCTTGGTCGGCCTGAATGGTTGCGATCGCAATCAAAACATTATCTTCGATCGGTGGATTAATGATTTGTGCATCACCAAGTGCGCCTTTATTTGCGTGCGCACCAATTCGAATCTCTACAGCTGATCCTGCTGAGATACCCGTAGTGCTGTTAAGGTCAATAATAACGACGTTCGGTGAAGTAAAGGTTACGCCATCTTCGGTTGAAGTCGCAGTTGCTGCAAGTTTGCGGTGTGAATCGGTTACGAGCAGGTCGACATCACCTGCATCGAGAGCACTACTAAACGTAAAATCATTATTTTCAAAATCCGGAGCGAATACTACGATGATCTGTCCACTCGCTGGAATATCATTTACAGTTGTAAATCCGAATGTCCAGTTGCTGCCTTCACCTGCCGCCGTGTTACTGCTTGTAGTTGTAACCGTTAGAGTTCCAGTCGAAGAAGCTGTAGTGATGACCATTGTTGTTGAGCCTTCGTCGAGTTTTGATCCGGCGTCATTTTGAGTGGTAATAGTAATGGTGTAATCTCCTGCGGTTGCAGGGTTTGTCATTTGTCTGTCGCCTGTTGCTCCTTCTAATGCATTAAGTCCAATTGTTATATCTACAGGCATGCCCGCATTAATGCTTGTGCTGGAATTTAATTCGATATCAAATGTAGTCCCGGTAATACTTACACCGTCCTCACTTGTGGAAGCAGTTGCTGCAAGTGTTCGAGGAGAGCCATTAACCGTAAGATCAACATCTGTATAGTCGAGCCCAAATTCGGGCGTAAAAGAAGAATCAAAAGCCACGATAATATGTCCGCCCGCTGGAATTTTGCTTGTTGTTGTGAATGAAAGGGTATGATTTGTATTTGCTGATTCTGTGTCGTCAGGTGCTGAATCGGTTACCGCAATACTATTTACAGTAGTTATTGTATTAGTAGTACTTCCTGTATCGATTGTTGTCGCGGTCACATTGTTCTGTGTTGTTACTGTAGTCGTGTATGTACTAGCACTCACAGGATTTGTATATTGATCATCTCCTGCGAACTCTTCGACTGCATTTGTACCAATACGGATACTTACACTTGATCCCGCGCTAATTCCGCTTGATGAATTTAATTGAATGGTGATGGCATTGTTGCTTACCGATACGCCGTCTTCTGTTGTTGAGGCAAAGCTAGAGAGTGATCGCGAAATTCCGTCAACAAGCAGGTCAATGTCGGTATAATCTAAAAAGCCGCTTTGGCTAAAACTTGGATCAAGCGTTATGGCGATATATCCATCGGCCGGGATCGCATTGACTGTAGTAAATGCCAGGGTATGATTTGCCGGTTGAGATGTTTCGGACGTGCTGAGCGTATCACTGAGCGTACTGGAAAGATCACCAATGCCAGCATTGATAGTAACCGTTGTGGAGCCGCTATCGAGATTGCTGGAGCTCGCATTTTGTGTCTGTATGCTTGTTGTTTTTGAGCCTGATGTGCTCGGTGTAGTATACTGAAGATCTCCGAATGTTTCTGAGCTTGCATTCGTACCAACACGCAACTCTACATTTGATCCTGCAGAGATGCCAGTCGATGAATTAAGCGCAACGATAATTGTGTTGTCGATTATTGCGACACCATCATTTGTACTATCCGCACTTGCTGCCAAGTTGCGTTCGAAAAAATCTACAGCAAAATCTACATCGGTATAATCCATACCCGATGCAGGTACGAAGCCGCTGTCGAGTGTATACACAATTGTACCTCCGGCAGGAATTGCATTCACGGTATTAAAAGAAATCGTCATATCTGTGGATGTCGATGCATCTGAGCTTGAAAGTGTATGCGAAAGCGTACTAGTTACATCGCCGGGATTAATGACTGCCGAAGTAATATCAATAGTTGTATTGCCTGAATCAAGTGTGCTTCCGAGGCTGTCTTGAGTTACTACTAGAGTATTATAGGTGCTTGCGGAACTAGGATTCGTATATTGAGCATCTCCGCTTCCGCCATAAATTGAGCTGAGACCGATGGTTATCTCTACTGCGGATGCCGCAGGAATTGGGCTCGAGCTTTGGAGCTCAATGGTAACCGTATTGCTGTCAATTGTTACGGCGTCGACAAAGCTGCCTGCTGGTGCACCACCGAGGTCGCGGCTGCTTAAGTCTACTAATAAATCAACATCTGTATAGTCTAATCCTAATCCGGCAGTAAACCCTGGATCAAGCGTAATAACTATGTAACCACTTGCCGGTATCTCGGCAATAGTGGTGAAGTTTATTCGTATGTCCGAGGCCTCACCCGAAGTGGTGCTATCGATATTCGTATGCGTAAGTGTACCGGAAATATCACCGCCTCCAACGGCTTCAGTAATTGTTTCGGTATAATTTGCGCTGTCCATTGATACACCAAAATTATCGTAGGTTGTAACGCTATTAATGTAGTCACCGGCAACGCTAGGATTATAAAGGAGGGTATCGCCAATTGATCCCGAAGTCGCATTTGTGCCAATGCGCACTTCTACGGATTGTCCGCTGGTAATACCAGTGGTGTCGCTCATTTGTATTGTTATAGTTGGGAAGGAAATACTTACTCCATAATCGGAAGTGCCCGGAAATGATGCGAGTGATTGTTGTACGTCATCAACCAACACATCGATATCATCGATGCCGATGAAGTCTGTATCCGCATAGCCATTTGCAAAAGTAATTTCAAAAAAGCCGCCGGCTGCGGGAATATCTTGAGTGGGCCAGAAGCTAATGCTGTGGTTTGTTGCAGCACTGGTGGTGGTATCATCCGGTATAGAAGTGACTGAGAATAAAACTACTTCATTAAGTATGCTTGCTGTAGCGCTGCCGGTTTCGAGTTGCGCCGAAAATTCATCGTACGTTGTGACATCAACTGTTGTATCTCCTTCGAGCGAAGGGTTATAAAGGCTTGCATCGCCAATATAGTCTTGAGTGGTATTCGTGCCGATGTAAATGTCCACAAGTTGTCCTGCGGTAATACCCGTACTGGAATTGAGTGTGATGCTTACATTTGGAAATCCGCTGACATCAATGCCGTCCGAAAATGAATCGGCGAAGCTATTTACTGAGCGGTGTATATCATCCACTATGAGATCAAAATCCGTATAGTCGACGAAATCTGTATTGGAAAATGAGTTAAAGACTAAATCGATGCGTCCATTTGGCGGAATATCGATTGTTGGAGAAATTGAGATGATTTGATCGCTTGCGGCGCTTGGTGAGCTGTCTGTCAGGAATATTGAGGGCAAAAAACCGGCAGCTCCGCCAGCATCTGCAATATTTATTGGTGCTGATGCAGTTTCGAGTTGCGCCGAAAATTCATCGTATGTTGTGACATCGACTGTTGTGATTCCTTTTGTACTAGGGTTATACAGTTGTACGTCACCGAAATAATCTTGTAATGCGTTTGTACCGATTAAAATAGCTACAGAATCGCCTGCAGTAATGCCGGTTGATGAGTTAAGGGTAATGCTTACGGTTGGAAAGGCGCTAAAGTCGACGCCGTCAGAAAAGCTGTCGGCAAAGCTATTAATTGAACGTTCGATACTATTTACACTAAAATCAACATCCGTATAGTCAACGGAATCGGTATTAGAGAATGAGTTGAATAAAAGCTCGATACGTCCGCTTGGCGGAATGTCAACTGTTGGTGAAAAAGTAATAGTGTGATTGCTGACTTCACTTGGAGTTGTATTATCTAATTCATCTGCTGGAGTAAAACTTCCGCCGCCGCCGCTAGTAATTGTTACCGTAGCGCTCGCATCGTCACCGCCTGTCGAAGTCATTGTTGTTGTATAATCGCCTGCTGAACTTGGATTCGTATATTGTGCGTCACCGGTTGCGCCGTATGTTGCATTCAAACCAAAACGAATCTCAACCGTATCGCCCGCATTAATATCACTGCCAAGATCGTAGTAGATAATTCCATTTCCTCCGGATGAAATGCTGTCTGCACCGCCGGATGGGGGATAGCTCGTTAGTTCACGTTGTACATCGTTGACGAGCACATCGTAATCTTGATAATCCAGCCCGGTGTCTGTGAAATTGGAGTAGCTGATATAGAAATAACCACCACTTGTGACCGTATTGGCGACGGTAAAGCTAATGGTATGATCTGCGCTTGCGCTGGCCGTGCTGTCCGACACCGTATGGGTCATCTCAACGGTCGCGGCAAAACTTTGGTGAAGGCCGATAATTGCGAAAGCGAGTAGCGCAATACCGACAATTCCCTGAATCCATCCTGAGATTTTTGTTTTCATATTATGTGTTTTTTATGTGTATTATTAGATATATTATACAATAATTACGTCCGCCAGGCAATGGCTAGCGGGTTAGATGAGAGAGGGGCATTTAATTCCAGAAGTTGTTCCAGAATTACAGAAAGTGCAGCACGGGTTAAGGGATCAAAAGGCCGAAAAATGCTTTCTGTTTCTCCTATATTACCAACCATTATATGGTTAGAAACCATAGTCGCGACATTCATTCGTTCTGTAATATTTAATCCTCCGACATCGGTATATTTTTTTAAGGTTGCACTAAGGCTTCGCGGTTTTTTTAGACGTGAAAATTGTTCAATCCAGCCGGCGATTTCCAGCCGGTTTGTCGGCGCTTTCATCTCATTCGGCAAAATCACATTGCGCTCGTATGCATACGATATTGCACATTTTGCATAGTTACTGACATCTATATTTTTCGGTGCCGTACAGTTACCGATGATTTGTGCATCGGTCGCACCATTTGCCCGCAACACCATGAGCAGTGCATCTTGGCGTAGTACATGTTCAGCCGGACGGCCTTGGGTAATGAAGCCAGTTGCGTGGCCGGTGAGCATGCTGCCGTAATACCACTCATGAGTCGGAACATCCGCAAATGGTGTGAGTCCGCGTTCAAAAGATGTACGTTGATTTGCACTTTGCGCTTTTGCAATAGTTTCTAAAAGAGTATCGATATTTTTTTGAGTAAGACGATTTTCTATACATCGGGTTTCAAAATCCGAGATGCTCTGCACTACAGGTGCTTCATGTTTATCAATCCAATTTATTGCGGCAACAGAATTTAATTCGTAAGTGAGTTGATTTTTTTTCTTGGCCGCTACACATGAAGATGCTTCTGAAAGATCGAGGGCTTGTTTAACAATGGGTATCACTTCATTTTTTGCAGCAAGAATTTGCTCTCCTTCATTGCTAAATTTAGCCGCTATGCGTTCTATGGCAGAAAGACTAATGGCAATTCGTGAAGTTAATTCAGGTGCAAGTGTTTTCAGTTGCTCTTGCAAATTTGCAATAACTATCCGCTCTTCCTCTGCGGAAGGATATGATGGGTTGGTATCATCATTAGTATGTACCGGGAAAGAGTGGCGAACAAAGCCTCCGCCGCTTCCGCCACCGCCCGAAGTATTACTGGTTCCGCTCGATGTGCTGCTGCCTGTGTTGCTCACTCCTCCCGAACCACTGCTCGAGGGCGTAGTTTTCGGTGTAATCAGCGAAAATGTTGAAGTACGGAAATGGCTCTTTTCTGAAGCTGCTCCCGAAATATACAACAAACTCACGAGCACGA
>PCVQ01000003.1:68887-69117 GCA_002796025.1 Candidatus Peregrinibacteria bacterium CG11_big_fil_rev_8_21_14_0_20_46_8
CAATAGAGAGCAACCTGATATACTGTGCAGGCTATGGTTGGTATACATCGAAAATATCTGGGGTATCTTTTTGTGGCGATTTTCGCCTTTGGATTCGGAGCACTCATTGCGCCCGGGCAAAATGAGAAAATTTCTGAGGCTAATGGTGTCCCATTTGAAGACTTTCTAGACAATCGGGATGGTCCGAAATTAAGCGTTCCCGTGCTCGATGCCGTTTGGGGAATTTTAAA
>PCVQ01000003.1:69133-95294 GCA_002796025.1 Candidatus Peregrinibacteria bacterium CG11_big_fil_rev_8_21_14_0_20_46_8
CCTGCAGGTTTAGATTTTCAGCAGATGTCATATGGAGCTGCACGCGGTTTTGTGAGTGAAATTGACGATCCGTACACGGTGTATATGGATCCCATAGAGTCGAAAGAATTTGCCGATGGTTTAGATGGAAAGCTCGAGGGCATTGGCGCTGAACTCGAAATGAAAGAAAATCAACTTATTATTGTGGCGCCGCTTAAAAATTCTCCGGCAATTGCAGCCGGACTGCGTCCCGGCGATATTATCGTTGCGATCGATGGAGAGTCGACACAAGATGTTGGCCTCTTTGAGGCGGTAACAAAAATTCGCGGACCAAAGGGCACGCAAGTCATTCTTACTATTGTCCGTGAAGGGCGCGATGAAGCGTTCGATGTTGCAATTACGCGCGATTCAATAACACTTGAGAGTGTTACTGTTGAGCCCGTTACCGACACGATATATCACGTTTCCCTGAATCAATTTAACGATACGACACGCCGTGAATTCGGTAATGCCATTGAGCAAATTTTACTTGAGCGTGGGAGCGGCATGATTCTTGATGTGCGTGGAAACGGCGGTGGCTTTCTCGATATTTCTATCGATATTTTATCTGAGTTACTTGAAGGAGAAAAAATTGCGGTCATCGTTCGCGAGCGCGGCAAAGAAGATGATTTTTTGAAGACAAGCGGAAATGCGCGGCTGCCCGATTTGCCCCTCGTCGTTTTGGTCGATAAAGGTTCGGCATCTGCTTCGGAAATTGTTGCGGGCGCTCTTCAAGATTATAAGCGCGGCATTCTCATTGGTACACAAACTTTTGGAAAGGGAACGGTACAAGAAATTAAGCGCTTACAAGATGGTTCCAGTTTGCGCTTTACCGTTGCCGAGTGGTTTACGCCAAAAGACCGCTCTATCGAGGAGTTAGGCATTATGCCGGATATTGAGGTGGAATTTACGGAAGAGGATTTAAAGGTTGAGCGTGATCCCCAGCTCGAAGCTGCAGTAGAGTATTTGCAAAATAGATAGAAAATATTTGCGCAAATGGAATAAAGGAGTATTGTTCTTTTATGGATATTGCGCGAGATAGATTGTCTGGTGGGGCTTCAGGAGATGGTCGTGCGCAGGAGGAGTATCTCACTCTAACTGCAGAGGAGAGGCTAGCCTCTTTAAGGGCAGCCGGTGCAAGGACAGAGGAGTTTAGATTGGCAGGAGGCGTGTCGGCTGTTCAGCATGCAGAAAAAGAAAAACATCTTTTAGATAAAAGCGAAAGGGTACAAGGCGATTCTTTTAAGAGATTAAAACAAGCCTTGGACGAAGTTGCTTTAGAACCCGAGCGCTATAGAGAGATCCTTACAAGTTTTGAATATGGAATGGAAACAGGTTCAGTAATCCAAAATTTAACCGGTATTGCGCGTAAGCCGGCTGAATCATCTCGTGATTCAGCCGGTGCAGCTATAATTTTAGCTGCGATTGAGCGTAAAATAATTGATTTAGTTTTAGAACAGGACCGTTTAAAGCGTGGTGAAGTAGTTTCTGATGCTTTACCTTTGGAAGTTAAGAAAGATGCGGCTACATCTACTGTGCAAAAGCTAATAGACATAAGAGATAGTATTTTTGCGCCTTTAGATGAGTTATTAGCAACTGCAACAGAAGATTTAGCTATGCGCCAGCGAATACTCGACGGATTTTCACGCGGTATCCCCTTAGGTTCCTTATTGGGAGAGATGCATGAATTTATCGATCAATATCCCAATTCTCACATCTTCTTGATTGAGGTTGAAGCTATTCGAAAGAGAATTAGTGATTTTATGAGTGCAGTTTAGAAGCTTGTTCTTCGTGGAGAAATTGGGTAAAGTGACGCCGCTTGAAAGAGCTACTGCCACGGAGAGGTACCCAAGTGGCTGAAGGGGCGGCTTTGCTAAAGCTGTAGGGGGTCTTATGGCCCCGCGAGGGTTCGAATCCCTCCCTCTCCGCCATAATTGGCACAAAATGCTTGTATGGAATGTGTGAACGCCGCCCGTCGTACATTTAGCGATTCTTAATATAACTGTATGTACTATCTTCCAGAACTTTATTATTTTTTTGATACCGATGACTTTCCATTGAAAAAAGCCATTGTCGTAACAGCAAAAACAATATCCCAATGGAGTACGACTTATGAGGCAAAAATAATGATCCCTTTTAAGGGGAAAAAAGAGCAAATTCGTAAGGGTACATTGCCCGCTAGCCCGGCAGAGCGGCAAAAATTTGTCGTGGAATTATACGAATGGATTTTTGCGAATTCAGAGTTATCAGATGCCTTCACACTCATGTTAGACAAGAAATTTGAGCATTACGACGATACGTGTTGCTGGGTGCTCGATTTGACCGAAGATGAATTTGCAGAACTTCAAAAGGTATGGGAGGAAGCTGGACTTCCTGCCGATTTATTTTATTCTGAAGATAAGGTGATAGAAATTGAAAAGCCCCTCGGCCCCATTGCGCGTTTTTTTACAAAATTTGGCTTTTCATTTACCAATACTGCCATTTATTCACCAAAACAGTGGGAGGCGCGCCATATAAAATAGTGATGGATTTTCTGCGTTCGTACGTCTCATATGTACGGCACCTAACCTCGAAAGGGGCGGTGCCTTTTTTATTTTTTGGTTAACAATTGTTTTCGAAATTGCGATATACTAAGCGTCTATGACGCTTAAAGAAGTTCTCAAAAAGCTCGAATCGTTCGGTACCGAACAGAATCGGAAAATTTATTTGCGGCATGGCGCGGGACCAAAATTGTATGGTGTGAGTTTTGCAAATTTAAAAAAACTTACGAAGGAAATTAAAATTGATCACGAACTTGCTTTGCAGCTTTGGAATACACGCAATACCGATGCGCAAACGCTCGCACTTATGATTGCAGCTCCAGAAAAGATGACGAAAGCGACTGCCCAAAAGTGGATTCAAGATATTTCGTACTACGGTCTGGGCAATTTATTGGGCACGCTCTTAGCGCAGACTGATTTTGCAAAAGAGATTATGTATACGTGGATGGCGTCCAAGCAAGAGTTTGTGAAACATTGTGGCTACGATATTTGCTCCACAATTTTGAAAAACAATCCGGAACGGCTGAGCAATGCAGAGGCTCAAAAGATTCTTAGAACTATTGAAAAAGAAATACATAGTTCGCCGAACCGCGCACGCAATGGTATGAATTGGTGTTTGATTGCCATTGGCGGATACAAGCTGGAAAAAGAGGCGATTGCGGTTGCACGTCGTATTGGCAAGGTAGAGGTGGATCATGGAGAAACTAACTGTGTAACACCCGATGCAGAATCTTATATTAAAAAGGTAAAAGCGCACCGCCCGCCGCTAAAGCCACCGCCCGCCGCCCACCGCCAAGGCGGGGCAAGCAGGGCGGGGCAAGCGAGGCGGGGCAAGCAAAAAAAGAAGTAAAGCGCATACAAAAAATCCGCCCCGGCTTGCGCGCAGGGCGGATTTTTTTTGAAAGTCGATATTATTACATATCTCCCATCGGCCGCTCGCGGCGAGGTGCACGTTCCTCCATAGGACGAGCCTCGTTGACCGTTAGCTTGCGTCCACCGAATTCTGAGTCGTGGAATCGCTCGATAGCTGCATCGCCATCTGCGTCATTCGCGAACTCAACAAATCCAAAGCCGCGTGAGCGACCTGTGAACTTGTCGGTGATGATCTTTACTGAGGTGACTGAACCAACCTCAGCAAAGAGTGCACGGAGTTCGTCCTCAGTAGTTGAGTACGGAAGCCCGCCAATATATAGCCTTTTAGCCATAGTATAGAAAAATAAAAAAATAGAAGTGTGTAAGACGGTCTGATCTCTGTGATGACTTCCCAACGAGATCGGACGCTAACGCACTTCTCTCTGGAAACATACTGAGCAAACTTACAGCTAAAGTGTGACGTAATCCTTTACAAAAGTCAAATATTATCCTTTATAACCAAAATATGTTCGTCTTTTTAGATTGAATTCTCTATACTTACAGCATTTCATAATCCTCAACCATGACTTCACCGTATCCAAATACCATCGTTGGTCTCTTGCGAATAGCACTTGGTTTTACGTTGTTTTGGGCCTTTTTAGATAAATTATTTGGCCTCGGATTTGCCACGCAGGCTGATAAATCGTGGCTTGATGGTACATCGCCAACTGCGGGTTTTTTGGGAAATGCGGTAAGCGGACCATTTGCAGAGTATTTTCGGAGTCTTGCCGGCAGTGCAGTCGTTGATTGGTTGTTTATGCTCGGGCTTGCTTTAATTGGTCTGTCATTAATTTTTGGCGTTGCAATGAAGATCGCCGGTTATTCAGGCGCACTGTTAATGTTGTTAATGTGGCTTGCACTTTTGCCGCCGAAGAATAACCCAATTCTCGATGAGCATATTATCTATTTATTGACCTTTCTCTTTTTTGCGCGTGCACCGGAAGTTGGAGATTATCTTGGCTTAGGTAAGCCGTGGAAAAAATGGAAGTTGATAAAAAAGAATAGTTGGTTACAGTAGGATATACAAAAAGCCGCCCGATTTTTTTTTGCGGCTTAGTCTGTACTGTTCAGGTGGTCAATTGCAGATCTTATCCATCGGCGCATCTTTGCAATCCATACTTCTATACCGCGCGGCAGCTCAATTGGACCGGTGGTAATAAATTGGGGCGCCGCGGCAACTTGGGTACATTCCATTTCATTACCGAGAATCGAGACGCCGCTCAAGAGTTGTCGTGTACCACTCACGCGTGATGCGATCTTCTCTTGAGCACGGCGCGCCTCGACTGCAGGGAATAGTTGCTCCCATCGGACATTACCGCCAAATTGAGTGAGATCGAGGTCATCGTTCTCGTCCTCCCATCCCTCATCGCGAGCGAGAAGCTGCTGATGAGGCGTTCTTTGACGAACCACCGCTGTCTGGTCAGGGCGACGCTTGCTCTGATCATCACGGCTCAAAGGCGCATGGGCGATAACTGTAATGTCTTCTGATGGGTGCATCGGCAAAGAAGACGCACTCTATTGAAAAAACTTACGTCAAACACCAGATTTTTTTTAGCTTTATATTTTCTCCAGGGGAGCCACAGTAATCGCCAGCTTTTTAATACCGTATTTAGGATCTTTGAAGGCTACAGTAACTATGCCGCCCAAGACATTGATGACAATTCCTTCTCCAAATGTTTTGTGCATTACTTTATCGCCATCGGAGAGGTCGGTGTCGGGGTTTGGCAGGTTTTCACTTGGAATTGGCCGCGAGCCAATATTGGTTAATGGTCGGCTGATGCGCGTCCCATGGCCTCCAAATAGCTGTTGTTCTTGTGTTTCAAGGAGCTCACTTGGAATGTCATCTAAAAATTGCGACGGAATAGTATCGCGTGTTTCTCCATAAAACATGCGGTTTTTTGCATAGAGAAGGTGTAGTTTTTCCATAGCGCGCGTCACGCCAACGTAAAATAATCGACGCTCTTCTTCGAGTTCTTGTGGCGAGAGGATACTGCGTGAGTGGGGGAGCATCCCATCTTCCATACCAGTAATGAAGACATGTGGAAATTCCAATCCCTTTGCCATGTGCAGTGTCATAAGTGTAATAGAGTTGTCTTTGTCATCAAGTGTATCGATGTCGCTAATAAGCGAAACCTCTTCTAAAAAGATATTGAGTGACATGCCCGGCGCCAATTTGTCGTACTTAGACGCAACGCTAATGAGCTCGGCAACGTTTTCCAAACGTGCTTCGCCCTCGACCGATCCATCATCTAAATATTTTTTATACCCGCTCTCTTCCATGACGAATTTAATAAGTGCGCTTGCCGGCACTTCCAGATTTTGCCGCTGGAGCCGCTGAATGAGCCCGACAAATTTTTTAATATGCTCACGCTTTGCTTCCGTCATCTCAGCAACTTCACCAATGTCATCGATGCGGCGCATCGCTTCAAAAAACGTACAGTCTTTTGCATTGCTGAGCGTTTGGATTTTTTCTAAACTCGCCGGTCCGATGCTTCGTTGTGGAGTATTGACGATGCGGAGCAAAGCTACACTGTCTGCCGGATTTGCAACTATCTTTAAGTACGCCATGATGTCTTTAATTTCTTTGCGTTCATAAAAGCGTATGCCGCCAATAATTTTGTATGGCAGACCCCAGCGCATAAATACTTCTTCGATGGTGCGCGATTGCGCGTTTGTTCGGTATAAAACAGTAAAGTCGCGGTAGTCGGCGCGCTCGTGGCTTGCGACTTCGTCGCGGATTATCTTGGCAACCGTCTCGGCTTCGTGGCGCTCGTTTTCTCCAACGTGCAGCTGTACCGCTTTGCCCTCTTCGCGTGCGGTCCAGAGTTTTTTATCGTGTCGCTTGGTATTTTGCGAAATAACATGATGTGCAACATCGAGAATCGGTTTAGTGGAGCGATAGTTTTGTTCGAGTTTTATAATTTGCGCCTGCGGGTAATCTTTTTCGAAGTCGAGAATATTTTGAATACTTGCGCCGCGCCAGCTGTAAATGCCCTGATCGCTATCGCCAACGACGCAGAGATTTTTGTACTTTTCAGCGAGCATCTTTGTAATCATATACTGCGCGTGATTCGTATCTTGGTACTCATCGACATGAATGTAGCGAAAGCGTTCACGGTACTCTTCGAGCACGCCGGGCTGTTTTTGGAAGAGTTCAATTACCTTTAAAAGGAGATCATCAAAGTCGAGTGCATTGTTTTTCTTGAGGCCTTCTTCGTATTTATAATAAAGACGGGCAACTTTTTCGGCAAAATAGGAGTCGGATTTCATCTCATATTCGCGCGGACCAATCATGCCGTTTTTTGCCGTACTAATATGGCTGAGTACGGCGCGGGGGTTAAGCTGTTTTTCATCGATATTTTCTTCTTTTAATATGCGTTTCATGAGTACTTGCTGATCGCTTGCGTCGTAAATTGCGAACTGATTTTCGTAATCGAGAAGATGAATGTGCTTGCGTAACATTTTCACGCAAAAGGAGTGGAAGGTTCCAATAAATGGTACGTCTCTGCTGTCTTCTTGTACGCCAAGAAGTGCGATAATGCGCTTGCGCATCTCTGCAGCTGCTTTGTTTGTGAATGTCATAGCCAAAATATTCCATGGCCGTACATGCCGCTCTTGAATTAAATAGGCAATGCGATGCGTGAGCGCGCGTGTCTTTCCCGAACCTGCACCGGCAATAATTAAAACCGGCCCGTCAACTGTCGTAACGGCTTGTTGCTGCGGTTCGTTGAGTCCCTGAATAAGCGGCGAGGTATCCATAGCTCGGGCATTGTACATTAAACCAGCTCTTTGAGAAATGTGAGTGCGGGAGCAGTGTGGATCTTTTTGTGCGCTATCCAAAAGTAAGCCATTCTAAACTGAATAAATGATTAATTGTGTCAAAAAATAAAGTTTCTGTAATTTTAACATGCGTCATAAATTCAATTTTGCCGTCTTTCCTTAATTTTAAAACAAAATCTTGAATTTTCTGATCGGGGCCGCCTATCGAATATGATGCTCTATTGCGAGCATGTACTTTTATACCCTGTATTAAGATATTTTCATCCTTTTCTATAATATTTTTTGCAAAAATATTGTCGTAAAATTCCAACTTAGCCAGGCCGACAGTTTTTTGCCATAGCAACTTGCCTTTTTTATTTAATTTAATGACGTGTACCCCTGTTCGAAATTTTTTCGAAGGATTAATAGTGTCAAAGTTGCTAAGGATAATATATCCCTCATCACTTTCTATAATTTGCTTTAATTCCAGCTGGATTTGCTCCGGTGCAGAAAACTCTTCTGCCCAAACTAAATTTTTCGTATGAGAATATTCCTGGATACACCAATTTTTTCTAATTAGTGGAGTTGAATAAAATTGGGTCCACTCCTGTGAACTTGTATTTAGTGGAATGCTTTGTCCAATAATAGTAAACGATTTTTCCTTACTAAGGATTTTTTGTGGATTACAAAAAATATTTTTATAAGTTCCGATCTTTTTGGAATTAAATTCTTCACTATAAATGATAGTGTCATCTTGCGATTCGTATGAACTGAATGAACTTAATTTATAACCAAAATCTACAAAATTAAATACGATAAATTTTATCAATAGAATCAAAATAAAAATTCCAACGATTTTTTTCATAATTAATTAAATCAAATCTTTGTGAAATGTGAGTGCGGGAGCAACTCGGATCTTTGCATTAGAAATATAATCCTTTTTTCCAACGGCGCTGATTTGCCATGCATTGTGAAATTTTAGAGCGGATCTAATTGTGAATCACAATCGGCATGCCGATTTCTGTAAGGCTGTGAAAGTCTTTAGCATCTTCGGGTAAGAGACGGATGCACCCGTGCGATACGCGCTGGCCAATGTGATTTAATGCCTCATTCCAAAAGACACCGTTGTCGTTTGCCAAATAGGGGAGTGCGTGAAAGCCGTGGCCGCGTGAGGTAAAGCCGTTCCATTGCGGCATGCGATAGTGTGGCCGGGCCGACCCAATCCTCAACTCTTGCTTATTCAAAATCTTAAATCGTCCGAGTGGTGTGGGTGTGCGAAAGGTACCGGTTGAAGCCGGGTATTCAGCGATGACTTTGCCGCCGGATTTAAAGAATACGCGCTGATCAGATATATCGACTTCAATCACTTTTTCTCCATTAAGCAGAGGTTCCGCTTCGGAGAGCTTTCCCGAAAAGCGGAAATATTTAAGATTTTCGGGGGCTGCGCCGCGCATAAATCCTGCATAAAGATCGACAACTGCAGTTGACTCCGGTGATTCAATCCATGTTACTCCTTCGACAACCGGCTGAAAGTATTCGCGGAACATATCATCGACATTTGGGGTAATGCCGGCAACAACAAATGTTGCAACTTCGCCCGGATTGACCCGAGCCTCTTGCATGGCAATGCGATTTTGCTGGAGCCAGTAGTTTTTATCAAAAAGTTCGCTTTTGCGGTCGCGGTTTTTTGCCGTACCAAGCCGCACGAGCGGTAAATGACTGCATCCGCTGCTGTCGCCAAACCACGGCATATTACCGGTATTTTCTAAATAGAGTGTTGCTACAAAGAGTTCGCCGCGCTTTTCCTCAATCCGATTATTTGGAGCAATAAATTTTGCTGAATATGTTGGATTTTCCGGCGGTAGATAGCTGCAGCTTACGCCTGCGCTCTCTGCTGCATTACGCGCTTCGATATTTGCGAGCTCACCGGAAGCAACCTGGGAAGTTGTATCTCCGAGGCGCTTTACACGCTGCGCGCGCCGCACTTTTACCTTTTCTGCTTTTTCTGTAAGGCGTTCTGCCCGTGTTTCTTGAAGAGAATTGGCTTGCAAAATATGCGCACCTTCCAGGGCAAAAAGAGCCACTGTGGCTGCGCCTGCTATCCCCGCTCCAATCAGCATTCCAGAGATTATATTGCGTATATGTAATGTATGATGTTTCTTTTTCATTTGTCTATAATACAATAATTTTAGAGAGATTGCAAACTGAGAGAATTTGACAGGTTGTTAAGTATGGGTTATGGTTTTTGTCCTTGCCAATTAATTATTTTAGTATGAGTGAAGCAGATCTCGATATTTTTGAAGCAGTTACGGAGCGTCCGGCCGCAGCAGGCCAACGGAGAGCTGCAGAGCGTCCTGATAGTGGTTTAACCGGACAGCCGGCAATTGCCGAGCTCATCTTTGCAATGGGACGATCAGAGCGGATTGCATATGACAACATTATTCAGGCATTGGATGGCGATGTGGATGCATATACATTGATTGTGCCAGGTAGATATAGCGAGCTTTTACAATATGCTGCAGAAGGTGGTGATATTCCCCATGCCATTCTTTCGCAGGTAGAAGAGTGTGCAGTAAGAGGGGTTGAGCGCCTTTGTCATGCGGCATTGGTTGCAGGTGCTCGTGATAAAGAGAAATTTTTTCAGGCTGCAGATGCTTGGAAAGAGCTATATACATTAGTAACTGGTTCTCAAGAGCTGCCGGTAGCAGTGTTGCCTGTTTGGGAACGTATGCAGACGCAGCGTGCCACTACTGAAGCTGCACTGAGAGACCCTGCCTCTTATGCACCACTCGGTGAGCGTATGGGCACGCTCCTTCCTCACGAAGAAGAAGGTGAGTAGCCAGTCTGCTATACTGTGCCGCGATGGCACGACATTCTCACTGGCATCAGATTCGATTTAAAAAAGGTATTGCCGATAAAAAGCGCGGCAAAGTTTTTACCAAACACGCGCGTTTAATTGAGATAGCGGCGCGTAGCGGTGGCGGCGGAGATCCCGATAAAAATCCGACGCTCCGTTTGGCAATCGATAATGCAAAGGCCGATAATGTGCCGAATGATAATATCGAACGGGCGATAAAAAAAGGAACCGGCGAATTAAAGGAGGATGAGGTAATGCACGAAGTTGTGTATGAGGGGTATGCGCCCGGCGGCGTAGCTCTAGTTATTGAAACATTGACTGAAAATAAAAACCGTACGAGTCAGCATGTGCGGACGATTTTAACAAAAGGCGGCGGTAATTTTGGTGAGGCCGGGAGCACAACATTTATGTTTGATAAAAAAGCACAGTTGCGCGTTGCACTGCGGGAGGGCAGCGACCGTGAGAGCGATGAGCTTGAGTGTATCGATGCCGGTGCGGATGATATTCAAGATGGCGCAGAAGGCGAGCTAGTGGTCTTTGGTGGTGCCGGCGATTTGGGTAAAATTCGTGGTGCGTTACAAGAAAAAGGATTTGCAGTGCGCGGAGCCGAACTTGTCTATGTTCCGAAGAACGAAGTTGATGTGGAGGATGTTGAAACTGCGCGAAAAATTATGACCCTGATCGATACACTCGATGAGCTCGATGATGTTTTGAATGTCGCGACAAATATGGGATTGAGTGATGAGGTGGCGGGGGAGTTGGGGTGATTTAGTTCATGAATTTGTACGATTTAGTTCATCGTTTGTTCATCTGTTTTTGGTATATACCAAATTACCAGCAGTGGATGGGGCTGGGTGTGGTACCTACCACGGCTTACCATCCTTGGAATACGGGTTCGACTCCCGTCAGCTCCACCCCTGCTGGTATTAACGAAAAGACTCCCACATGAATGGGAGTCTTTTGCTAGGTGTTTTCTACCAAGGCTTACCAGAAATAGAATATCATTTTCGCTTATTATTTTCAATATTTATATATACTAAGTGATTTTTATTATATTTGTCATTTTATTTTGCAAAAATTCTTGACCATGAGTGTCTACTCATATACTATGAGCGCGTACTCATCTATTTTTTAAATAATGATTATGGAAGCACTTACTGCAAAAGAAGAAAAAATTTATAAATTCATCGAGAAATATCAAATGAAGCACGGCGCTTCGCCAACAGTGCGTGAAATGCGCGAACATATGAAATTAAAGTCAGACGGCTTTATTGTGCACTGTTTAAAGAAGATGACGGAGAAGGGGGCGATTCAAAAAGATGACACGCCTCGCGGTATCAAACTTTTAAAAACTGTTGCAGATCGTTTGCAGTCGCCGACAGTGAAAATTCCAATGCTTGGATATATCCCAGCCGGTGGGCCGCTTGTCAGTGAAGAAAATGTAGAAGATTGGATGACATTTGATGAAGGGCAAATCAAAGATCCACAATCCTCTTTTATGTTGCGGGTTATTGGCGACAGTATGGAAGATGCTGGAATATATGATGGAGATTTTGTTATTGCTTCTACAAAGCGTGAGCCAAAAGTAAAAGATATTGTTGTTGGTCTTGTTGATGGTGGTTCTACGGTTAAGCGCTATTTGAAAGACGAGCATGGGCGCTTTTATTTGAAACCAGAGAATTCAAAATACTCCAATATTTATCCCGAATCGGATTTGCAGATTCAAGGTGTGGTTGTCGGATTGTTTCGATGGTACTAGTCTCGTTTGCTAAGTCGGTAGAGCTGTGCTGATGTGTGCGCGCAGCATCCCACGGCTCTACCGAAGCGACCAATAATGTATTCTTTAACCCTCGCTTATTATGGGTAATTTCTACGTCACACAAACACTTTGGGCTAAAGAAGGAAAGCGCTCTGCGCTTCGCGAATTAGATCACGCAAAAAAGCTTGTCGATCGCAGCGGTACATTAATGGACTCGTGGTATGAGCGCTGGTTTGGAAAGAGCGCCAAGCCCATCGCGCACTATCGTTTAAAGCGAAGAATTGTCATGCGGTAGGCAATTTGTTACAAGTGGAGCCAGTGATCGGAGTCGAACCGACGACCTATCCCTTACGAAGGGAGTGCTCTACCAGCTGAGCTACACTGGCTAAGTGTATTGCGTTGTAGTATGTACTACAGTAGGCCTTTTATAAATTAACTGGGACAAAGGTGCAACTTTATTTAATGTGCTTTTTTAAGCTTTGGTGTTACAGTTCTTCCCTTTATATTCTGGATTTATGGAAGCACCTCCCCAAGGTATTGTTCTGACTGATACGGCAGATAAGATAGATCTCCTACGTGAGCAATTTCATATGCTTGCTCTGTCGCGGGTGGAGGTGCCGGCATCCGATGCATACATCGAAAGTAGCCGCATCATCCAAAAAGTTATTTCTGGAATTTTTGGATTAGCATTCATTCTTATTCTCTTGCTCGTCACTTTGCTTTTGTTTTTACCCGACGATGATGTGCCGATCGATCCTTCGCTTTCTGCAAGTGGTGGTGTACGTATCGGATTAGATAGAAATTCGTGGCTGCCGCCTCTGCTCCCGCCGCCACCGCCGCCGCCACCCCCGCCGCCACCGCCACCTCCGCCTCCATGCGAAGGTACGAGAATCGGTCAGGGGGGAGGTGCAATCCTCCTCGATGATGGTGCAGGACTCATGATTCCATCCGGCGTGCTCTCTTCTGTGCAGTGTATTCGTTTTGAACGCGTTGCGGAAGGGGTGGCCACTGATCGTTATCATATTGGATCAACCCAAAAAGAATTTTCCAGCCCAATACTTCTTGTTATTCCCTATAAGGAAATTCGAAATTTGAAAATGGTGCTTCATACGGATTCTGGGCGTGTCGAGCTGCCCTATACTGTTGATAAGAAAACAATGAAGGTGCATGTGCAAGTGGATGCGCTGTGATCTTCACGTTATACTGCGCATACATGAGCGAAGCGAAATACTGCAAAGTTGTTGTGTTTATACCGGAAGCATATGCCGATAACATTCGTGAGGCACTTGCTGCAGCCGGTTGCGGCAAGCTTGGAAAGTACGATTCATGTACTTTTTCTACAAAGGGTGTCGGCCGTTTTCGTCCACTGGAAGGTGCAAATCCTGCAATAGGAAAAATAGGCAATCTAGAGGCAGTTGAAGAAGAGCGCATTGAGGCACTTTGTGGAAAGGGGAAAATTGATGAAGTTTTAGCGGCAATAAAAAAAGTGCATCCATATGAGGAGCCGGCCGTCGAATTTTATTCGTTATTGCATCATCCACAATAAACATATGGCAAAAGTAACTCCAATGATGAGTCAGTATTTGAAGATTAAGGAAGAGTATCGTGATGCGCTTCTCTTGTTTCGCCTGGGTGATTTTTATGAGCTCTTTTTTGATGATGCGATTGAAGTTTCGCGCCTGTTAAGTTTAACGCTTACAAAGCGTCACGAGACGCCGATGTGCGGCGTGCCGCATCATGCACTTGACCGGTATCTAGGACGCCTTACGCGGGCCGGTAAAAAAGTTGCAATTTGCGAGCAGGTTTCGGATCCCAATTTACCTGGAATTGTGCAGCGTGAAGTGGTGCGCGTGGTTACGCCTGGTACAACATTTGATGAGCATGTTTTAGATAATAAGGCGAATAATTTTACTATGGCGCTTATTTTGGAGCCACATATCGCACTCGCTTATGCCGATATTACTACCGGGCTTTTTTATATTGCAGCGCCAAAAAATCTTCACGAGCTTCGCGATGAGCTTGCACGGATTAGTCCGGCAGAATGTGTTGTAGATGCAGCACTGCAGGATGTTCCTGAATTTTTGTCGCAGTATGATTCATTGCCGGTATTTCCGCATCAGTCGTGGCGGGAGCCGGTCGAATTTTTGAGTACGCATTTTGGTGTAAAAGATTTAAAAGGTTTTGGTCTCGATACCACTTCGCCTGCCGGTAAAGCTATGGCACAAGCCGCCGCGCTGCTTTTGGATTATTTGCGCGAAACTCAAAAAAGCGAGTTGCCGCATCTGCGCGCTCCTAAAATTATTGAGTGTAGTGATTATTTAATTTTGGATGAGACTGCGGTGCGCAATCTTGAATTAATTCGCAGCTTGCGCGATGGTACGCGCGAGGGTTCGCTATTGAACGTTATTGATGCAACACAGACTTCAATTGGCGGACGCACGCTGCGGCACTGGCTTTTGCATCCGCTAAATAGTGAGGAAAAGATAACCGCGCGTCTCGATGCTGTAGAAGAAATTATTGCAACACGTGAGTTGTGTCAGAAGCTGCCGGAGATTTTAAAATCAGTTTTAGATTTGGAGCGCTTAATGGCTCGGCTGGTAGTCGGAACCGGAAATGCCCGCGATATGCTCGGCATTGCGCACTCACTTCAAGCGCTCACTCCCATCATTAGTCTTTTGGAAACTGCACGCGCTCAAATCTTTGTAGATATGCACACACGATTATTAAAATGTGCAGAAGCGCTTGCGCCGTTTTATACCGAAATACTTGCAGCGATTGTTGAAAATCCTCCGCTCTCTGTGCGCGACGGCGGTATGCTCCGCAAGGGATACAATAACGAGCTGGATGAACTTATGCAGATAAGCAGCGAAGGGAAAAGTATTATTCAAAAAATTCAAACTGATGAAATCGCACGCACCGGAATCCAGTCGCTTAAAATTCGTTATAACAATGTTTTCGGATACTTTATTGAAATTACTAAATCAAACGTAAAAAATGTTCCGGAAAACTATATTCGCAAACAGACGCTCGCAAATAGTGAGCGCTATATAACACCGGAATTAAAAGAGTACGAAGAGAAGGTGCTTGGTGCAGAAGAAAAGATGAAGGAGCTTGAATATCGGTTATTTGTGCAATTGCGCGAAAAGGTTAAAGAGCATACTCCTGCGATTCAAGAAGTTGCCGGTGCCTTCGGTACGCTCGATGCACTCTATTCGCTGGCTCATATTGCGCAGCAGGGCGGACAGCATAATTTCGTAAGGCCTTGCCTTGGTTCGGCGGGAAGCGAGTTGGAAATTATAAACGGACGTCATCCGGTAGTAGAGACCATGCCAGGCGCGCGCTTTGTGCCGAACGATTCCGTATTGCATTCCCAGCAGCGCGTCGTGCTGCTCACCGGCCCGAATATGGGTGGAAAGAGTACGTGGCTTAGGCAGACGGCAATCATTGCGTTGTTGGCTCACATTGGAAGTTTCGTGCCGGCAGATTCTGCGAAAATTCCGCTGATCGACCGGATTTTTACCCGTGTCGGGGCGAGCGATAATCTTGTACACGGTCAGAGTACCTTTATGGTCGAGATGCAAGAGACGGCACAGATTTTGCACTATGCTACAGAGCACAGTTTAATTATTTTGGATGAGATTGGGCGCGGAACTTCTACATATGACGGCGTCTCACTTGCGTGGTCGATTTTAGAATTTATTCACGATACGCTGCGTGCAAAGACGCTTTTTGCGACCCACTACCATGAACTTATTGCCGTTGCAGACCGCTTGCCGCACGCCGCAAATTTTAGCGTTGGTGTGCGCGAAGAAAAAGATAAGGTAGTGTTTTTGCATCGGGTGCAGGAAGGTCCGGTGAGTAAAAGTTATGGAATCGAAGTCGCACGTCTAGCCGGTGTGCCGGCTGCGATTACAGAAAAAGCAAAGGCGATTTTGCGAGATTTGGAAGAGGAAGTTGTAGATAAAGCCGTTGCGTTGCGCGCTGCGGAAACTATTCGAAACGAAGACCAGTTAAGCTTCTTTGATGAGCGCCACCGCCGAGGCGGGGCAGGCACGGCGCGAGCCGAGCTTATAAATAAACTCGAAGAGTTCGATGTTAATGCCATGACTCCGCTCGATGCACTTAATGCGCTTCACGAACTGAAAGCAGCTTCTATGACCAAGAAAATATAATGCCAAAGATTCAAAAACTTCCGGATATTTTAATTAGCCAAATTGCAGCGGGCGAAGTGGTTGAGCGCCCGGCTTCGGTGGTTAAAGAGCTTTTGGAAAACAGCATCGATGCCGGTGCCACTCGCATTGAATTAGAAGTAGAGCAGGGAGGTGATATTTTAATCGCGCTGCGCGACGACGGTTGCGGTATGCATCCCGAGGATGCACTTGCCTCGTTTCAGCGTCATGCAACCAGTAAAATTCGCGCGCTCGATGACCTGCAGGCGATTGGAACATTTGGATTTCGTGGCGAAGCCTTGGCTGCAATTGCATCGGTAGCACAAGTTGTTTTAAGAACGCGCACAAAAGAAGATGAAGCAGGATTTGAGGTGCGAATAGACGGAGGTAAGCTTCAGGATAAGGGGACGATCGGCTGTCCGCCAGGCACCGAAATTATTGTGCGGAACTTGTTTTTTAATACGCCGGCGCGCAAAAAATTTCTTAAGAGATCGTCTACGGAGCTCGCGCATATTGCGGCCGAAGTTCAGGCAGCTGCTCTCGTGCATCCAAAAGTTGCATTCCGTTTGATGAGTGATGGCAAGATAATTATCGACGTGTCGGCGCACGAAAAGGTACAGCAGCGTATTGCTGCAATACTCGGCACACAATTTTCACAAGAGCTGCAAGCAGTACTCGCTGCACAGGATACTCTTACTATCAGCGGGTTTATTGCGCATCCTGGTTCGAGTTTGTCTTCGCGCCGCCGCCAATTTTTATTTGTGAATAAGCGTCCCATTACCGATGCAGCGATTGCGCGTGCTGTAATGCATGCATATGGCTCGCGTCTTCCGGCACGCACCTTCCCGTCCTTTGTTCTTTTTCTTGAAGTAAATCCAAATATTGTCGATGTAAATGTGCATCCCCGAAAGCTTATGGTTAAGTTTCACGATACCGGCAAAGTATACCGGGCAGTGCATGCTGCAGTTACCCATGCTTTAGAAGAGCGTCAGCGTGAGACCATTGGAAAGTTACAGAACGTTTCTTCATTTGGTAGCATTGCGCCGCAAAAGCAGGCCGTACAAGATGCGATGAACTTTTCACAAGAGTTTGCACACGGCACACATGAAGATAAATTCAAGCGTGAGCGCGATCATGAACTCAAATCCGAATTCAGCACGCCCACTATCCTCACGTATATTGCCGATTCATATATTGTGGTGCGCGATACTGACGGCATCTCATTTATAGATCAGCATGCCGCACATGAGCGTGTAACATATGAACGTTTAAAGCGTGCCTTCGATGAGCGTAAGCCCCAATCACAGCCGCTTCTTTTGTCACTCCAACTTGAATTAAGCGCCGATGAGCTTGCATTAATTCGTGCGGCGCAGCCGCTTCTTGAACAGCTTGGTTTTGAATTTGATCACTGGAGTGGCAATACTATTGTGGTGCAGGCATGTCCGGCACAGATTGCTCATGAGAAGCTCGAAACTATTATTCGCGATGTTATTGCTGAGGTGCGGGAAGATAGCGGTCCGCTTCAAGAAAAAATCTCGCCTGAGCGTATGCTTAAATCGCTTGCCTGTAAGTCGTCGGTTACGTTTGGTATGCCGCTGACGCCACATGAGCAAGAGGCCCTGTTGCGCGATCTGGCCAACACGCCGAATAGCGCAACCTGCCCGCACGGCCGGCCAACCAAAGTACTTATGACTTTTAAAGAGTTGCGAAATAAATTTTACCGGTGAGTTTACAAAAAAACTTGCATTTTCTCAACAATGCCTTTAGAGTAGCCCTCGCTGTTCGTGTGAACGAACTGTGGGGCCTCTGAGGCCACATATCCAAAGCATATTATGACTACTGCAACTGCACAAAATTCGTACGAACTTATGGTAATCTTCTCTGGTGATCTCACCGAGTCTGATTTTGCAAAAGAGTTTGATGCAATTAAGAAGCTCGTAAAAGAAAATGGTACCGTTACTCATGAAGAGAAGTGGGGTGTTCGCCGTTTCCCCTATAAAATTAAGAAGCTCTCTCGGGGTCACTATGGAATTTTAAACTTCTCGACCGATCCGCAGGCACTTGTAGAAATTCGTGATGCTTTGCGCCTGAATACACTGGTTGTGCGCTCGTTGATTTTGGTTATGCCAAAAGATTATAAGCCAGGAACTCATACCGATGAAGTTATTCCAATGCCGGCAAAAGATGAAGAAGAGGAGCAGAAGCGTCCGCACCGAAAGACGGAAGCAGTTGAGAAGAAGCTGCGTCCTGTGGAATCTATTAAGCATGATGCGCCAGAGCCAGTTCCGGCCATGAGTAAAGAAGAACAGGAGAAGCAGCTTAAAAAAGTTTCTGCAAAGCTCGACGATATTTTGGACGACCCCGATTTGAAATTATAATTTTTTCTTTTTAGTTCAGTAATTTTTATTTTATGCGTAGTGTTAACAAAGTAATTCTTATTGGAAATTTAACTCGCGATCCTGAGATGCGCGAGACATCAAGCGGACAAAAGATTGCAACTTTCGGGTTGGCAACGAACCGCGATTGGATGACTAAGGATGGACGCAAACAACAATCTGCTGAATTTCATGAGTTAGTTGCTTGGGCAAAACTTGGTGAGATTTGTCACACATATCTTAAAAAAGGAAAATTGATCTATGTTGAGGGCTATTTAAAGACTCGTGTTCAAGATCTTCCAGATGGTACAAAGAAATTTCGCACCGAAATCGTTGTACAAGATATGATCATGCTTGATAAACGAGGTGAGCGTGCTGATGAAGAGATTCCAGGTGCACCTACAAAATCGAGTCACGATCTTGATCTCGATGAAGAGATTCCAGGCATTGCTTCTGCGCCTCGTTCTTCGGAGCAAAGCGGTGAGGAAGAAGATCTTTTTGAGGGATAATTTTAACTTCCAATTTTTATATGACTGCAGGCCGATCTAAAAAAATGTGTCCCTTCTGTGAGCAGAAAGTCACGTACATCGATTACAAAAATACGAAGCTTCTGATCCGATTTATCTCACAGTACGGTCGAATTATTCCAAAGTATTACACTGGAGTCTGTTTGGGTCATCAAAAAATGCTCTCGCGCGCTGTAAAAACTGCACGTCAGATGGCGCTGATTGCGTATACCCGGTAGGTGTTTGACGCAAATATTAACGCTTGAATAGCCTGAATGAGGCTATATTTTTAGTGTTGGGCAAGTTTTTGCCCGGGCAAAAAATCGCCAAATGTAATTTTTGTTGTTTCGGTGTCGTCGGCAACGCGTTGCTCACATTTTTGAAATGGAGTACTCCCTTCCTCAAGAGGTCTTTTTCTGGTAAGATAATAAGATTTAATTTAAGTTGCTATGCACCAAAAAAAGACTACAAAGCACCACATACGTTGGCGGGCACCGGAATACCAGCATCATGAAAAAAGTTTTTTATGGTTTGTGGTGGCGGGATTAGTTGCGGCACTGTTGATTGTGTACGGTCTTGTAAGCGGCGCGTGGACTTTTTCGCTCGCGATTCTCGCATTTTGTGTCGCGTATTATGCATTTCACCGGCATGTACCCGAAGAAGTTGATATCGAAATTACCTCGCGCGGTGTGCACATTGGCCGCCACTTTTTCTCGTACGCAAAGCTGAAAAACTTTTGGGTCGTGTACGATCCGCCATTTGTTGGTCGTTTGTATCTGCGCTTTCGCTCGCGTATACATCCCGATATTACTGTTGCTCTTGAAGATCAAGACCCCGGCCTTATTCGCAAAACGCTCTTAAAGCACCTGCCCGAATGGGAGGATGGCGATGAGCCGATGATCGATACTTTTATTCGTCTGTTGCGACTTTAAATTATGCCCGAAAGCCCACACCATATCGAGCCGATTGAAACTCCGGAGCAGATCGCAGAGCGCGAAGCCGGAGAAAAATTTCAATCTGATTTTTCCGCCTCAATGGAAAAGATGTTTGAGATTCTTTTTTCTCAGCCAAAGGAGCAGGCCGATACGGTTTCTAAAATGGCGGCTGCGCACTGGGCGCGCCTGAACAGTAATCCGAATTATAAAAATCGCGTTGAGCAGGTAAAGCTTAAGGTAAGCCTAACCAAGCAGCGTCTCTTTGATGCTATTCGAAAAAAGGTTGCAGATCGTGATGCGGCCACAGCAGAAACACAGCGCTTACTTGCCGGATTAAATGCCTCACTGCGCCAGACTGCAGTTATGGCACAGGCTATGAAGGTCCAGAAGACACCATTTCGTCACCTCGACTCGGAGCAGCAAGAGACAAAACAAGAGACATTTGAGACAGCCGAATTGATGGCTTTTCAATCGACGCTCGAGCTTCTCGAGCAGTTGTCGCCCGAAGAGATGATTGATATGGCGCTTGAAAATCAGGAAATTACCACAATGCTCGCCGAGACACAGGGGCTTGCGAATATTTTTGAACCTATGGGAGGCACGCAATACGACAAGGTCGACGGTAAGCAGGTTGCGAAGTTCGACAAAGAAAAAAACCCCAATTACTGGAAAAACATGGAGACGCTTTACGAATTTGTTATGGAAGGCAATGCACGTGGCGGTCCCCGCTCTGCCCTCGAAACAGATATGTGGCATGAGATTGTGCGCGGCCTCACAGCTGAACAGCGCGCAGATTTTATTTCGCGCTTTATAGCACATGGCAACGAAGGTAAAGGCCTCGAGCTCATGATGCAGTTGGTTACAACTGGAATTATGGCAAAAGAAGAGGCGTTGAAGATTTTCGATCAATTAAATGTTGGCGAGCCGCCTGTATTTGAAAATTTAGCGAAAAAGTATCCCGGTAAATTTCCAAAAGGTGCGCGTGCTTCGGTAGCCGGTGCGCTCGAGCGTGCCGAAGCGATTGCCGCTGTACGTGAAGAAGATGTAGAAAAATTGGTACACCAGTTAAAAACAAGAAAAATTGATAATGCGGTTACGTATTTTTTTAATTTCAATACTTTGGTATTGTCCCGCCTTGCCGAACTCGGTGCGCTTACTGCTATATTAAATGCAGGCGGTGAAATATTTGATGCGGTTAAATCGAAAAAAGATGATGAGGGATATATAAAAGCAGTTGCTAAAGGTGTTTTGAACACCGGGACGAACAAATATTTTTGGGCGGGAGCCGGAACTGCCGCATTAACTACTACTGCAGTACTGCGCGATGTTATCGATTGGCATGAGCCGACTACTCAGGAGGCTGAATTTGTTGCTGCAAAGAAAGGTGCGGAATGGATTCGCAAAGAAGTTGCGAAACATCCGTATTTGTCCGACTATATGTTTAAGCACTACGAGCAGCTCTATGCTTCGGCAAAAGATCAGCAAGAAAAATATCCGAAGCGCGGTTTTGTTCCCTATGCAGATTCTATAAAAGTTACGCAACAAGAGGCGGCAGCTTTGGGTTATGGAACCGATTCTGTCGGTGTTATGCGCGCAAAGGGAAAAATCATCGAGTTTTTTAAAGTCGGTGCAGCAATGCAGGCCACCACGACTGCACAGTTAAAAACTGAATTAGAGAGCCGCGATATCGGACTCGCTTAATCATATACATTATGAGCTTCACAAGCCCCACACAATTGCTATCACAGATTATTACACCCCGGCGCCTGCTGCTGCTGGCGGCGGTGCTTGGTGTAGCGCTCTTGATACCCGAAACAACGTTTGCACAAGCTGGAGACGGCGATAGTACGCAAATTCTGAACTCAATTAATCAAATTATTAATCTGATTTTGCGCTCGCTCTCGATGATTCTCTGGCCGGTAATTGCGATGATTGGAAGCTTGCTCGATAACGAGCTGATCTTTGGGGGTGCTATGGGCACGAAGCTGCAGGCGCTCTGGGTGCAGATCCGAAATTTGGTGAATATCGGATTTGTCCTGGTACTCTTGGCAATTGCTGTATATAACGTGCTTGGTGTTGGAGAAGAGAGCGGAAGTGTGCCGCTTGCCTTTAAAACAGTGATGCCGAAATTTGTTATTGCATTGCTTCTCGTGAACTTTTCATTTTTGGGTGCAAAGGTAGTTTTGGATTTTACGAATGTACTCACCGGTGCTGTTTTTGCACTGCCAGGAACCGTGGGGAGTAACAACAATATGATCCAGCTTATGGAGGCAAGTTGTGCAAACTCCAGCAAAGAAAAGCCGCTGCTGAGTAATTGCGACGAGCAAGGGCAACTTACAGAAAAGGCCCGGGATTTTTTCCGGCAGATCGATAAGAGCAATATTACAATGGTCTATGCCATTAAATTTGCTCAGGCACATCAATTCAAATTTGTAAAAGATGATATTCGTGACATTACACAGCTCGGCTTTAATATTATTTTTAATACTGTTTTATTTGTGGTCTATGCGGCTTCGTTTGTTGCACTCTTTGTTGTGCTGCTTTTGCGCCTCGTAATTTTGTGGGTGGGTGTAGTGGCTTCGCCGCTCGTGGCGGTCGCTATTGTATTTCCAAATATAGGACAGCTGCTTGGTGAGGGGGAAAATTTAAAAGATCTCTTTTTGAATAATGCCCTTGCACCGCTTAAGATCGGTTTGGTCTTATCGATCGGGTACATTATGCTCGATGCATTTCAAGCAGACCCATCGCTGCATGGAGAGCTGCTCTCGTCGAATACGCTGAGTTCGCTCGATCCGAATGCACTTGTTACCGGCATTACTGATTTGCAGCAGCTTATGGTGGCGGTTGCATCGGTTGCAATTATTTGGACGGGTGTCTTTGGTGCAGCGGAGAAAACCGTTGCCAAAGGTATTACCGGATTTATTAGTGAACACTTGAAGAGCTTTGGTAAGTTTGCAGCTAAACTGCCGACCTATGCGCAGGTTATTCCGGTGGGTGATAGCGGATTATTTGGAAAGAAAAAGGGAGAAAACGTTACGCTTCAACAGCTGATTGCGACAGGCAGACATGGTGCTCAAATTCTACAGCAGAAGCGTGGTACATCTTTGCTTAGCGGTGCCGTTCCGGTGAGTCACGAATTTATTCGCAATCTTCAGACAAAACCTCAGCATGAGGTAGGAGAAGTAATTATTAAAAATCCCGAGCAGTTATTTAACCCTCAAAACTGGGCTGCATTTCGAGAACGGGTTATCCGTGATAATGGAGGCGAACAGGGTCTGAGTCAGGGCTTTTTAAAGAGTCAAGATTTGCGTGATTTTGCGCGTGATGGAAATCGAAGTGATGTTCAAATTATTGATAATAAAGTTTTGAATGGTGCATTGCGACGTGCACGTATTGACACGCCTACTGCACTTCTTCAAAAAGCAGATACAGCTTCGCGCCAGACGCCATCACAACAAACATCCCCAACAACGCAAGCGCCAAAAATTGTTGCGAAACAAGATGATGCGCGTGCGGAAAAACGTGCCAAGACAAAGCCGGCAGCTATTGCGGCAAAACAAGGCTTTTTTGAAGAACTGGAGGCAGCTGAAATTCAAGCGCTCTACGGTGGCACTTCAGAGCAGTTGTTTAACGCAATTATCGACAGTCATAAAAAATCAAATGGAAACTTGCGGCCACTTTCTGTTGACCAAATTTCTGCTATTAAAAGTTTTGCCCAAGATATTGAAAAAGCAAAGGGAGCGTCCGATGAACAAGGGGCAATTAAAACTGCAATTAAAGATATTCAGGCGCATGGCGTACACGAGGATTTGATCATTAGTGTTGTAAATACAACGGACAATCAAACCGCGAAAACCAATATAAAGCAGTTCGTTAAACAGCCAGGTACACAATAATTTTTAGAATATGCCAAGGGCACAGCGACAACAAGTGAATACCGGCAGCACTCAAGAAGAGCAGCGCGAGCAGCGCCGCCAAATGGGTACCCGCATTCAACAAATGGAGATAGAGGAGTCCACGCGCCAGATTTTGCGCGAGGCCTTGGCGTCCGGAAGCCAGGAACAGCTGAATATGGTGCAGCGTTTGCTGGCCGGGGATATTAATGTCGAGCAGTTTAAAAATGAGTTTCGGAATATGGAGGCGGTGAATGAGTCTTGGAAGAATATCGGAAAAATTCAGCGTGAAATTCGCGAAAAAATTGAGAAGTGGAATGAAAGAATCGAGAGTTATGCTGAAGCGCTGCCGCAAAATAAGCGGTTTGAAAGTCTGTTAAAAAAGATTCGCCGGCTGAATTATCGCGACGATAAAATCGATCAGGAGCTGAAGCGTACTTTGGCCGCACTTGCACAGCAGCGCGATGGCAGGCCTCCCATTATTACGGGCGAGCAAGCTTCGAATATTTACGGTCTCGATCCGCGCCGCGAAAATATTTTGCCGGTAATTGCTTTTTTAAATACTCGGGAGACTGCCGAACAGTACCGCACAATCCGCCTATTAAAAAAACAAGAAGGAGATATCGATCAAGAGGCGAATAACATTATTAATGAATTCGATAAAATCGTTAAAGATAATTTTAGTGCCGGAAAAAAGAAGCAGATGGAGAAGAAAATAAAAAAGAATGCAAGTAAGACGACCGGCATTGCATTGGAGGTTGGAACCGTTATGCAGTATAACGATCCGGAAAATGTAGTTCGGATTTTTGGTGACCGCCCGCAGGCCGAGATTACCGATGTGTCTTTTGAAGATTATCCGATTCGCGATCATATTACTGGCAAGGTTATTGATCGCGGACTCGGTACGCTGTTTATTACTGTTGGCGAGGGGTCAAATGCAGAAAAGATGTCGTTAGGCAGATTTAAAAAATGGGTCGATGCGACCGATGCTGAGGAAGTTGTGCCGTCTTGGTTGAAAGTGCAGGAAATTTTGCCGCTTAAGTCGTACGGACTCGATTTAAACGTCGGCGACGAGCTTTGGTATAAACGGCCAGTGCATGTCGAGCAGGGGAGCATTACTTATACTCCGACCTATGTTCGTATTTCAAAAACAGATGCCAACCGCGTCTATTTTTCGAGTCCGGTCTTTTATCACAATACGCTTACCCAGCTGACCGATCCGGATATGTATAGCTCTATGACCTTTGGCCAATTTGCAAAGTGGTGGCGCAGGCAGGAGGTTGAAAAATCGGTAACCTTGGAGGGGCTACGTAAAGCTCTGGAATTTCATAACAAAGAAGAGAACAAAATGTTCGACCGCTCTTCGAAAGATTTTCCGCCAATTCTTGTGAAAGAAAAAGAAGAGCTTCGTTTTGAGGATGAAGATATGGGCAGCCGAAGATATAAGATAGCAAAAGTGAGTGCTGACGGCATCGTTTTAGACGACGGAAACAAATATGATTTTCCCGAATTTCTTTCTTGGGTTCGTACGAATAACGTTGTGCATGCGCCCGAGCGTCCTTTGACTCCTGCAGAGCAGAAGACACTGGAAGACCAGCATAAGGCATTAAAGCTTCAGAAAGAATCAGAGGAAATCGAGCGTCAAGAGGCAGAGGCACGGGGAATTCAGCGTGAATTAGAAGAGGCCGCTGACCGCGAACGCAAAGTCGGACCTTCATTAATGAATCGTGTCAAAAAATTATGGTGGGGAACAACATTTCTCTCATTTCAAGATATTTGGAAGATGATTGTGGAGGTAAATGAATTTATAAAACGCAAACACGAGCGCCGCAGCAAGGGCCGTTACGGTAAGGTAGGCAAGCGCTTGCCGTGGGTGCTTGGTACTGAGTTTGAGCGCGTTGCACAATCCGCCGAAAACGAAGAGGTTAATAAATACAAAGAAGCTATGGAGCAGTGGGGTGAAGATTCAATTAAAAGCACGCTCTATAAAACCTCGAGCAGTGATATTGCCAAGGCCTGTATTCAGAGTCTCGTAGATAAAGGTGAGATGCGCTGGGACAGTCCAGAGTTTTGGGAGACAATGAATCGTCTGACCGCCCGCTATACCATGCGCGGTGCCGAACTCTATATTCCGCCGCCGCATCTTATGCCACAAGGTGAGTCCGGAGAAGATATGGCAATGAAGGCCATGGATGCAATTTGGGGTGAAGGCGGCGCTGCCGACTGGTACCAGTCGAATATTAGTAAGTACAACAGCAGTAAAAGTAATTTTGAGTATAAGTTTAAGCAGCTCGAGAACGATCCAAAGGGAATCGGCGGTCCAGCCGGGGCGCTGGAAAAATTTATTTACGATTGGCGGCATGGCAGCTATGTGCATGCCGCGGAATATGAAGAGATGGTCGATGCAGCGATTCAGTACGGCAAAATGGGTGCCGAGT
>PCVQ01000005.1 GCA_002796025.1 Candidatus Peregrinibacteria bacterium CG11_big_fil_rev_8_21_14_0_20_46_8
GCGTCTCGTCGTTTGGCACAAAGGCAATCACCGGCGTTTTTTTGCTAATGAGAGCGATGGGGCCGTGCTTGAGCTCGCCGCCGGCAAAGCCTTCGGCGTGAATATACGAGACCTCTTGCAGCTTAATGGCAGACTCCAGCGCAATAGGATAATTCAGTCCGCGCCCAATTACATACATGCTCTCTACATTTTTAATCTTCCGCGCCAGCTTAATAATATAGTCCTCATAGCGGGGATTTAACATGTCGTTAATTTTTGATCCCGCCTCGATCAGCATTTTGCGGCCTTCGTCCAATTTTCCGGCGCGCGCATAGGCGAGCAGCGTGAGGATTGCGATCTGTGCAGTTGTCGCCTTTGTCGATGCCACCGCTTTTTCCGGCCCGGCATTTAAATAGAGTGAGAGGTCAGAGATGCGGTCCATAGTCGAGCCTTCGACATTTACAATACTCATAATTTTTGCACCCTTCTTTTTGCCGGCCTCTAATGCTTCCAGCGTATCCGCAGTTTCGCCGCTCTGCGATACCGCAACCAGCAAGCTTTTGTTTTTAATAAAGTGCTGGAAATTTGGGAATTCCGATCCAAACGAAAAGTTCACGTGCATCTGCGCGACTTTACTGAACATATATTCGCCGACCATACAGACCTTTGCCGCAGTTCCGCATCCAATAAAATATGTGCCAAATGCACTCTGAATCATCTCTGCCGCGCGCTGCAGCCGCTTTGGATCTTGATTGATGGCACGGTGAATTGTCTCTTTTTGCTCGGTTATCTCTTTGATCATAAAGTGCGGAAAGTCTCCTTTCTCCGCCTCTTGCGCCTTCCATGTGATTTTTACAATGCGTTTTTTAACCTCGGCACCGGAATTTAAATTGTAGAAGTGGGCACCGCCGTCCAGAATAACCATCTCATCGTCATCCAAGTACATGACTTCGTTTGTGTATTCCAAAAATGCCGGAATATCTGAGGCGACAAAGTACTCGTGCTCGTTTTTGCCTTTGCCGACAATTAGCGGCGAGCCGCGGCGTGCTGCGAGTATTGTGCGGCTTGTCTGCGACATAATAAGCAGCGCATATCTTCCTTTAATTTCAGAGAGCGATTTTTGCACTGCTTTGAGAAAATTTTCTCGCGCTTCTTTTTCATTTGTGCCCGGCCGCATTCTTTTCAGCTTATCTTCAATCAAATGCGCAATCACTTCGGTGTCGGTCTCGCTCTTAAATTCGTGCCCCTTCTTTGCCAGCTTTTTTTTGAGCTCGGAAAAGTTTTCGATGATTCCGTTGTGAATCAGCGCGATCTCTCCGTTGCATGAGCCGTGCGGGTGCGCATTCTTTTTATTTACGCCGCCGTGTGTTGCCCACCGTGAGTGAGCCATGGCAACGGTGCCCTTTGGTAAACGCATTTCGCCAATTTTCAATTCGCCAATTTTGCCCGGCCGTTTGGACATTTTTATCAAACCGCTATTTTCACGAACCGCGACACCCCAAGAATCGTACCCGCGGTATTCGAGCTTTTTGAGTCCTTTCAACACTGTGGCCGCCGCATTCGTACGATCGCCAACATAGCCGATGATTCCGCACATAGGGCTTTATTATATGGAAATAACGCAATCTTTCAATTGCTTTGGGCTTTTGGTCAGATTTTTTACGCCTTTTGTTTGTACTAAGACCATATCTTCCAGTCGAACACCAAACTTACCCGGCAGGTAAACTCCAGGTTCAACCGTAACAACAGCACCCGCCGGAAGCTTCTCTGTATATGCGCTCGAAAGATTCGGCAGCTCGTGAACATCCATGCCCACACCATGGCCCAGTGAGTGACCAAAGTGCTCGCCGTGGCCCGCCTCCTTAATAATATCGCGCGCCAATGCATCGGCTGTTTCGCCTGTCATGCCGGCATGCAGCCCGTCAATCGCCGCTTGTTGTGCTCGCCGCACTAACTCGTAAATTTCGGCTTGTTCGGGCGTCGGTTTTTTTGTAAAGAGTACGCGCGTCATATCGGATGCGTAGCCTTTATACTGCACCCCCATATCGATGAGGATTAGATCGCCGCGCCGCAGTTTTTTTGATGTGGGATGATGATGGGGAGAGGCGCTGTGCTCATTAATGCCAACAATGGCAGGAAAAGAAATATTTTCCGCGCCGAAGTCGTGCGCCATCATTTGAATTTTCCATGCAATATCCAGCTCGGTTTGTCCGACTTTTAGCCCGCTTCGCAGCTCGCGTAAAATTTTATCGGTAATGTGCTGCGCCTTTTGAATATGTGCCAGCTCGTCTTTGTTTTTTATCATTCGCTCACGATCGAGTGCGTTGCCTATGTCTATAAGTTTTACGCCGCGGCCAGAAAATTTTTGCAGCATATCCCAAAATCTTTTAGAAACATCGCGCGCATCCAAACCAACACTGCGTACATGTTCACGCTGCACAAAGTCTGTCCACGCCTTTCCAAAGCCGCCGGTAATATCGATTAATTTTATCTGAGCCGGCAAGCATGCCTTTGCAATAAGATGGTAGCGCGAATCCGTAAAGAGTACGCCGCGCTGCAATTTGCCCTTTGCGTCGCGCACCAAAGCAAGATACCCGTTGGTTCCTTCGAAATCTGAAATGTATTTAATATTTGTCTTGTTGGTAACAAGTAGGATACGGGGAAGTTTCATACGCGCGCATTGTAGCATGGGCGCCACGTTCACGGGCATGCCGCTATTTTGTACCAAAGCGATAGCCTACACACGGAATCGTATGAATAAGTTTTTCTTTAAAAGGATGGTCGAGTTTTCTGCGCAGCCGGTTTACGTGCACATCGACAGTATTACTCGTGAGTTGTGCATTATGATCCCATACAAATTCTAAGATCGCACTGCGCGTCAAAACTTTTCCATGATTGATCATAAAAAATTCCAGAAGAGAAAATTCGCGCGCGCGAAGCGGGATGATTTTTTCTTTTCGTTTCGCATAGCGATGCTGCAAATCGAGCCATACATCGTGTGCCTGTATTGTTTCTTCGTTGCTGCTTACTTGCATCGTACATGCAAGGCGTTTGAGTGTAATGGCAATAATTCGTATTGAAATCGGGGTACGAAAATATGAGTGGGTCATAGCTTCAATCGATTTGCGGTCCGAAATTTTTGTGCGATGGTCTACAACGATAATTGGAATGTTTGGATTCTTGGTTTGGATGCGGGGAATAAAGCTGAGCTCATGTGTTGAGTCGTCGTCGAGATAGATAATAACCGCATTCGACTGATACAACTTATCGTCAATCGCAGCTTTACTTGTGATGCAGTATTGAAGCACCTCTATATTTTCGAAGCGTAATCCTTCGCGGAGCAGGCCGATTTTACTCGCGCCGTTATGCAGAATAAGCGTAATCATAGTGATGAGATTAATGTCGGGAATACATAACAACCTAAAGTGGACCTTGCATTCTATAGCACCCGTATTTATTGTCAAAATTAAATCACATGTTCTACGTTAGAGGGGTGAATTTCACCTATAATCCAGCCAGAAATGCTGTTGTCGTCTATTGACAATAATTTCGATTTTGCTCTTCTTCTGAATGGAAGCCGAACTTTTCATCAGTGATTTGCATTGCGTTTAACAGTGCTTGCCCACGCACAAGACCGCGAACAGTATCGATATTTGGCAACATCGTAATGGCTCGAGAATAAATTGCGATTCGAAATTTTGCACGGCGCCCTCGGATTTCAATTGCATCACGTCCGGTAAAGAGCACAATTGGTTCTAGAGGTGTGCCATTTGCTTCATATGGTTCCTGCAAATACTGTTTAAGATTGCCCGTTGAGAGTGAGATTTCTGGAGGTGCAATGGCAATCCGGGGCTGATTCCGGAGTGTTGTTATGATTTCATCCGCAGATTTTGCCTGCCGAAATGTCACACTGAATTCACACATATAGTAGACATGCATGGGCGCCTGCATAACGCTTACATCGATCATGTCAGGTTCCACGGTGGGCAGCAGCTCAGCAACATTGGCATGAATTTGACGCTGTAAATTGGTGTCGATCAAAATATCGACAATTTTTTCTTCAATTGTTGGACCATGTAGCGGTTTTTGTCGTTGTACAAGAAGGCGCAACTGCATTTCTTCCATATCATTGCGAAATGGAAAAACTACCGGAGCTATTCCAGAAATTAAGCAATCGCCCTGGCGAAAATTGCAGTCATCTTCAGTTGTATTTGGATCAAAAGGAGGCGCAACTGTTGTGTACTTGGGATAGCGTCCGGATTGATGGATAATGGGCTTTTTTCGGCTATATTGCTCATAAAAAGCTGCAAGCGCATCCTTGCCAGGCACAATTGCAGCATCGATGATCGCATCGGTTTTTTGTAGCACATTGTACGATTGATCAAGCGGTTCAAATTCCCATTTGCTCGCCCATGCCGCCATTAATCGCCGCACTTCACGCTGCTTTGCGTCGATGAAAATGCGAAAATTCGGCGGATGTTTTAAGGCACGGCAGGCCGATTGCAGCCGGCGAAAACTCTCTTGATCGGTGCCGAGAATTACTGCATCTAGACGCATATCGTCTTGCGTTTGCATAATTGCACGGGCCAGGCGGTGCCCCAGCAGTCCGCCTGCGCCCCGAATTGCTACCGATATTGGACGATTTGATTCCATACAAAAAAACTTGCGACGTGATTTTTCGCAAGATCGTTATTTTGGGATATCTCTTACATCACAAACGAACATCTCGCGAAGGACGTGCCACGAGAAGAAGGATAAATTGCGTTTGTGTGCAGAGATATTGCATTGTTTTTCTACATTACATTGAGTGCTTGACTGAAAACAATAGTGGTGTATTCGTATCGCGGGTTCAATGTGATGCTATAATGCCGTCTGATATGCGCGCACTTCTTCAGAGAGTTTCTCAAGCTAAAGTAAGTAGAGAGGGTCGGACCTGCGGCGAGATTAGCCAGGGGCATCTTATTCTTCTTGGCATAACTCATACCGACACAGAAAAAGAGATAGATTATGTGGTAGAAAAGATTCTCAATTTGCGGGTGTTTGAGGATGATGCTGGAAAGATGAACAAATCGCTGCTCGATATCGGTGGTGCGCTGCTTGTGGTTTCTCAATTTACGCTCTATGCGGATGTGAAGAAGGGGAGGCGACCCTCGTTTATTACAGCAGCGGACCCCGCGCATGCAGAGAGTTTGTATAATAAATTTGTTCAAAAATGCAGAGAGGCCGGTGTGCATACAGAAACCGGCGAATTTGGCGCGCATATGTTAGTAGAGCTGGTGAATGATGGACCGGTGACAATTATGATCGATACCGAAGAGTTGAGCCGGCAAAAGAGTTAGCGTATAGTTTCGATCGTGAATCACGATACAAAAAAGATGGATAAGATTGTTTCGCTCTGTAAGCGGCGCGGCTTTGTATTTCCCGGCTCAGATATTTACGGCGGACTTGCAAATTCGTGGGATTTTGGCCCGCTTGGCACTGAACTTAAAAATAATATTCGCGACTGGTGGTGGAAGCGCTTTGTCCACTCACGTAAAGATATGGTCGGTTTGGATGCCGCAATTATGATGAACCCAAAAGTATGGGAAACCAGCGGACACGTCGAAAACTTTAATGATGCAATGATCGACTGTAAGACCTGTCGCGCGCGGCATCGTGCGGATCATCTTATTGAAGAGGCCCTGCCGGATTTAAAAGTTGATGGATTGGAACCCGAGGCGCTTACGAAAATTATTCGAGAAAATAAGCTCAAGTGCCCCAAATGTGGTGAGCACAACTTTACCGAGGCGCGTCTCTTTAATCAGCTTTTTAAAACTGAAATTGGTAAGACCGATGAAGATCGCAGTGAGCTCTATTTGCGCGGTGAGATTGCACAGGCAATGTTCGTAAACTTTAAAAATGTTCTCGACACTATGCGTAAGCGCCTGCCTTTTGGTATCGCTTCGGTAGGCAAAGTTTTCCGTAATGAAATTACGCCCGGCAATTTTATCTTCCGCACGCTCGAGTTTGATCTTATGGAGTTTGAGTATTTTATTCGCAAAGAGCAGTGGAAGGAAGTGTTCGAATTTTGGCTGAACGAGATGCAAAACTGGCTTAACGAGATGGGCTTTCATGCAGATCATACCCGCGTGCGCGAGCATACGCCCGAAGAGCTTTCGCACTACAGCGATCGTACGATCGATATCGAATACAATACGCCTTTTGGATGGAAGGAGATGTTTGGCTTGGCGTACCGGACCGATTTCGATTTGACCCGTCACATGGAAGCAAGCGGCGTCGACCTTCGCTACACTGATCCCGATACCGCCGAAAAATTTATTCCGCACGTTATCGAGCCGACATTTGGTTTGTCGCGCTTAACATTGATGACCCTCTTTGAGGCATACCATGAGGAAGAGGCGCCAACTACAGAGGAGGGGAAGACCGAGTCGCGTGTTGTTATGAAGTTTCATCCGAAAGTCGCGCCTTATAAAGTCGCAGTCTTGCCGCTTATGAAAAAGCCACCACTGCTTGAGCTTGCAGAAAAAGTGCATAGTGATTTGAGCCAGAGCTTTTATGCCGACTTTGATGTTACCGGTTCAATTGGCAAGCGCTACCGCCGCCAAGATGAGATCGGCACGCCTTACTGCATTACTATCGACTTCGAAACTGTGGAAAAAGACAGTGCCGTAACCGTGCGAGACCGCGATTCAATGCAGCAGGAGCGTATTAATGTTGATAACCTTTTAGGTTACTTAAGAGGTAAATTGTAGTTATTGCAATACTTGCTCTCTGGAGAAAAGAGGGCTTTTTTGCTATACTTATCAGATTAAAATAAACATGAATTACAAAGAAATATTCGCACGGCTCGGTGATTCGATCATCGCTTACCCCATTTGGTGGCTGGTTGGCATTATTGTTGCGGTCCTCGCAATCAAGTGGGCCTGGTCCTTCTTTAACTATTTGCGCAACCGTTTTTTAGAAAAGCATCTCGTCTATATGCAGATTTTGCTCCCGCGTGAAGATTCTCCAAAAGATAAAGACAAGCAGACCGAGAAAGATTTCCGCGAGCGCATTGGTATTATGGAGCAGCTCTTTAGAAGTTTGTACGAAATTAGAGAGCTTTCAATCCGCAATATTATTCGCAGAATTCTCTTTGCGCATCATTACGTCTCATTTGAGATTTTAGCGCAAGAAAAGGAAGTTAAATTTATTGTGGTGGTGCAGCAAGAGTATGCGAGTGTTTTAGAAAAACAGGTAACATCATACTATCCCGATGCAGATATTCAGATTTTGCAACCCTATCAAATTTCTAAGCCTGGGCAAAAAACTATCGGCTACTATGTATACGAAAGCAGACCGTATTGGTATCCGGTCAAAACATATAAAACGATTGAAAACGATCCTCTGAACAGCATGACGAATGTGCTGTCAAAACTTAGTGAAGATGAGTCAGCGGTCTTTCAGCTGGTTATTCGTCCGCGCTCTGGCCGCTGGAGAAAAAAAGCCGAAAGTGAAGGTACAAATATGTTCAAAGGCGGTAAGAAAAAGAGCTGGATTACCCGCATTCCAATTATTAGCCAGCTGCACAGTGTGATTATTATTCTCTTTTACGGATACGATAAGCAAAAGCTCGGCAGCGATACGAATGCGCCGGGTGCGAGCGGGGGAGATCACTATGTGCGTATGCTGCAAACTGCGGAAGAAGTTGCAAAAAAAATTGGTGAAAAAGCTCAACAAGACGGGTTCGATACGGTAATTCGTATTTTTTCATCCGCGGGAACAAGCTCGCGTGCGCAAGAGATTATGAATGATCTTATCGTTTCACTAAATCTCTTCAAATTTCCGGCAATGAACTTCTTTCAGAACCGCCGGCTTATTCCATTGCATTTGCTCAATACGCCATGGATGCTTCATAACTTTATGCATCGTGTCTTTCGCTTTGGCGAAAAATCTTCGATCATGGTGCCCGAAGAGCTCGCATCCTTCTTTCACTTCCCATCTTCAAAATACAACTATACCCCGGTCATTAAATGGCTCGCGTACAAAGTACTGCCGGCACCGGTGAATATGCCCACCGAAGGCGTTTTGCTCGGGCATAATATCTACCGTGGCGCCAAAAAAGAGGTGCGGCTTAAATTGAAAGACCGGCGCAGACATCACTATATTATCGGGCAGACCGGTACTGGTAAATCTGCATTTTTAAGCTGGTTGATTCGCCAGGATATTGCAGACGGCCGCGGAGTGGGTCTTATAGATCCGCACGGCGACCTTGTGGACTACGTCCTCAATTATATTCCCAAAGAGCGTGCAAAAGATGTAATTGTCTTCGATCCATCCGACCAAGATCGCCCGATGGGTTTGAATATTCTTGAGGCAAAGACCCCGGAGCAGCAAGATATGGCATCGAGTCAGGCTACGGAAATTTTTATCAAGCTCTTTGGCGATGAAATCTTTGGTCCGCGCATTCAGCATTACTTCCGCAATGCCTGTCTGACCTTAATGGAAGATGAAGACGAAGGAGCGACCCTCATCGATGTGCCGCGCATTTTTACAGACAACGAATTCAACAAGTATAAAGTGTCCAAAGTTAAAAATCCTGTGGTGCGCTCGTTCTGGGAGCACGAGTACGCCAACACCGGCGACCGCGAGCGCCAAGAGATGATTCCGTACTTCAGTTCAAAGTTCGGTCCCTTTATCACCAACACTATTATGCGCAATACCATCGGTCAGACGCGCTCTGCCTTTGATGTGCGCAAATGTATGGACGAGGGTAAGATCCTACTGATCCGCGTTTCAAAGGGTGCAATTGGAGATTTAAATACGCAATTGCTCGGTCTGGTAATTGTTGCACGAATTCAGATGGCTGCAATGAGCCGTGTAGACACGCCTGAAGATCAGCGGCGCGATTTTATTCTCTATGTGGATGAGTTTCAGAACTTTGCCACCGACAGTTTTTGTTCAATATTATCCGAAGCTCGTAAATACCATCTTTCTCTTGTCATGGCGCACCAATATATTAATCAGCTGGTTGTGACGAAGTTTGGAAACTCCAGTACGCAAATACGAGACTCGGTTTTTGGTAATGTTGGCACGATGATGTCGTTTAAAATAGGTGCGGAAGATGCAGAATATATGGCCAAAGAGTATGCGCCACTTCTCACAGAGCAAGATATTATTGGGATTTCAAACTATAAAGCCTATATAAAAATGAGTATAGATAACACCGTAACCCGGCCTTTCTCGATGGCGACCATCTGGGACGAGTCCGGAAAAAATGCAAAAGTTGCAGATCTCTTGCGTCAGTACTCAAGAATGAAGTATGGTCGAAAACGTGAATTTGTAAATCAAGAGATCGAGCAGCGTATCGGTATCGAATCACAATCATGAAAAAGCAGCTTCTTATCGACGCAGTTCTTGGCGGCATAGCCCTGGTGGCAGCCTTCTTTTTTTTCAACCTTGTCCAGGATACAAAGGCGCTTGAGTCGGAACTTGTGGCATACCGCTCAAAGGCGACGGTGCTGTTTCAGGAAATTGGTGAGACAAAGCAGGAGAATTTGCAGCTCCATCAGAAATTACAAGAGACAAATCAGGCACTACAGGATTTAAAAAAGGGTCTTGTATTGAGCCGTTCTCCCGAACAACAAGAGGCTCCTACCAAAGTTGTCCGCCGCAAGTTAGAAGCAGATGGAGCGGTGCGGCTCGAAACATTTAATATTTTGCTTGTTGGGCACCACTCGCGCCTGGCCGATACGATTATTATCGCTGCATTTGATAAAGTTCGAAAGAAAACCACACTTATTAGTATTCCCCGCGATCTTGTTGTGAATGGAAGAAAGATTAACGGATATTTAAGTCTCTACGGCATCGACGAATTGCGCCAAATGGTTACGAAAGCCACTGGCCTAGAAATTCATCGTCATGCGGTAGTGGATTTTGCTTCTTTTGAAAAAATTATCGATGCATTGGGCGGAGTGGACGTATATGTAAAAAAAGATATTTATGATCCGCTCTTTCCAAATTGGAATGGAGGTTACGAGCCATATGCAATTAAAGCCGGAGCGCATCATTTAAGTGGCCGTGATGCATTGCGCTATGCCCGTTCGAGAAAGTCGACATCGGACTTTGACCGTGCTGCACGCCAGCAGCAGATTGTACAAGCGATTCATGCCCGTATTGTGAATTTGGATGTGTTGCAAGATTTTGGAACAATTCGCGATATGTATCAGGCTATTTCAGGAGGTACCGAGACCGATATGGAATTACTAGAACTTGTCGGATATATGAAGGAGTTTTCATCATATGAAATTCGTGCCGATAATGTCATGTCTCCAAGCAATATCTTGTATCCGACGACTGGCATAAATGGGGCGTATATTTTGTTAGTGCGTGGAGGGGGCTTTACCAAGGCGCACGAGTTTGTGCAGGATGCTATAGAAAAATAGTGATATGCTGAGGTGGCAATGAATCTGCTCGAAAAACTCTGGGCACGCAAAACAAAGTTTTTTGCCGGCGCCTCAATTCTTACTATTACAACATTTGGAAGTTATGTATTGGGGCTCGTGCGCGACCGTACGTTTGCGCAAACGTTTGGGGCCACGCGCGAACTCGACATCTATAACGCGGCATTTAACATTCCGGATCTTATTTTGAATGTTCTCGTTGCGGGAGCCCTTTCGGCAGCTTTTATCCCGGTTTTTACTGGTTTGCGTGCGCAAAAACAGGAGCACGAGGCTAACGAAGTTGCCAGCACTCTCCTCAATTCTGCAGTTGTTGTGGTAGCAGTAGTTGGTGCAATTGCCTTTATTTTTATGCCGTGGATCGCACCAAAAATCGCTCCAGGTTTTTCTGCAGAAGAGCTTGAAATTCTTATAAGCCATAGCCGGATTTTTCTTCTTTCACCGATAATTTTTGCCGTTTCAAACGGTCTTGGCAGCATGCTTATTTCGTACCAGCACTATTTGCCGTATGGCTTGTCTCCCATTTTGTATAATTTTGGAATAATTGGTGGAACTTTTTTTGTTCCGCGCTTTGGAGTTACTGCACTCATTATCGGTACGCTTGGTGGAGCATTATTACATCTTGGGGTGCGCTTGCTTGGAATTTCCCGTACGCACTTTCACTATCATCCGCTGCTCAAATGGCGTGATAAAAACTTTCTCCAAATTGTAAAACTTATGATTCCTAAAATGGTCGGACACCCAGTGGAGCAGATTACATTTATTATTTTTACTAATGTCGCATCAACGCTGGCTGCAGGCAGCATAGCTGTAGTTAGCTTTGCACGGAACTTTCAGAGCGTTCCGGTGAGCTTATTTGGTATCGCTTTTTCACTGGCAATTTTTCCTATGCTTTCTGAGGCAGCCGCACAAAAAGACCTTCCGGTTTGGCTGGGCCATTTTAAAAAGGCACTGCGCGATATTCTGTACTTTACAGTGCCTTCGGCAGTTGTACTCTTTGCCTTAAGTGAAATCCCAATTAGAATTTTTCTTGGTGGAGGAAATTTTACCGAGGCGCATATCGCCCGCACCGCTCTTACCCTCTCATTCTTTGCATTTGCGGTGCCAACCGAAAGTGTCGTACATCTGCTTGCACGTTCGTTCTATTCTTTAAAAAATACCCTAACACCTGTTATCGTCAGCGTTATTGGTCTCGGTGTTACCGCAGCGATTGCGTTTAGTTTTGCGCCCCGTTTGGATATTGTCGTTATTCCTCTGGCATTTGCTGCCGGCAGTGCAACACGCGTTGTGCTCCTCTCTGCTTTGCTTTATAAAAAACTCGGCTCGTTCAGTCACAACTTGTCCTAACGATAGGGGATAATAATAACTTTCTTTCCGTTCTCCGCATCGCCGTCATTCCAATCGTGCGCTGCATTTATAATCGTTTGCGCACTATACACATAGTCAGCGCCGCGCCGCGTTCCAGGATCGTTGGTAATAAAGCGCCCGTCTTCCGTGTATCCTTTAATCACCAGCATATGATAGAACGGACCCGGTGGTGTAAAGTATGGATTTCCGAGCTGACGTCCGGCAGCCGGCAGAATGACCGGTCTGCCCGCTGCTAAATTTTCCCGAATATCTTCGGCGGTAAAATCATAGATCAGTTCCACGCGCTTATATCCAAAATACCTCTGCAGAATTTCGACATTTTGCGGGGCATCGGTATCTTTGTACTCGCCGAACTCCTGCTCTTGCCATGCGACAAGCTTCAAAATTTCCTCATCAGCAATATCTGGATTCAGTGGCTGGCCGGTATAAAACCGGTGCGCCATAATGAGCGAAGCCTCTTCGCAAGCCTCTTGGTATGGCAGCGCCCAATTTTGGTGCGGAGCTTGGATGGTAAAAGGTACTGCGAGATTCACGGATGCTGGAAGTTCAGCCGCCTTTGTCGGTGTCTCGGGCGCCTCATCTTGCGCCTTCTCTCGTAGATCATCCGGCTCCGTATTCGTATTGAAATCATTCGCCGTCTGCTCAGCCGGAAGCTCCGGTTGTTGCAGCTCGTTAATCAAATCCCGCACCGCTACCCGGTTGACGTATACAAGCCCAAGGCCCAGAACTAAAATCAAAATAATTGCTGCAATTTTTTTCATAACATACTGGATTAGTCATTCTTCTTTTTCGGCTTTTTCTTTGTAGTCTTCATCGACTTGCGCAATTCTACCCAGTTTTCCGAAATTTTTTCCCGCATCTTTACAGAAAACTGCACTTTTCGAGAATGTTCTTCTTTTCTGGGAGTTCCGGATATTCCGCGTTTCTTTTGCATAGTCATAGTATAGACTATTTTTGAATCTTTAAATAAAGGCGTAGCCATTCTAAACCTGCTATACTACGGCAGAAATTATGGCGGAGTTATTTTTATTTATTGTCGCGACGATTGTTGCCTTGGGGAGCATCCTCATAATTGTTCGCGCGCAATACCGTATAAAACGCAATAAAGAGCCTAAAACTGTCATTGCTGTCCGTGTTGCAAAAACAAATGAGGCTGGCCCAATCGTTGCCGAACAGATTTTTGCAACCTTGCATGGATTTTTTCGCAAGCAGACCCTGCTCGACCGCTTGCTCGGCCGCAATCAAGAAAAGGTGAGCTTTGAAGTCGCGAAAACCAAGCGGCAGATTATTTTTTACCTATGGTTTCCAAGCGACTTGAGAAATCTTATCGAGGGACAGCTCTATGCTCAGTATCCTGACGCCGAAATTCAGGAAGTAGAGGACTATGCACGTCAGATACCGTCAAAGAATCTTGAACACGCGGTTGGTATAGAGTTAAGCCTTAATGATCCCTCTATTTTCCCCATTAAGCGCTATCAGCAGTTTGAAGATAAGCTGAATCGTATTGCGGTGGATCCAATCGCCGGCATAACCGCAACCCTTGCAAAGGTTCATAATCCCGAAGATCAAGCCTGGATTCAGTACGTTGTCTCTCCGGCTGATCAGCGGCGTCGCCTTACCTATATTAAATGTTTGCGCATCGTGAATCGTGGAGTTTTTGCCAATATCGAGCTTTTCAAAAAACTCTATATTCGCCTCTTCATTACCCGAAATGTTGCTCTTAAAATTGCACTTTTCCCGCTCTATATCTACTTCTTTTTTAGAGGATTAACATCGGGGGCCAAAGGGGGATCACTTATCGCAACTGAGCAGAGAGGCGGCAGCGACGAACTCCGCGAAGAGCTGCAAAGCCGTCACGACCGTGAAACCGATGTAAGCGCAGCGGTCGATAAGGTAAGCAAATTGCTTTTCGATGTTTCTATTCGTATGGCCTATGTACCGGCACATAAGTCGCAGCGTGCAGCCGAATTGAAAGTGAGAGAGATCGCCGGTGCTTTCCAGCAGTTCACTGTGCCGCATATTAACGGCTTTGCCGTAAAAGAATTGAAATATGGCACAGATGTTATTAGGCGTTTTAAACGCCGCGAACTGCGCGGCTCAATGGTCTTGAATACCGAGGAGCTTGCCACGATTTATCACCTTCCTCATATGTCCGTAGCCACCCCGAATATCGCCTGGGTGCGCTCACGTAAAATAGAGCCGCCGGAAAATCTACCCACACCTCAGCACGATGCTGTTGCCGGTGAACCCCCTGTTACCCTGCTTGGAAAATCAAATTTCCGCGGTCACTCTCAAGAATTCGGCATTAAACAGGGCGACCGCCGCCGGCATATCTATATTATCGGTAAGACCGGTATGGGTAAGTCGACCCTGCTCGAAAATATGATTTTTTCTGATATTCATAATGGAAACGGTGTCGGCGTGGTAGATCCGCACGGCGATCTTGCAGAAAAAGTTTTGGAATTTGTACCGAGTAACCGGACGAACGATGTTATTCTCTTTAATCCGTCGGACCGCGAATACCCTGTAGGGTTTAACATGCTCGAGAATGTGGATCCCGGTTATAATACGATTATTGCGTCTGGCGTAGTCAGCATCTTTAAAAAGATTTACGGAGAGAGCTGGGGTCCCCGCCTGGAACACATTCTTCGTAATACTATTCTTGCTTTATTAGCGTATCCGGATACTACGATGCTTGGCATTACAAGAATGTTGCAGGATGAAGGATACCGTAAAAAAGTCGTAAAAAAGATCGACGATCCCATTGTAAAAAGTTTTTGGATTAACGAATTTGCCAAACTTGAGCCACGGCAGCGCATTGAGGCAATCTCACCGATTCTTAATAAAGTTGGCCAATTTTTAGCAAGTCCTATTATTCGGAATATTGTTGGCCAGCCTAAGAGCTCGATCAACCTTCGTTTTGCTATGGATAAGCGCAAGATAGTTATTTGTAATCTTTCAAAAGGTAAGATCGGTGAAGATAACTCTGCACTGCTCGGTGCTATGCTTATTACGAGCTTTCAGCTCACAGCAATGAGCCGTGCCGATATTCCCGAGCACGAGCGTCAGGATTTTTATCTCTATGTAGATGAGTTCCAAAATTTTGCTACCGAATCATTTGCAACCATTCTTTCTGAGGCACGTAAGTATCGCCTCAATCTCACCATGGCCAATCAGTACATCGCTCAAATGCCCGATGAAGTCCGCGATGCGGTTTTCGGCAATGTGGGTTCACTGATTTCATTCCAAGTCGGCTTTGACGATGCCGAACCAATAGCGGGACAGTTCGGCGGCGACGAAACCATGGTAAATGATCTCGTAGCACTCAGTGTTGGTAATACGTATATGCGTTTGCTTATCGATGGCATGCCTACCCAAGTCTTTTCGATGGAAACATTTCCGGGCGTTGAATATAAAGTCGAAGACGACCGGCGCGAAAAAATCCTTAAATTTTGTCGTGAGCGATATAGTAAAAAGCGCGAAATCGTAGAGGATAAAATTAAACGCTGGAGTGAAAGCCAACAGGAAGCAGAAGCGGGTAAGTAAGAGTTGCGTATGCTATAATTTTCTTCTCAATGACTATTAAGAGATTTTTTCATACATGGCTTCGTAACTGGAAGGCGCTCTTAAGAGAGCGGCGCTTTCGTCTGTCACTTTACGGCGGAATTATCCTTTTATTGCTTGCCGCAATTATTAACAATGCCGCGAGCGTCTATACAAGCACCGTCGAGGTATTATCGGTAGGGGATATTGTTTTGGATAACATTCCAACGCTCGATTTGCGCATTATTTATACCTTCGGAATTTACATTGTTATGTTTATTATTCCGGCATATCCTATTTTTTTAAAACCCGAATTAGTTCCATTTACTGCAAAAACGGTCGCGGCCTTTATTCTGATCCGTGCCGCCTTTATTAGCATGACGCACCTCGGTGCTCCCGAAGGCTTTTTTGCACTTACTCCGGTTGCGGAAGATCCGAAAATTTTCGATATTTTTTTCTTAAACGATCTTTTCTTTTCAGGACACACCGGGTTGCCCTTTTTGGGGGCGCTCCTTTTTTGGGAAAATAGGATTCTTCGCTACTTCTTATTGGTAATGACCGGAATTCAGGGGGCAACTGTGCTTTTCATGCATGTTCACTATTCAATAGATGTCTTCTCTGCACCATTTTTTACTTATGCTATCTACAAAGTGAGCGATAAGGTGTTTAATGATTTAAACATGTCGTTCAAAAAAATTGTTCATAAAATAGAGCGCAAAATGCATATTAAAGAGCGGTTCGAACGCTTAAAATCTTTTAAACGATTCCAGAGACAGTAAAATGGCACATCATTTCTACACCACATTTGCCAAATATTATGACAAAATTTATAGCAATCATAATATTCAGCAGGAGACAGCTTTTCTTTTAGATCTCATTCGGCAATACAAAATCGCCCCAAATAATAAGCTTCTCGATGTTTGTTGCGGTACCGGTATGCATGCTGAGGAGTTTCAAGCTGCTGGATTGCAGGTAACAGGTATGGATTTAAATGAAAAGATGCTCGAACAGGCACGTCCTAAGTCCGGTATGGTGAACTATCTCGAAGCTGATATGAAGAACTTTCATTTAGAAGAAAAATTTGGCACCATTTTTTGTTTTCTAAATTCTATTCTTTACAATAAAAATTCAGATGAATTAAAAAATACGTTGCAGCGTTTTTATGATCATCTTGAGCCGGGTGGTATACTTGTCTTTGACGCATTTGATAAAGCATCGGCTGCTCAAGCAAGCAACGAACAAGCTTATGAATATTCTGACTCAAATGTAACATTGCGTTATTCTCCAGAATGGTTCTATGATAGGAGCGAAAATAAGCTCCGCCTCGAAATTACTTTTAAGATTAATGAGGAGGTGATTCTTGATTTTCATGAAATGGGTGCTTTTTCTCTTGATGAAATATATGAAATACTCAAAAAAATTGGATTTGAAGTCACTCTTTTGGAGCGAGATTTCAATCAAATCAAACCATATAGCGGACAGTGGCACGACGCCATATTTGTCGGATTGCGAGGCCACGGGCCGAGCTTTATCACATAACCCCTTGTTCTAGGTAAGAAATTCCTTACAATACCGTTTACTGAAATGAATAGCTCCTCGACAGAACAATATTTTCTCAAAGCGTACGACGACTACTCCGACGCGATTTTCAGGTATTGCTACTATCGCATCGGCGATCGCGAGCTCGCGATGGACCTTATGCAGGACACATTTGCCCGCACATGGAACCACGTCGCCGAGAAAGGTGAAATCGAAAACATTCGTGCCTTTCTCTATCGTGTTGCAAAGAACTTAATCATCGACTATATCCGCAAAAAGCGCTCAATCTCACTTGAGCAGCTGCAAGAGTCAGGATTTGATCCGGGTGAGGACAAGACAGACAAAATGCAAGATATCTTCGATGGAAAAGTAGTTCTCAATGTAGTAGATCAACTCGATGAAAAGTATCGCGATGTAGTAATTATGAGATATATCGATGATTTGGGCCCCAAAGAGATTGCTGAAATTCTGGGGATTAAGGAAAACGCGGTTTCTGTCCGTTTAAACCGGGCACTCGAGAAATTACGTACCCTATTACCAAGCGATAGCGACCTTGCTCATATGCAGGCGCATAAATAAGATCACCAAATTATATGGATCATCGATTCGAACAATTCAGAGAGGAGGCGAAAAAACTTTCATTAACTGCATCAGAAAAAAGTACTGTGCGGGAGTTTCTTGTTGCGCATATGCAAAGTCATCCAGTTGCGGAACAGCCGGTTGCTACGCATCAGTCATTTTGGTCATTTTTGCGGGCAATACAAACAGTGCCTGCTGCATTGCTGTTGATTCTCTTTATGAGTATAGGTACTGGATTTGCAGCTGAACGTTCACTTCCCGGAGATATTTTATATCCGATTAAAGTAAATATTACTGAAAATGTGCGAACATTCGTTGCTGTTTCTCCCGAAGCAAAAATCAATTGGGAGACAGAGCGTGCAGGACGACGTCTTGAGGAAGTCGAAGTTCTTGTGCGTAGCGGCAGGGCAGAGAAAGAGAAGGTACAGGAGGCAGAGCGCAGGTTAGTCGCAGCTTCTTCAAAGGTGAAAAATCGAATTATTCAGCTTGAAGAATCAAATCAACAATTAGAGGCTGCAAGTTTAAGTTCACAATATGAGGCCGAACTTCGCGTTCATGCAACAGTTATTGAGGAATTGAGTAAAGAGAATAAAACAATTCGAGAACAGCTTAATCGCCTTGCAGAAAGAGTCGACCGCGATGCTACGGAAGTGAGAGATGTGCGTCGACGCACCGAAGAGCGAATAGCAGCTATTGTAGTTGAAGATGCGCAACTTGAGTTGTCTGCTGAAATGAGTCTGGAAGCCGACACTTTGGAAGTTGAGCATACCGATACTACAACAGTAGCCGATAATGAGTTAATTCTTGATGAATCAGAGCGAGCGGCAATAACTAAAGAGTTGAATGAAAATGGAGAAAAACAGGCTCACTTACTGCTTGCGGATGTCGAGAATGAAATAAAAAAAGCAGATAAATTACTCTCTCAAGGAAAAAAGAATCTAGAGAAGCAGGAGCTTCGAAATTTAGAAGAGCGCCTTAAAGATGCCCGAACTACAGCGAAACAATCACGTGAAGCGATCCGCGATAATAGATTTGCAGAAGCTATTCCGCTTGCTTTACAAGCAAAACGCGCTGCCATTGCTGTTGTTGGTACGCTTCAGGCAAGTACAAAATTGCGCATGACTGTTCCGATCGAAATTGAGACTATCAAGATTTTTAATCAGCCGAGCACGCCTGTCCTTATTCCAGAAGTTAATCCGGTGCCGGTAAAAGATGATCCCAAAGATGATCGCAAAGTTGATGCAACAAAAGAAGATCTGAACATTGTTATTCCGACTCGCCCTGATCTCGAACCTGTTAAAATTATTGTACCGGAACCAACCAGCCAAACGCCGGCTTCGAAATCTGAACCTGAGCCAAAGCCTGGACCCGAGCCAAAACCTGACGAAAATTTAAACATTGACGAACCCGAGCCGGAGCCCGATCCCGGGCCTTTGATTTTGGAGCCCCAGACCATCATCCAACAGCCTTCCATACAACCTTCCCCAACACCGATCTTACAACCGGCTCCGATTCTCAAAATAGAAGAGCCGGTTTTTGAGATCCAAATAAATGAGTCCGCGCCTGAAGAGTCCGCGCCTGAAAAAGAAGAAGAGATTCAAGAAATTATCCGTATCGATTCCACGAACATTTTTACGCAAAATACGTTTAATACCGATTTGAAGCTAGAAAAGTAGAGTTACTATTTTTCTAGCGCTGCTATGCCCGGCAGCTTTTTTCCTTCTAAAAATTCCAGAGTTGCTCCGCCGCCAGTCGAAACAAAGGTGAATTCGTCTTCTTTGATGCCGCAACGGTTGATTGCGTCTACAGTATCTCCTCCGCCGATATATGTTTTGAGCTGATTATTGGGAGATGCAAGCGCCGTGGCAATTGCGCGTGTGCCGCTGGCAAATGGAGTATACTCATACAATCCCATTGGTCCGTTCCATACAACACACTTTGATTCTGCAATGATTTCTGCATAAATGACTTGGGTTTTTTTACCGATATCGAGGATTTTCATATCTCCCTCAATATCTTCAAGCGGAAGATCGATAGCTGTTGCTTGATTACTTATGGTATCGCCAACAATAGCGTCTACCGGAAGATACATTTTTTGCTGTTTAGCTTCTGCAAGCATCATAAGCTCTCTTGCCGTCTCGATCTTTTCCTTTTCATATTTCGAAGCGCCTATGTTATAGCCCTCAGCTGCCAAAAAGGTGTTTGCAAGTGCACCGCCGAGCAAAATTGCTCCTGCCTTTCCAATATATGTGTTCAGAACTCCAATTTTTGTATCGACTTTGGCACCGCCGATAATAAGGGTGAGGTTTTTATGATCGGAATCCAGGAGGGGAGTAAGGAATTCAATTTCTCGTTCTACAAGGAGCCCGGCATAAGCAGGAAGATGTTCTGCGATGCCCGCAGTGCTGGCATGTTTCCGGTGAGATGCAGCAAAGGCATCATTTACATAGATATCTGCTAGTTGTGAAAGTTCACGGCAGAATTCTTCCGAGCAGGACTCTTCTCCGGGGTGAAAGCGGCAGTTTTCCAAAAAGAGAATTTTACCATTCTGCATAGTCTCCACGGCTTTGGTAACATTCTCACCTACACATTCATCGCGGTATGCGACGCTTTGATTGAGTAGTTTTTCGAGATGCTTGGCAATCGGTTCTACACGGAGTTCTTCAATAATTTTGCCTTTAGGCCGGCCAACATGGGTTACAAGAATAACCCGCGCTCCTTTATCGGTAAGATATTGAATCGTGGGGAGTGTTTGCCGCATGCGCGTATCGTCTTGAACTGCACCGTCTTTCATTGGAACATTAAAATCAACGCGTACTAAGACGCGTTTGCCTTTAAGTTTCGGAATATCTTTAAGTGTTTTAATCATGAGCAAGAAGTGAAAGAAGTGTTTGTGCCGCGAAATATCCTTTGTTGTTTTCGGTATCATCGCTTCGTGCGAGTGCTTGCGCTCTATTTTCACAGGTAAGAATTCCGAATCCAATAGGGATTTTTTGCTCGATACTTACTTTTTGAATGCCGTATGTTGTTCCTTGGCAGACATACGTATAGTGATCGGTTTCCCCGCGAATAACGCAGCCGAGTGCTACGATTCCATCGTATTTTTCAGCAAGTTGAGCTGCCATATAGGGGAGCTCAAAGCATCC
>PCVQ01000017.1 GCA_002796025.1 Candidatus Peregrinibacteria bacterium CG11_big_fil_rev_8_21_14_0_20_46_8
TCGTAGGTAAAGATCGCCATGTGCTCGGCGCCGTGATACTGAAAGACGCGGCGGAAGTCTTTGAAACGGGACAAGAAAAGCAGATAGCCAAAAAATATCGCGATGCGGACAACGCCGTCGATCAGATTGAAAATTACGTAGTGATTTTCAATGAAAGAGAAATGTGAACGTAGAAATTCAGCGACAGCAAGCGGAATGAATTTAAAGAGAAAGATCGCGAGGACAAGTGAGAGCAGAATAGAAAAGGCGAATGTGAAAACTTCAAAAAACTTTGATTTTTCCGCAGCCTCTTTTTCATCCTCCTCATCCTCAACAAACTCGTTTGCAGAAAAATTCACCGCGCCCATGCCAATGACCATCATCTCTACAAGATTTATCACGCCTCGCACCAGCGGAATATTCAGCAGGCGGTATTTGCGGATCAAAGATTGAAATTTGTCTTCTTTTGTCTTAATGCTGCCGTCTTTTTTGCGCACAGAAGTCGCAACAAAGTTAGGCGAGCGCATCATAATACCCTCTATCACAGCTTGCCCGCCTATAGCGTAGTCTATTTTGATAAGCTTCTCCTTTTGCTCGGTCGGCTCTAAATTCGAGCCTTCCTCGCTCAAGTCGTCGCGCTCGGCCCGTGGCCTCGCATCCTTACCAATGTTTTTCTTTTTTCTAGCTTTATTCACAAGTCGATAGTAGCGTATATTATGGCTGTATGAAAGTGCGTATTCAGCGTATTGATAAGGATTTGCCGTTGCCGGTATACGAAACCGCCGGTTCGGTGGGCTTCGATATTCTGGCGCGGGAAGATATTATGCTGCATCCCCAATCTATTGAGCTGATTCCCGGTAATTTGATTGTTGAGGTTCCTAAGGGATATATGCTAGTTGTGGCATCCCGCAGCTCTACGCCCCGCAAAAAGGGCCTCTTAAAGCCGCACGGCATCGGTGTGATAGATCAGGACTACTGCGGCCCAGAAGACGAGATTAAAATCCAAATGTACAACTTCACCAACGCGCCCGTAGAAATTAAGCGCGGCGAAAAAATCGCCCAGGGCATCTTTGTGCGCGTCGATACTGTGCAATGGGACGAGGTGGAGAAGATGAACGGGAAGAGCCGCGGAGGATTTGGGTCTACGGGTTAAACTTATCTTAAATGCGAGGAAAACTCATCACCATCTACGGCATTAACAATATTGGTAAATCGTACCACGCAAAGCGCCTGGTGCAGCGCTTGAAGAAGGCCGGCAAAAAGGCAATGTATATAAAGTATCCTATTTACGATTTAGCGCCGACCGGCCCGGCACTTAATAAGATTTTGCGCTCGCACACCCAGACTATGAGCGAAGAAGAGCTCCAGCTGCTCTTTGTCTTAAATCGCTATCACTTCCAGCCCAAGCTGGAAAGCTACCTGGCCCGCGGCTATACCGTGGTGGCCGAGGACTATGTCGGCACCGGCCTGGCATGGGGGATTGCAAAGGGCGGAAATCCCCGCGAGCTCCATAAGATGAACGAGCATCTGCTCAAAGAAGATCAGGCCATCTTGATGACAGGCGAGCGCAGCCTGCATGCAAAAGAAGCCGGCCACATTCACGAAACCCAAGACGAACTCGTCCAAAAATGCAGCCACGTTTTAAAAAAGCTGGCAAAAGAATTTAGATGGACGGTGATAGAGCGGGCGGCTGAGAAAGAGGTGACGGAGCAAAAGATCTGGAGGGCGCTTCTTAAATGAAAAGTCTAAGGGTGTTAGAGTTCTTCATCAGGTTTTATATCAAATTTGTGTAGCGTTTGGCGTTTCGTTACTGTTATTGCTTTTAAAACTTCATCTGCCCTTTCTTTTAAATGTTCGCGTAAAACTGTTATTGCTTCTGCTACTTCAAGAGAGCGACCGCTTTCATCTACTAAGGATACTTGAGTCAGTCCCTGAACCTTTGCATCGTTTAGGAACAAATCAGCCGTAAATGAGTCGAGCCGGGAAGAAGCACTACCCTCTCCGCCTTCTATTTTTTGAACAACTAAAATATTTGAGGGTTTCATAAATAACTTTCTAAATAATATAATTAAATTATAGAATAAATTATATTATTCGTCAAATTGCAGCAGTTGGCAAAAGAATTTAAATGGACGGTGATAGAGCGGGTGGCTGAGAAGGATGATACGGCGGAGATGATTTGGGGGTGGTGGGTGGAGATTAGCACGGACTGAGCGCGGCGGAATATTCGCCGCTACTGGTTTCATGAAGTTCTATGATTTTCCATCCTGTTTCTTGTGCTAATTTTTTCATAATTTTTGGTTCTACATGTATCCAGTCAAACCAGTCATCAATTTCGTCTTTATATTCAATCCGGATTTTAATTTCACCAACATAGTGCTTTGCTGCACGATTTTTTTGATGATATTTTTGGTGTACTTTCTTTTTTGTTTTTGTTACCTCTAATGAGGTAAGGAGCAAAAGGCCATCTTCTTTAATAAGTTTCCTAAGAGATGAAAGCAGCCGCTTTGCACCTGCCAAACTTCCGCCGATTCCAATATTATGACCGAAGAGTAAAATTGTATCGAAGGAGTATTGAGGAAATTTAGGATGAAAGGCATCCATTACTTTGGCTTTTTTGCATCCACGTTCTTTGCATACTTTTATTGCAAGCGGGGAGTTGTCTATTCCCGTAATGTCGTAACCGCGATTTTGATAGTGCAAAATATGCCGGCCAGCCCCGCAGCCTACATCTAAAATTTTTCCTTTCACATGATGAGCTATAGTTTTTTCAGTTGGGTAAAATTGTTTTGTGAAGTAGATTTTGAGACTGCTTGTATTTATGTAACCATCATCACGCCGAACAATGTATGGCGTTTTGCGGTCACCTTTCCAGTAGCTAAATAGTGCTTTTCCGAAAACATCTTTACTCATACAATGAGGATTATATCCGAACTTTACTTCCGATATACACCCAAATAGGGGGTTTATGCGAACAAGAAAGCTACTTGCTAAAAAAAGAGATAGGTAGCTTTGCAGCACATTGCCGCGTAAGCCGTTCACTTGACCAAACTCCATCTTCTCCTTATAGTAAGCCTACCAATGTCAGCCAAAATACTCGACGGCAGGCTTGTTTCCACTTCACTTCTTGAGCGAGTAGCGAAAGAAGTGAAGCAATTGCGGATAAAACCAAAGCTTGTGATTCTCCTTGTCGGAGACAATCCCGCCAGTTTGTCGTATATTAAACAAAAGACCCGGGCTGCTGAACATGTTGGGATTGTCGCAGAGCTCTTGCGCCTCCCTGTATCTACATCCACAAAAAAGTTGCTTGCCATCATCGAAAAACTAAACAAAGATAAAAAAGTTCACGGCATTCTTGTGCAGTTGCCGTTGCCGCCGAAGATCGATGCGGCAAAAATTGGTGCGGCTGTTGCTCCGCATAAAGATGTGGACGGCTTCGATGTTGTGAATCTGGGTGCGCTCTTTAAAGAAGATGAACGGCTGGCGCCGTGTACGCCGCAGGGCGTTATTCGCATGCTCGATCATTATAAAATTCCAACTGCTGGAAAGCACGCGGTGATTGTGGGGCGCAGCAATATTGTGGGCAAGCCGCTCTCGCTCATGCTCATTAATCGCGATGCAACCGTGACGGTCTGCCACTCCAAGACAAAGAACTTAGCTGCACACACACGGCAGGCCGATATCGTTATTATGGCTGTGGGTAAGGCAAAACTCTTAAAATCGTCTATGATAAAGAAGGGTGCCGTTGTTATCGACGTTGGCATTAACCGCGTTGGTGGTAAACTTGTCGGCGACGTTGATTTTACCGCTGTTTCAAAAAAAGCCCGCTTCATTACGCCGGTTCCCGGCGGGGTAGGTCCCATGACCGTTGCATGTCTTATGAGGAATACACTCGCAGCAGCGCATCACATTCAATCTAAATAATTATCACTACGCCTTATGTGCGGAATAATCGGCATTTCATCTCACAGTAAAGTTGTTCAAGAGCTCTATGACGGGCTTATGGTTTTGCAGCACCGCGGCCAGGATGCAGCGGGCATTGCAACATACGAAAACCGCTTTCATCTTAAAAAGGGCAACGGTTTAGTGCGCGATGTTTTTGGCGTGAAACATATGTACCGCTTAAAGGGAACCATTGGAATCGGCCACGTGCGCTATCCAACTGCCGGCTGTGCGGACAGTGCGGAAGAGGCGCAGCCTTTTTATGTAAACTCGCCTTATGGAATCGCGCTGATTCACAACGGAAATCTTACAAACTATGAAGAGCTGAGCGAGCAAGTAACGAAGGATAATCGCCGCTACCTCAACACAAAATCGGACTCTGAGGTTTTGGTAAATGTTGTTGCCGATGAGCTCAATAAAATTGGGGGAAAGGAGCTGAAGCCCGAAGATGTTTTTAAGGCGATGAAGGGGGTTTATGGACGGTTAAAGGGCGGTTATGCGGTAATTGCGATGATCGCGAATCGTGGACTGCTCGCCTTCCGCGATCCCAATGGAATCCGTCCGCTGATTTTTGGAAAGCGCGAAACGCCTCTTGGCGACGAATATATGTTCGCCTCCGAAAGTGTGGCCTTGAATACGCTCGATTTTAAAGTGATTCGCGATGTTCAGCCCGGCGAGGTGATTTATATCGATCCAAAGTACGAGCTTCATAGCAAACAAATTGTGCAGCCAAAGTGGGCGCCATGTATTTTTGAGTATGTGTATCTTGCGCGGCCGGACTCTGTGATTGATGGTGTGAATGTTTACAATTCGCGGATTCGCATGGGGCGCGTGCTTGCCCAGCAAATTAAGCAAGCGATGTTAAAGGGTCTCGAAATAGATGTTGTGGTGCCGGTGCCCGATACCGGCCGCAGCCCTGCATTTGAAATCGCAGCCGAAATTCGCGTGCCGTACCGTGAGGGTCTCATTAAAAACCGTTACATCGGCCGCACCTTTATTATGCCGGGTCAGGAAATTCGCAAGCGCTCAATAAAGTATAAGTTAAATACCATTCCTAAAGAGCTGAAAGGCAAAAAAGTTTTGCTGGTGGATGATTCGATTGTGCGCGGAAATACGTCGCGAAAAATTGTTGAGATTGTGCGCGAAGCCGGAGCAGAAAAAGTCTACTTTGCTTCTGCGGCGCCGCAGCTGATTAATCCCTGTGTTTACGGCGTGGATATGCCGACGCGCAAAGAGTTTATTGCAAATAAGCTGAATATTGAGCAGATTACCAAAGCGATCAATGCCGATGCGGTTTTTTATCAGACGATGAAGGATTTGGTGGATTCGGTGCGGGCCGAAAATCCCAACCTTACCGGTTTTTGTGCCGCATGTATGGATGGAAAGTATCCAACGCCGGATATCACGGAAAAAGTTCTGCAGCGTGTGGAGGAGTGCCATACAAGCGGCAGCATAGATAGCGATGAAGAGGCTGAGGATCAGCTTGCGCTACTGTAAAAAAGGTTAATTGCTGCGCAATTACTTACTTGATAAATGGTCACAGGATCGCTACGCTGCCTGTGACTGATGAAAGCACTACTCATTGGAAACGGCGCGCGCGAACACTGTATTGCCGAGGCGCTTACAAAGAATGGAAAAGTTGCACTGAGCGTCTATGCTAAGGCGAATAATCCAGGCATGCGTGAGCTTGCTGCCGAGTATAAGTTGGGTGATCTTGGCGATTCGGATGCGATCGTAGCCTTTGCGCAAAAGGTAAAGCCGCACTTTGCGTTTGTTGGACCGGAAGATCCGCTGTGCGCCGGTGTTGCGGACCGTTTGTGGCAGATTGATGTTCCGGTTGTTGGGCCGCACAAGGCGGTGGCGCAGCTTGAGGGCTCAAAATCTTTTACGCGCGATTTGGTCGCAAAGTACGATATTCCGGGAAATCCGAAGTTTCGGGTTTTTACAACCGAGGAGGGGATTGTGGATTTTATTCGCGAGCTTGATGAAAATTATGTAGTAAAGGCCGAAGGATTAATGGGTGGCAAGGGAGTAAAAGTTTCCGGCGATCACTTGCACTCAGCTGAAGAGGGTCGCGATTTTGCACTGCAGGCCATTGAAAAATTTGGGCGTGTTGTTGTGGAAGAAAAGTTAGTGGGGCAGGAATTTAGTTTGTTCCATGCGGTGGACGGTACAACGGTTTTAGATATGATCCCGGCGCAAGATCATAAACGTGCCTTTGAAAACGACGAAGGGCCGAATACCGGCGGTATGGGCTCGTATACCGATGCAAATCATCTCTTGCCTTTTTTAACACGTGAAGATGTGGAGCAGGCCCACGAAATTAGCCGTCGTGTGGTTGAGGCGGTAAAGCAAGAGACCGGCTTGCCTTACAAAGGGATTTTGTACGGCGGCTTTATGGCGTGCAAAGAAGGTGTGCGTTTGATTGAATATAATGTTCGCTTTGGAGATCCCGAGGTTATGAATGTGCTGCCGATTATGAAGACCGATTTTGTGGATGTGTGTCTGGCGATTTTGAATGGAAGTTTGAGCGGCATGAAACTGGAGTTTGAAGAAAAGGCGACCGTTTGTAAGTATGTTGTCCCAGAGGGATATCCAGATGCGCCAAAAAAGAATGAGAAGATAGAATTAGTTGGCGAGCTTCCGCCCGGTGTGAAGCGCTACTTTGCATCTGTAGACCAGCGCGAGGACGGGCTGTATTTGGGCGGTTCCCGCGCAATTGGATTTGTGGGAATCGGAGATACGCTGGCAGAGGCTGAGCAAAAGGCAGAAATTGCGGCGCAGACAGTAAAGGGGCCGGTATTTCATAGAAAAGATGTTGGCACCGCTGGGCTTATTCAAAAACGTGTGCAAATGATGCATCAATTGCGAGGATATTTACAAAAATAGATTGGGAATTTTGATATTGGTTGTTTAGTTATTATTTGTTATTTGATGCTTGGTCCATTGGTTATTTTTCCTGTATACTATCTGGATGCGTATAGGAAGGATATTACTAATTATCTTGTACTTTGGGGCGCTTGTGCTCGTTGGCTCAAAGGTCTTCTTTGAATCCAAATTTGATGCCGCTGTGGGGGCCATGATGTCTCACCAAGGTGAAGAACTAAAAACACTCCGAATCGGACTCTCTGAGCCCGCAGTGTCTTTGCACCCGCTTACGAACGATATCGGTTCGAGAACGCGCCTGCTGCATATATACGAGCCGCTGATTCGCGTTGTGCCTGATTTGCGTTTGGAGCCGGCTCTGGCAATCTCATACGGCGTTCAAGATTCTACTACATGGGAATTTAGAATTCGCCCGGATGTTCGCTTTCACGATGGCTCGCTGGTAACTTTTGCTGATATTGAATACTCATTGTTGCAGGCGCGCGATGCACAAAACTCCGGTGTTTCGGATTTGGCTGCGAATATTGCTGCGATCGAAAAAATTGATGAAGAGACTTTTCACATTACTACGCAAGCACCTGATCCTCTACTGCCCGCGAAGCTTTCTTCACTTTTTATTTTTAAGGGATCGAGCGAGCAGCATATTGGTACCGGACCGTATATTTTTGCACAGCAAAAAGAGGGAATTCTGCATTTGAACCGTCACGATGCCTATTGGGATAAAGCGCCGGCATTTGCAACGGTCGAGCTTGTGACTCTTGCATCAAAGAGCGACCGCACTGCGGCTCTGCAGGAAAAAACGGTTTCAGTATTGCAAAATCTGCCGCCGGATCTTGCCGATGCCTTTCCGGTAAATAATTTTGTACTTAAAACAATGCCGAGTTTAGAGGTGAATTTTTTGCTCTTCAATTTTCAGTCTATTTTTAAAGATCCACTCTTGCGCGAAGCCGTCATCCGCTCTATTGACCGCGAAAAGCTGGCAAAGCTTGGCTTTGGTTTTGCAACGCCGGTCTATCAGTTTATACCGAATGGCGTCTTTGGTTACGATGGTGGTCTGGAGAAGCTATCTTATAATGAAGCGCGTGCTCGTGAATTAGTATCGCTTATCAAACCTCCAAAAATAACTTTGGATTTACCGCAGGGGCTTGAAGGTCTTGGCAAAAATCTCATGCGCATGTTTGAGCGGGTAGGACTTGCAGCAGAAATTCGCATTCACTCTATTGCAGAAATTGGTCAGCTTATTCAAAAGCGCCAGTCGCCCTTTTTCTTTTTTGGCTGGCGCTCCGATCTTGGTGATGCGCTCGATTTTTTGACTGCGGTAGTTCACTCGCCGCAAGCAACATTTGGTCAATTTAATGGTGCTAACTATATTAATCCCGAAGTCGATAAGCTTATTGAAGAGAGCCGTGAGACGCTCGATCCGCGTGATCGTTTGCGGCGTATGCGCAGAGCACTGGCTATTATTACCGTACAGGATATGGTTGGTGTGCCCCTCTTTTCACCCGAAGTTCCTTATGCAGTGAGCGGTGATATTTTGTGGGAGCCGCGGGTTGATGGGTACGTTCTTGCACAGGAAGTCGGATTGCGGGCTTCATCAAAAAAATAAAACATGTTTCATTCTATTAAATCAAAATTAATTGTTGGCGTGACGGCTCTTATTGTTGTGCTGTTCAGCGCGACGGCTTTTCAGCTTATTGAGGAGAAAAAAGAAGAGCTTGCTCATGACATTTACGTGCAGACCCGTGCACTTACCGAACTTACTACGCCAAAAATTGCCGACCTCTATGAGACATTTTTGGCCGAAAATAGCTTTGTACTTTTTAACCGGGAGCTGAAAGATGTTGTCTTTCGCAAGAGTGATGATATTGAAGCTTTAAAGATTTTTAGCTTTGCAGGAGAGATTCTTTATGACTCCATTGCTGAAGAAAATCGCGCGTATGAGGGTGATACCCGGACTGTAGAAGAGAGCGGACTTACAGAGCGTATTAAATCGCGGTTGCCCAGTTATGCACTTGAACCCCGCGAAGGGGAGGGTGGCCGTCTTGTGTATCTTAAGAAAAATCAGGATGGTACTTTTTTGGCTGTAGATCGGGATGAGCGGCCGATCCCACCGATTGCTGATGACGAAAGAATTGCAAATATTGTGTTTCCTTTTGACGGTCGCTTTGCGGTGCAGTTCGACCTGACGTATGCCGCGCTCGATGCCCGTGTTGCGCGCATGCAAGAGCGCATTATTTTGCTGACACTTTTTGGCATATTATTGGGATTTGGTTTTGCATGGTTTACCTCGACGCGGCTTACCCGTCCGATTCAAAAGTTAACGCAAGGTGCACTTAAACTGGCAACCGGTGATTTTTCTACCAGGGTTTTTGTGAAAACACGCGATGAGGTTGGTGTCTTGGCGAGCACATTTAATCAAATGGCGGTTGATTTGCAAAAGTCTCTGGAGGCGCGTGTCTATAAAGAGCGTGTTGCAAAAGAGCTCGAACTGGCTTCTAAAATTCATACGCAAATTTTGCCAAAAGAGTTGCCGCAAGTTCGAGATATTGAAATTGCTGCTCAAGTTATTCCTGCCGCAGAGGTGGGCGGAGATAGTTATGATTTTATTTCGGTGACCGAAAATAAACACATATTTTATTTAGGAGATGTAACCGGACATGGTGTGCCTGCCGGAATCGTTGTGTCTATTGCGAATGCTCTTATTTACGCATATTCAACTTCTGCAAGCCTGCCGGAGATTCTTATTAATGCAAATCGAGTTCTTAAATTGAAAACTGCGCAAAATATGTTTATGACCATGATAATGGCGCAGTATGATGCAGGCAGATTGAGCTTTGTAAGCGCCGGACATCCCGGAATGCTCCACTATAAAGCGGCAACGCAGCAGGTAGAAGTTGCACCGACCGGAGGCATTGCTTTGGGCATGGTGCCGGATGTTTCAAAGTTGATGAAAGAGCAAGAACTTCAATTTGAATCCGGTGACTGTCTTGTTATGTATAGCGATGGTGTGCCTGAGGCCGTGGGACCGGATGGAAAGATGTACGAAATGGAGCGTTTTAAGAGTTCCTTGATGCAGCATGGCACATTACAAAGTGCGGATGCGATAAAGAGCGGGCTGCTTCAGGATGTAAAGAATTTTACCGGCGCAGCCGAGCAAACTGACGATATTACTTTTGTGGTTGTGAAACGCAGGTAGCCTCAACAGTTTGGGGTTCTGTGGAGCGCTCTATGCCAGGTATTTCCTCTTCGATAATCTTTTTTCTCTTACTCTTAGGAAAATTTTTGCGACTAATTTCCATTGTGCCGGTGCACACTTCGTTCCTTCTTTCGCCGCGAAAGCTCAATTGTTCTGTAACGGTTTCTTCGCCGGTTTGTAAAGTAGAAATTACTTCATTAAAATTTTTAGGACCAGCATCAATTGTACTATTGTTTGGCAGTTTGCAATATGCGTTAAAAATACCTGTGCGTAAATCCCGTGCAGGGTTTTTGGGATCGGGAAATATTCTAAGCGCATTCCAGCAGGCAGCTGTGATTGTTCGGGATGTTTCGGCTGATACTTGTACAACGCGGGCAGGCACAGGCGGCGTTGGCCGTGCCGGGATTACAATGCTTTCTTCAGGTTTTTTATAGCGCTGTGCAAAAATAATAACACCAGCAGCACATAGTATTGCAGCAACACCTGCGCGGGTATGCCATCTTTGCATTGGAATTGATGATTTTGGAGAAGCAATTGGTTGAGGAACTTGTTGAGGCTCAATTGTATGAGGAGCTACTGGTTGATGTGCAACCGCCTCAGTTGCGCCTACCTCTTGCAGGAAATTATTCACTGATTGTATAGGCGGCAATGACTCCAACTGGCGGTGATCGCCCAAAGATGGTATTTCGGTTGTTGTAAAAGCAGCATATTCATCTGTATCGGCATCAGCTTCATGTGTGTCAAACGAGGCATCATAGCTATTTGCTCCAGGATCGACGAGAAGAGAGCCGCTGCTTGTAACTCTGCTAGCAATTGAATCAATTGCATCTGCACCTGCAGCAACAAAAGAACGCGGGCGTGGCATCGCTATTTCATGTTTGCTGGCTGCGCGGATTTCATCAATGTCCTCATCATCCAGTTCGATAGTTGCTGGATTATCACCTTCTTCATCGTGCTCATCACCATACTCCAGTAAGGCAATTGTTCTTTGCGGCAGTGGTGGCGGTACTCTATCTGGTAAGAAACGTGCAATCACTTCGCGGCACTCTCTTTTGAAGGCATCAAGATCTCCTTCGGGCGGAAGATGTAAGACGATTCTTTCATATGTAGATACCGCGAAGGCGCTCTGTTCGTCTGCATTTGCTTCCGTTTCGATAACAAATACTGGTATTGAATCATCATTTGTTGGTATTTGTTCCAGTATCGCGCTGCTCACAAATTCTGCAGCCTCCGCGAGACGGTGCAAATACTCTACTGAATGCTCTCCATCACCGAAAGAGATGTCGATATTAGGAAACATTTTCGACAAAAGTTCTTGTGCATTAATCGCCGATACCGATCGGCTTTTTTGATCAGTAGAAAGCACGCTTCCGCTCATAAGCGCCTCTCTCAAGGCAATAAAATCTTCAGGGGTGAGGGGTGTAGGCATGTCCGGCAGTGATCCGGCATCGTCACCTAAAAGCTCAAAGCTTATCTCACTATCGAGCGAGGGCTCTGCACTTGTTGCCCTTGCACTTGTCGTCTCTGCAGCTTTATTCAGCACTGCTGCGTTATTGCTCCCACCAATCTTATAAGGAATGATAAAATCATAACCTGAAAATGTTATCCCTTCGGCAGCAGTTGATCCATCCCCAAGAGATATTATTGCTCGTTTCGCCCGCAAGCTTTCATGTTTATCCGGATTTTCGGTGAACCACATTCTTAGCTCGTGTATGGCATCCTGAAGTGCTCCAACAGTAAGAGATCCTTCCGGCACATCGATGCGGATATGTAAATCTGTTGCGCGGATTGTGGCTGCACTTGCAAGTGCATTAGATATTTGTGTTTCCTTTGGAATTGCTGCTCGGGGACCTGCGACCTCAGTACGCTGTTCTTCAGATCTAAGATAGATTTCAAATGCTTGGATAAAATTTTTGTAAATATGATGATATTTATCATCACAGCAAAAAGTAAATTTATCCCTACTCTTTTTTAAGGCAATCCCGTCTTCGTGTTGATGTACAAGAACAATTCCTTGAGGGAAAATGGTTGCAAACAATGCTTCTGGTATTTCTCGAAAAAATCGTACTATTTTTTTCTGTTCTTCTCGAGCAAGCGGCAGTTGCGATTGATATTTCACAGCAGAAAGTGCCGGCCAATTTTTATTGAACCAGTGGACGACTTGATCAGGCGGTATTTCTTCTCTTTTTTTTGCTGTAACTGCCTCATAAATATTTGTAAGTTGATTGGTTGTGAGATATGCAGCTGCATTTAACGTAAAGGTGCTGTTTTTTGTTCTCAAAAGTTCCTGAGCGTCTTCGCGTGCAATATATACTGTAGCGTAATCACTGCCAAAAATTATTGGCTGTGCCGGCATACGATTTGCGGCCGTCCATAGTGCTGCATAGTCATAGAGTGCATGGAGTTGAGTTGCGGTTGAGCCGGCGGTATCGGCCGCTATTTCGATGGCAATTTGGTTCTTCCACATATCCTGAACGATTGCTTGGGTCGTTTCAGTTGCAAAAAAAAGCTCAGGCTGATCGTTAATAATTATTACAGGGAGATATCCTTCTGGTGAATGTCCGGTGTGGTACTGAATACGTTCGAGAATATCCATCCATTCAAGAACTCTATGTATAGCAAGTGGCGGTTTCTCATCTGCATCACCGGTTTGATCTAATATTTGCACTCCTGCAAAGCGGCTTGTAAGGAGATGTATTGCATCTCCGTATGACATTTCAAAAACACCTTCTTGAGCTACAATCGGTTCTTGAAAAGCGGTTTCGCCGCCTACAGCTTCATAAGCCGACAGGAGGGTATGCAGTGCGGAGAATTCTGCAAGATGAATATCGCTCGCGTCTAAAAAGCTGATATCGATATTTGGCCACAATCTTTGGCAAATCTGTTTGCTTTGCTCGGTTGTGTATGAGGTCTTTGAGCTATCTGCTTGTATACCAAGTGCATCATGAATTGCTTGCCAAGCTTTTCCACTACGGAGACCAGCGCGCTGATACGGCGGAGCAAGCGCTATCTCATCTATAGAACGCTGTAGTTGTATTGGTGCTTCTCTGGATGTTTCTGACATATTATCGTAAGTAAGGCCGCATCGGCACCTTGTACTTTAGTTTTTCCTCTTTTGAGAGATCTTTCACGGAAAGTTGCGCCCCAAAAAGATTTGCTTGTCGGCGCGTATCCCAGCAGAAGAAAGTAACTACATCTGCATCGCGCGGATCAGGATAGGTATTGCATTTTGGTGCTTTGCCATCGGGTAATTTAAGTTTTTTCCCTTCGGGGTCAAACAGAACACGAACACTGTCTCTGACTTTTTCGGCCAGTAGGTCCACAGTTTGCGGCTCGGTCAGCCGTTCCCCGCCAAAGCGTCCCGGTACCGGCGGCTCAATGCGAATCATCTTGCATGCTTGCGATTCGTTGTGGCGGTTTCTTCCGATAGGGTTTGCGGATTCATAGATATAGAGACCGTCTGTGCTTTTCATCGTTACCGTTAATTCATTTGGATTTCCCGGTGTATTTTGTTTGAGCTCGTACGTGAAATCTTCAGGGTCAAATGGATATCTTCTAAAATCTCCCATCAGGCGAAGTTTTAAGCCGGTTGGATGTCCCATAGCATTGCATGGAAATTCCAGGCGCGCGCCCCGCTCCGGTATATCGAAAACAGCCGGTTCGGCCGGTTTTGGTGCCGGTTTTCGCTTTTTTGCCGCAGCTCGTTTTTTTACTTTTTTTGGTGCCGCTTTCGGTGTCTTCTTGGTCTCGCAGCACGGTCGCTTATAAGGTTCGCCTGTACCCGGGAGCGGCAGCTTAACGGTGACGGTGACTGTTTTTCCATCGATGCATACGTCTGGTGGTGCTGCACCTGTATCTTTTTTGTCGCAAATTGTTCCGGCATCTGCCGCGCTACTTCCATCCGGCGCGCTTCCGCCATCGGCTGGCCCTACGCCCCCATCTCTCGGACCTCGATCAATAATTGGCGGCGACGAGCTTGGAGGAGGCCCATCTGCATTACTTTTTGATGCCACAGCAATGAGCGCAGCAATAGCAGTGCCTGTAGCAGCAATATGTGATGCTCGAAGTCTTGGGGTAGGAGATACAACTGATTTTGCTGTCCGGTCAGGGGAATGTGGCCTATTCATGGGCAGAACAATGGTTAAGGAGTGGTATTTTACTGAAAAAGCCTTCGAAGTCAAGTGCAACAGATGACATGAGACTTAGATAGAGACGCAGGAAGAGCAATTACGCTTCACTAAATTCTTCTAAAGTTACTGTAATATTGAGAATTTCACCGCCCCGCCATACTTTGAGCCGCAATGTATCACCCGGTGCATGTTCCCGGACAATCATACTGAGTTCGTTATTTTCATCTATTTTTTCCGCGTTGACCTCGAGAATTACATCATCAATCCTTAAACCCGCCTTTTCTGCCGGACTATCGGGAATGATGCCGAATTCGCCCCGGCTGCGGTCGCCGGTAATAAGCGCACCGTACTCGAGATCATCGAGTTTCATCTGCGCAGCCCGCTCTTCATTTAAAATGATATGCCGCACACCAAGTACAGGACGAATAATTCTTCCGTGTTTTGCAACACTTTCTAACGCCGGTTTAATTTGATTGATCGGTATTGCAAAACCAATTCCAGTTGCGGCGGCATCGATCGCTGTGTTTACTCCAACGACTTGTCCGGCCAAATTAATGAGAGGACCGCCGCTGTTTCCAAAATTAATTGCCGCATCGGTTTGAATGAGACCGGTGAGCAGTTCGGAAAATTGCCCGCTGCTGTCGCCGGCTTGAATATCTCTTCCAATAGCGCTGACAATTCCTGATGTCACACTATTTGCATACTCGCCGCGTGCATTTCCAATTGCCAAGACATTTTGTCCGACTTGTAATTTTGTGGAATCACCCAGCTCAACTTTGGGCATATTTTTAGGCTTGGGTCCGAATTCCCGCTCTTCACCGGTTCTGCGCTCTTCATCACGCCTGCCTTTTTCGTGCAGTTGAATAATTGCAAGATCGTTTACCGGATCGCGTGCAATGACCTCAACATCGTATTCAACACCTTCATTGGTAAGAGCGCTGTAGTCGGCTTGAGGATCATTCACGACGTGCTTATTCGTAATTGCTAAGCCATCTTCTTGGATAATGAATCCCGTTCCGCCGCCTACACGCAGACGTTCGGTTTCAGGCTGCTGTTGTTGCGGTTGTTGCTCCGGTATACCGAAAAAATCACGAAAAAAGGGATCGTTAAAAAATGGATCTCTGCCTTGATTCATAAAAACTTCAACATCTTTTGTTGCAACTACGCTTAGAACTGCCGGCGCAACTTTTTCGATTGCTGCAATCGTATCCGATTCTTCTACAAAGGCCCGCTCTTCAATAATGCGAGAAGGATCGCCATTTTGATTTATTTGGTTTGGTTGAATAAGTGATGCAGCAATTCCGCCGCCAACAGCACCAGAAATAAGTGCAACGCCCGCAAAGAGCGCAACAGTCTTTGAAAAAGAAAATGTATTCATGAGTGTAAAAGTTAGATGAGTTATTATTTTAATAGATTTTTTTGCCCTTTCAAGTTGTGCCGGGGTACTATGTATGTATGACTCGAGAAGATAAAGATATGATACGTGTTGCAAAACGAGCAGAACGTGATACTGAGCCGCTTATGGAAAGGCAGAAAAAGAGCTTGTCTATTGCTAAAAACGCCCTCGAACTCCAGCTTCTTTCAAAAGCACGGACCATTTTTTCTTATTTGCCAACGCAAAGTGAGGTGGACACGCATCCTATTCTCTGGGAATTACCAGGCGCGACTATTTTGGTGCCAAAAATGATTGATGACAAAATTGTTGCTTGCATAAAAAAAGATTTAGTTCCGGGCTATCTTGGCATTGAAGAGCCGCGCGAATGTGAGCAAATTCCCCTCGACGAAATTGATGTTGTGCTGATTCCCGGAATTGCCTTTGATGAAAAGGGAAATCGTATCGGGCGCGGTATGGGTCACTTTGACCGCTTTTTAAAAAAAGTAGAGTGTCCAATAATTGGGCTGGCCTTTGAATTCCAAATCGTTGAAAAAATTCCGACCGACTCGTATGATGTGCCAGTCGACATGATTGTGACCGAACGGCGAATCATCGACTGTACACATTAACCCATTTTCCTATGTCTGCACTTCAAGCTAAGGATCCGGCGGTCTATAAGATTTTGCATGCCGAGATGGAAAGGCAGGCATACGGATTAGAATTAATTCCTTCAGAAAATTATGTGAGCGAGGCGGTGCTTGAGGCTGTGGGATCGATTTTTACAAATAAATATTCGGAAGGGTATCCGCGAAAACGGTACTATGGCGGTCAGGAGTTTGTGGATCAAGTTGAAGAGCTTGCAATTGAGCGCGCAAAAAAACTTTTTAATGCCGAGCATGTGAATGTGCAGCCGTACTCCGGGAGTCCGGCAAATACTGCCGTCTTTTTTGGACTTTTGGAGTATCAAGATACGATTATGGGATTAAAGCTCGATCAAGGCGGTCATATTACCCATGGATTGTCCGTAAGTTATTCGGGCAAGTTTCATAAAGTTGCACCGTACTTTGTTGATAAAGAATCGCACCGAATAGATATGGATGATGTGCGGCGGATTGCGCATGAAGCCAAGCCAAAGTTAATTATTGCAGGATATACCGCATATCCTCGCGACATCGACTGGAAAACATTCCGCGAAATTGCCGACGAAGTCGGCGCGATTGCCATGGCGGATATCTCACATATTGCCGGATTAATTGCCGGCGGGCAGCTTGCTAATCCATTTGATTTTGGATTTGATGTGGTTACTACTACGACGCACAAGACGCTCCGCGGTCCGCGCAGTGCGATAATTATGTGCAAGGAGCAGTACGCTAAGCCCATCGACAAGGCAGTTTTTCCTGGTTTGCAAGGCGGCCCGCACGATCATGTAACTGCGGCAAAAGCGGTTGCCTTTGGTGAGGCGCTTCGTCCGGAATTTAAAGAGTATGCTGCGCAAATTATTAAAAATGCTCAGGCGCTTGGTGAGTCGCTGAGTAAGCTGGGTTGGAAGTTAATTACCGGAGGTACCGATAATCACTTGCTGCTTGCCGATATGACCGATGTTGGCTGTACGGGTATGGAGGCAGAGGAGTCATTAGATAAGGCAGGAATAACCGTAAATAAAAATACTGTGCCTTATGATCCGCGCAAACCGTTTGACCCAAGCGGCATTCGCTTTGGCACGCCGGCCATTACTACCCGCGGGCTTACAGAAGAGCATATGGAGCAGCTTGCCCAGTGGATGCACAAAGCCGTAACCAACTGGAAAGACGATGCCGTACTGGCCGGAATTCACGAAGAGGTCAAGGAACTTGGGAAAAAGTTTCCTGTTCCTGGGATTTCGTTGTAGAATACGCGCGCCCATTTAGATATGGGCAAACCCTTGCCCAGGTGGCGGAATTGGTAGACGCACCACCTTGAGGGGGTGGCGGGCTCCGGCCTGTGGAAGTTCGAATCTTCTCCTGGGCACCATGTTTTAATCATTCCCCACAAATACATTCGTATCGTGGAGCCACTTTTTGAGTGCGTACCAAAAGGGAAGGATGGAGAGTGCGTATTTTAAATCTACGAGACGGCGCAAATACCAGCACCAGCGCCCTTTAAAAATATGGCTGTTGGTTTTCCAAATCGCATACTTTCCGCCGAGCGGCACAATAAAGCCGCGGTACTTTGGGCGGTAGCGTTTAAGATTTTCATTTTCAATCGCCGTTGCGATATTGCGGGCAATGAGCTTGCCTTGCTCAAAGGCCAGCTGCGCGAGCATGGGTACCGGCTTGCCTGTTGCGTAATCGATGATTTCTGCATTGTCGCCGCCTGCAAAAACTTCCGGATGTCTGCTGAGCTGCAGGAATTCATTCACTTGAAGTGCGCCGCGCTTGTTTACTTCCTCAAAACTTTGTGCCACAAGCGGATTTGGTTTTACTCCTCCCGTCCAAAAGACCATGTCGGCAGGCAGCAGCTGCTCTTTGCCTCCGTGCTTCACATAGACATATTCGTCCGTAACTTTGGTGATGTAGCTTTGCAATCGCACAATAATGCCGCACTCATAGAGGCGGCGCGAGACAAGTTTAGAGAGTTTTTTATCGTCGCCAAGAAAATATTCGCCTCCCTCAATAATCGTAATGTGTACTGCGCTCCGCGGATAGTTAAATTTCTTGCAGATTTTTTTGATGCAGCCGGGCAGCTCACTTGCAAACTCAACACCGGTAAAGCCGCCGCCGCCAATAATAATATCCACAGAGGTGCGTTTCTTCTTCTCTTCCCACAGTTTGTGAAAGTGATAGTCCAAATGGCAGTTAATCGCCAGACTGTCCGCCATAGTTTTGAGCGGCAGTGAGTGCTCTTCCAGCCCGGGAATATTGTAGTAATTTGTCACACTCCCAAGCGCAACGACAAGATAGTCGTACTCAATCTCACCATGATGCGAGAGTGTGAGCTGTTTTTTATGGGGATCTATTTTGCTCACACGCGCTTTAATGAATGTTACACGCCGTTTATTAATAAGCGATGCAATGGGCGTTGCAACCGTATCTTTCAATTTTGTGAGACAGACAGGGTTGATTTTTTCATTATACGCAGTCGCAATTTCGTAGAGATCGGGTGTGTAAATATGCACATCGTTTTCATCGATTAAAATGATATCGTGTGTTTTTTTGAGGCGATCACTTAACTCGCGCACCACTTGCAGGCCGGCAAAGCCCGCGCCGAGCACCACGATGCTTTTCTTTGTGTCATTTGCCTTTTTTTTCTTTTGTGGCATATCCCTTCTATTATACCATGGATTGTTGCCGAAATCGCCCTTTTATAGTAAAATAACAAGATATTGTAACCTACAAATTATGCCGAAAAAAAGCGTCAGTCCATGGTTTGAAAAATACTTGCGATATACCAACTATATTGGTGCGGCGCAGCTCTATCTGAAGGACAACTTTTTAATGAAGGCGCCGCTGGAGCCAAAGCATGTTAAAGATAGAATTCTTGGCCACTGGGGAACCGTGCCTGGCATTAACTTTGTATATGCTCATTTGAACTATTTAATTTCACAGCACGATGATGCAAATATTCTCTTTATGGCTGGAAGCGGTCATGGTGCGCCGGCTGTATTAGCCAATTTATTTGCCGAGGGTACACTTGGCGAATACTATCCCGAATGTACACGAGACCTTAAAGGAATGGGCTATTTGCTTAAGCAGTTTAGTTGGCCTAATGGCTTTCCGAGTCATACGAATCCAACTACGCCCGGTAGTATTCATGAAGGAGGGGAGTTGGGATACTCGCTTGCCACAGCCTATGGGGCAATTATGGATAATCCCGACTTGATTGTAGCGTGTTTAATTGGAGATGGAGAGGCAGAAAGCGGTCCGCTTGCGGCTGCCTGGCATAGTAATAAATTTATGAATCCAGCAGAGAGCGGCGCGGTATTGCCTATTTTGCATGTAAATGGATATAAAATTTCGGGTCCGACAATCTATGCAACAATGAGTGATGAGGAATTGACCAACTATTTTAGTGGCCTTGGATATGAGATTAAAATTGTAAATGGCTCCGAAGCGCATGAAGAGATGATTGAAGCTTTGCAGTGGGCCTACACCTCTATTCGTGAGACTCAAAAAAAGGCGCGTGCTACAAAAAAGATTATTCAACCACGCTGGCCGGTTATTTTGTATAAAAATGAGAAGGGACATAGCGGTGTGAAGTCGTATGATGGCAAAAAGATTGAGGGGAATTTCCGCTCGCATGGAATTCCGATTGCTCCATGTAAAGATGAAGGTCAGCGTGCAGTTCTTGAAAAATGGCTTAACTCATATAATGTGCAAGAATTGGTTGATAGTAAGGGACATCCGCTCCCCGAGATTTTGGAGTTTGTGCCAACAGGAAAGGCTCGCATGGGTATGAATAAGCATGCGTTTGGCGGCAATTTGCGAAAAAAATTAATCCTGCCGGATCTCAAGCATTATGAAGTCCGAATGCGAAAGCCGGGAGAAAAGGTCGAACGCAATACCGGAGTTGCCGGAGAATTTTTGCGCGATCTTATCGAGGATAATCCTACAAATTTTCGCTTTATGTGTCCGGATGAGACAGATTCCAATAAACTTGGTGCGATGTTTGAAAAGACGGGGCGCGCTTATATTTGGCCGTTGAA
>PCVQ01000022.1 GCA_002796025.1 Candidatus Peregrinibacteria bacterium CG11_big_fil_rev_8_21_14_0_20_46_8
CCAATTATTATAATCGGAGGTATTAAAAAATATCTTGGCTTCAAGCTAAAAACTTTTTCTTTCAAATTTCTCAAAAGACTATCTTTTCTTAACTCAAAAGTCATTAAAATCAACGACAGCCAAAAGATGCTGTATACAATTTTTAAAAAAACATGGATGTTTCCTTTCTGTAAGACAAGTTTCGTCCCAATACTCAAAAGATTGAGTGCTAAAAAGCAAATCAAAATCGGCAGTCCGATATACTTCATAAATCGCGCTAATTTCGATGACTTGTTTTGGAAATGCAAAACCGTGCCTGCAAATAAATACATTGCGACTGAGATATTGCCTAAAATACCAAAGCCATAATTCAATAAAAAAATCGCTGTGAAAATAAAAATGAGCGAATATTTAAATCGTTTATCAAAAATGCGAAATAAAATATATGTAAAAAAGCCAGAGATAATAACTTGGAAAATATAAGTTAGGAGCGTGGGAGACATTGGTTGCGTAAAATTAATCTATGGATAAAATTCGTCGTGCTTATCACCGACATGCTCTTTTAAAATCTCGGCAAACTCCCGCTGCTCTTCATCGTTTTGAAATGCACGCTTTGGGATAATTTTTGCACAACTTATACTTTCATAAATGGCAATTATTTCCTGATTAACTTTATATTTATGAAAATCATCCCAAAATAAATGTTGGTATCCACTAGCTGATTTAAATTTTATACCTTTATCATTAAATGAGACCTGAACAGGCTCTTGTAATTTCCTATTGGAATCATACGCGCGCTTTATTTGCCCCTTTTGAAAAAAGGGCATAATAATCGAAATACCAAAAAAGAAAATTGGGAACGCTTCAAAGTAGCTATCGAAGTTGCCAACAGACTCAGACTGATAAATACCATATAGGAAGACCAACAACAAAAATCCTGAAATCATTTGCATAGCAAAAAACAACCCACCAAAATGCAATTTGTTTAACTGCACGAAATCTTCAATTGTTAATTTATATTCCTTCATTTGAGGTTAGGGATTTATTCATATAGGCGACTTTTGTATTCTTCTAATTTTTGATTAGTTAACTCTCCATTAATTTCGGGAGTTGAAAGTAAAAACAAAATGTCAGCTATTTTTTGCATGTATTGTTCTTCGTAAGCAATGCCATCTTGTGCTTCAAGTGTTTCTGCCCATGTAGATAAATCTTCTTTGCTAATTTTTCCGGAGATAGTCTGATCAATAATGTGCACTAATTGACTTCGTGTAAATAAAACTTGATCCTCGATATCAACCAACTTCTCTCGGTTCTCATAAAGAAGATGGTTCAGTTTGGAGATCGGAGCATTCAAATCTATCAAGTCTTTAAGTATTTTTTTTACATATTGATCCATAAATTTATTTTACTATTTAATATATCTAAGTACACGAAACTTCCTAATTTTATCTGTTATATGAACTATGGTTTCGCCTCCTTTTTTAAAAACAGTTTTTGTGTATTCGAGGGTTTTCCCCAAACGATTTACTTGTTTTTCATAAATTGCAAAAGAGTCAGGTACTTTTTCAGCTGGAACTCTAGCACGGAAAGCTTTTCCCTCGCCTGGTAACTCTTTAATCTCAATTGATTCTACGGATTTAGGTAATTTTTTCTTAAATTTTTCAAAATTCTTTTGCTGGGCATCGTTTAAAACCGCTCCAGCCCCAAAATTTGTACTCGAATTATTTTTTTGCTGATTTTCTGTTGAGGGTGCTGGAGTCTCTTGTTGCACAGCTTCTGGTACTAATTCACCATGTTCATTATAGATCATACCCTCCGGGAATGACTCCCCTGCAACAGGCACATCGCTAAAAAATTCAATAATAAATCCTATTCCTGGCACCCAATACCCTGCAACTTCGTTCTCTACTATGCCTGCATCGGCATCTTTATAAACGCTCCCCTCTTCCACTCTCGGTAGCAACCCAACTGCCACACGCGCCTCCTCCCCCGTCGGATCCGTATACCTCAGCGGATTGTTCAGGGCGTAGATGTAGGGGTTGCGGGAGAGGGTGACTGCCGGGCGGTGGCCGGATGGTGTGGATGCGTCGTATCCGCCGCCACTTAGCAGTGCCGGATCAAAGCTCAAGAATCTGCCCAGGGTTGGCGCGTAGTATCGGGCGTTCATGTATACAAGCTCGGATTCGGTATCGAACTCTTGGCCGGTGTACAGATAGTTGGTGTTGAACTGCGGAGATGTTGTGGGACCTTGGCTGGCTGTAATTGCGCCGTATGAACCAAAATTAAATATTTGCAAGGGTGCGCCTGTGGTGTCGGTTTGAAGGATTGTCGAACCGAGCACGTCCTGGTGCAGGTATGTGACGGTGCCGGTGGCATCGATTTCGGCGATTGCGCCGGAGAGCATTCCGCCTTCTGGGCCGCCGCCACTGGGCATGCCCGCGACCAGTGTATTCGTCACATCTCCCACAGCGCTCAGCTCATTCAGTACCATGCCGCTGCGCGGAATTGCGGGGCGGCCCGCAGATGTTGTGCCATCCGCGCCCGCAACCACATAGTATTGCGCAACGCCATCGACCTCTTTCTTAATGCGGTTGCCCGCTGCATCGTAGGCGTAATTTGAAATAACGCGCGCGCCGCGGAAATGCTGCTCGTTATCAATCTGAATGAGGCGGTGCCTGCTATCATATCCATAGTGCAAAGTCTCGTGCAGTGTGGTCGGCGAAGCTGGCGTAAGAGTACCGATGTTCAGGCTCGTGCGAAGCTCCTCAGTAAGATTTCCATTTCCATCGTAGCTCATATCTGTAATGCCCTTGCCGTCGGTATGCGAAAGCAGACGGTTATCGCTTGTGCTGTATGAATACTGCCTAGCATTGAAGCTCGTGCGATTCCCCCATACATCGTACGCATACGACTCGGGTATGAGACCGTCATTCATACTCGTAAGTTGATGCAAAGCATCGTACTGATACTGCACCGTGCGCCAGCCGTTATCATCCATGTTCGTGCGGTTGCTTTCGGCATCGTAGCCGTAGGTTTGTTGCCAGAGTGTCGCGCTGCTCGGATCATTTAAAGCAATCCCCGTTGTGCGCTGCAGTGCATCGCGCGCCACTGCGCTCACCACGCCGTTGCCGTAAGTAATCTGCGTGAGACGCTGCAAGAGGTTGTACTGATAACTCGCCAATTGTTGAGCACCAAGGGCAGCACTGCTTACCAAGCGGCGTGAATTATATGTGTAGTTGAGCTGCTTGCCGCTCGCATCAACAACCTGCGTTACATCGCCGTTTGCATCGAATGATCGCCCGATAGTGTATGTTCGGCCCGGCAAATCGGCATACGTGTGTGTTTCGCCAACGGCGCGGTTTAAAAGATCGTAGCTATACGTTGCGGACGCAGCCACATCTTGGACTGCAAGAAGATTATCCCAATTATCGTAGCTGTAGATTACCGCAGTTCCTTCGGGCAAATTTTCTTGCGTACGGCGATGCAGCTCATCGTACTGATACGAAATCACTGCACTATTGCCGTCTGTTTTTGTGAGCACATTACCGGCGCCGTCGTAAGTAAATGTCTCCAATACAGCACCGCCTTCGCGCATATCTTGCAGCCGGTCGAGCGCATCGTAACTCCAGCTCCTTGTCTTACCGCTTGTCACCTCACTCACTCGATTTCCGTTTAGATCGTATCCATATGCCGTAACTGTGCCGAGCGCATTTGTCTCGCGCACCAAACGATTCAGCCGGTCATATACAAAATTGGTGACATTTGCACTTTTATCACGCTCACTTAATACATTGCCCGCAGCGTCGTAGGTAAAATGCCGCTCGCCGGCGAGCGCATCGCGCACAACCGTGCGGCGATTACCGGCGTCGTACTCGTAGTTCACCGCCGTGCCATCGGCATAGGTCATGCGCGTGACATTGCCGGCTGCATCAAAGAGATAGCCGGTAGCCGCACCGCTTGGATCTTGCTCACTCACACGCCTATTAAATTCATCGTATGAAAATTGCGAAAGGTTTCCGGCTTTGTCGCGCGCACTCAAGCGATTTCGCACTGCGTCATAGGCGTACTCAAGATAATTTCCGTATGCATCGGTCTCGCGCGTTTGGCGGTTCAAGAGGTCGTAGGTATATGTTGTCACGTGACCGGCCTGGGTTCCGTCACTGTTCTGCCGGTCGATCACCCGCACCGCGTTACCATCCTCATCATAGAAAGAGAGCGAAATTTTGCCTGCTGCATTTGTGGTACTCACAAGACGATCGAGACCGTCGTAAGCAAATGTTGTACTGTTATTAAGCGGATCGCGCTCACTTAACCGATTTCCGTTTGCGTCATAGGTATACGTCCACACATTGTTCAAGGCATCGGCCTCGGTAAGCAGCCGATCGAGCGCATCATACGTATATGTGCTGGCATTGCCGCGAGGATCAACACGGCGTCCGATGCGTCCAAACATATCGTACGATTGAGACTGCACAATTTGGCTGCCCGCATCTACCGCTCTGCGCGTTTCAACAACACGGTTACGCGCATCGTATACAAACTCGGTTCGCTGCTGCAGTGAGTTTGTCTCACTCAAACGGTTACTCACGGCATCGTAGGTATAACTCATAGTATCAACAGGCGTGGCCATGCTCTGCAGCCGATTTGCTCGGTCGTAACTCAACGTTGTACGGCGTCCCAGCGGATCGACTTCCGCTATCTTTGTTCCTAAAAAGTCGTACTCAAAACTGCGAACAATATCACGGCCCGCGCTCGCGCCAACGTGCGTTTCGCGCAACAAACTGTTCTCAATATCGGTATCGTAAACAAAGTGCGTTATATTTCCACGCTCATCAATACGCTCAATCACATTATCTTCAAGATCGTACCGCATACGCATCTCTCCGCCGAGCGCATCGGTGCGCTTGCGCACATTGCCCCGCGTATCGTATTCAAAACGTGTTACCTGTCCGCGCGGACCGCGCACCTCAACACGATTTCCAAATGCATCGTATCCATACTGCATCTGAATCTGCTGCGGGGTGCCGTCGGCCTGTTGCACAGTAATTCGTTCACTGGTCCGGTAATTTCCAAGCGAATCGTACCCATATACGCGGACTTCACCCTTTTTGCCGGCATGCGAAAGCACATTTCCAAACGAGTCGTAGGCAAACGACTCTGTAGCGCCGAGCGCATCGCGCGTTGCAAGAAGATTCCCGTTCGCGGAATCGATGGTATTGGTGGTTATACGCTGTCCCGCAAGTGCTCCGCCGCCCGCCGGCTGCACGCTCTCTGTCCGAGTGAGCACACGGTTAAAGTTCGGTTCGTAGGTATAGGCAACTTCGGTATGCCATTGAGTGGTATCCGGCAAAATCTCCCGCGTCATGCGGCGCTGCGCGTCGTACTCAAAGCGGCTCACTCTGCCAAGGGCATCGCGCTGCTCGATCATCATGCCGTCCTGGTTGTATTCAAAGTGTGCGCCGTTTTGCAGCCCATCTTCGCGATAGACTAAAAGTTCGTCTGCGTTAAAGCAGTCGCGTTGAGTATAAAAATCGGCCGCGCTCCTATAATTTTTCACCAGCGTACACTTTGTACTCGCCGGCGCAGCGCTCGCCGGCCCTTCATAGGTAAATTCATATATCAACCTCCGCGCACCTCCGGTATCCACACGCGGATTCGTTTCAAACTGCCTCACCACTCTTCCCTCACTATCGTACTCGTTATGCAATACGGTGCCGCGGGGATCGGTATACGTGACCATCTGATGATTCTCATCATACGTAAAGAAGTGCTCGCTAAATTCGGTCTGTGTTCCGTATGAGCGGCTATTACGCACGCGAATCAAATTTCCCCCAGCATCGTACTCATACTGAATAATGCGCGGATTTGGCTCCAGTGAAGATTGATATCTCACCTGCGCCAACTTGTCCCAATAGATGCTCTGCGGATCACCATACAAAATCTCAACCAAGCGGCCGGAGGCATCAGTCACGCTGGCAAGCAGCGGGATATCGCGCCGCAAAAGATATGCAAATTGTGTAGCGTTATTATTTGTATCGACAATGCGCTCGAGCAAGTGCATCTGCGCCGCCACCTCATTGCTGAAAATATAGCGGATTCCATCAATGGTTTTGTAAATTAATCCGCCGCTCGCTGTGTCCCGCTCCAGCGTATCGTGCACACCTTTTGGCGCAACGAAACTATCCGGTCCAGCAATATCAAACTGCGCAACAACTTTACCTCCAAAATTAATAAAAACTTTCTGAATCAGCGGATCTTCGTATGCGTAAATTGCATAGGATGAGCTCCATCCCCAGCCGGTTCGATTATTAATATCGTCCGGTACTTTACTATTATAGGTACGTTCAAAACGAATAGGAATACCGCGCCCGGGCAGTTCAAAATCGAGCTGTGTAAATTCGAATGCGCCGGTCCGCGTGTTCACAGGATCACCTGCAAATGCCCGCACACCGCCATCGGCAAAGCTGCGATATATGATCTGCGTATTCACCCCATTCACCGCAACAAGCTGCGTACCATTAATATTTGTTCCGCCGACAACTTCCACCGCATCCGCAAAGCTGTCGCAATCGATATCCGAAAAACCAAATGCCAAACAGACGCCGGGATCGGGCGGCTGAATATACGAAGCGCGATCGATGTAAATAAGCTGCGCAGCAGTGGCGCTGTTATTGGAACGGTCGGGATCATTTAAAGCCTGCAGCGGATCGAGAACTACATCGACGCTCGCATGAATCCCAAGCGGTACGCTTGCGGGAATTTGCGCACTCATAGTAAGCACGGCATCTGCGCCCGCCCCTAAATCGATATCTTGCGGCACAAAATTCGAAAGCGGATACGTTGCGCCGCCGACATCGCGAAGTGCTATTCTATAGGGAATATCGAGTGCATCGGCACTCCCAAGATTTTGCAAGCGCGCCGAAAGCTGCACAGTATCTCCATGCTGAAAAAAGGTACCATTGGTAAGTTGGAGATTCGAAATTGCAATATCGGACGATGGCGGTACAACTTGCAGCTGCCACACATGCACGTTGTTCGTCTCAATGCTTTCGGGCACCTCGTTATCTGCATCAATTTGGAAATAGAGAATATAATTTCCGGGCGCAACATTGGGAATAGTGAATGCACCTTGGCGCAAATTCGAAACGCTGTTTGCGCCAATTGGATCGTGATACCAGCTCCCAAAAAATGCCGCCTGCGAAAATGTTGGCGCAGTGCCCGCTTCAAAATAATAGGCGACTCTGCTGCTCTGGGCCGGTGCACTTGCACTGTTGTTCCGCACGCGATGCTCATAGGTAAGACGCTGGAACGGCGTAACTTGCGCAGCAGAAATAACAGGTGCTTCCGGCACAAGATCGGCCGCAGCAACAACCTGTATCTGCCACTCGCGGTCGTTGTTGTTCTCATTCGATTCCTGACTGCGGTTATTTGCATCGACCCGCACCGCTAATGTATGGGTGCCGAGAGCCGCTCCAAATGGAATTTGAAATGGAACATCGAGGCGCGTTGAGCGCTGACCCGGGATAAGCACGCCATGCCGCCGTGTTGCAATAAGCCGGCCATCCCAATAAAAGTGTGCGTCACCAATTCGAGACTCGCCTGTGCCTTGATTTAAGACAAAAAGCTGGGCTGTAACCTCTTGCCCGGGCCCGGCAGTCGCAGGTACAACCGTAGACTGCGGATCGACAACAAGATCGGGCGGATCAGGAAACTCAACATTCACATGGAAGAAGGGACCTTGCAGCGTTGAGTGATCTGCGCTTGCAAAGTTATAAATACGGTTTGGCCAGCTTGGCAAGCCAACAGGAGGCGCAACCGGCGTCTCTTCGAGAACAAATTCGTAATTTGCGGCCCCTTGCGCATACAGGGTACGCACCGCATCGGTTATATTCCAACTGCACTCTTGACCGGCCGTATTACAATCACTTCCATTCACTTGACGGGCACTGCCGGCAACGGTCTGTAAGCCGGGCTGAATCTGACTATACGTCACATTATTCGTATTCCATGCGGTTGTCACACGGCGCACCACGGTATCGACCGCGCCGTTATACGAGCCTAAACCCGTGCCATCGTAGGTAAGCTGCAGACCGGCGGACTGAATCGTGCCGTTCGACGGTATAGAAAATCCAAAAAAGCGTAGGAGCGGTACGCGCATAACGGTGAGCGAGCCGAGCGGCCCAAGCCCCAACTGCAGCGTAGCACTATCGATTGGGTTTGCGCCTTCAGAACCTGTACTCCGCCGATACAATCCCAAATCGCGAATTTCACATACTTCGCTGATTAATGAATCGCCGCAAAAAATAAGTGTAGGATCGATGGTGACCGGATACTTGCGCTTGGAGTCAAGCAAATAGGCTGCGGGCACTTGCGTTCCAAGAAAAAAGCGGCTTCCTTTTGCATCGAGCCGCGCAATCTGCCGCAATGATTCAAAGCCGGTATCCATACCACTTACATCAAAGATTACAGCGCTATTCAAAACAACATTGTCGCCATCCGGTAAGTGCAATACAAGGTGTGTGCGGGCCTCAAGCTCGGTATCTCCGGGCATGATCTTTGTACCATCAGGCAGTTTCAAAAAGGCGCCATCCGGCAATTCATAGGCTTCCCAAAAAATAAGAGTCTCATCTTGAACCAGCTTTTGAGGCTGCTGAGCAATAATGATCTCGCGCCGGCGCGAGCGGTCAAAATCGGTAAATGTAACATGAATATTGTCATAAATATTTTCGTACCGCGTAAGAATTCTTCCGGATTTTTTATTACGCTCACGAACGCCCTCCACAACATTGGGTTTCAACAAAATTTTAGATTTTTTATATTCAAAAACTCCGCTGGAAATTATTGCCGTTTCTGTACTCGATCCCGGCAACTTATATCTATAACCCTGCTGCGCTTTAATAGAAAGTTTAGACTGAGGCGTCTCAAAAAAGAGATGCCAGTCTTTTGGCCGCTGCTGTAAGTAACCGCTCTCATCGGTATAGAGCAAGCGCGGCTGCTGATGAATACGATATTCAAAAGTATTTTTACCGCGATCGGCAACATCGGTAAGTTCATCGAGAATCATAAAATCCTTTGCATCGCGCGGAGGAGCGGGAATTGTTGCGGAAAGAAAAGATGAGCTGAATGCAGAGGATGCGTTGAATGCTGAAGGCGAGCCTGTCGAATTAACCGTAGAATTTTGCGGCAGCGACGTTTTGCCCGATGCAGCAGATGGCTGTGCAACTGGTGGTAGTTGCACAATTGGGGGAGGTTTGTCTGCCGGCTTGAGCGCCGGCTTAATAATGAGCTTAAAATTTTTATACCGCTTATATTGCACTGGCTGAGAGGCGCCAAACACAGGCGCAATGTGCACAGAGAATATTGCACCCGCAAGAGCAAACAGCAGAAGCAAAAATCCAATTTTCTTCCAATTCGGCAAGAGCATATTTGGAAGTATAACAGACCGACATTAAAAAAAGATGAACGCGATTCAAAAGTAATGTGTCAGCCACTGACTACAAAACTCAATTCACCCCTACCGCAGCGCCTTCCGATGCACCACCGTCGAGGCCTTAACCTCGTGCACCTTGCCTAAATAGATAAAGTTAACCGTCGATGTGACGCGTAGTGCAGAGCGCGGTGCGCCTGCAAATGGGACAACCGGCTCTACGGTAATGCCGCGAAAAAATGGCGTCTGAATACCGCGATTGTATTCCGGTGAATTGCGCGCGGCAGAATAGTATAACGAATTATAATTCGGCGCACCGACTGGCGCGCCACGAATGCAAAATCCCGGCAACCCGGCAGGATCATCATACTGCAGCACCCGATAATCCTCACCAAAATTATTGGAACAATTGTTGCGCGAAAAATCAGTAGTAAGATACTGATTCACAAAAAACCGAATCGGACGAAACGCCGGCTCAATACTAAACTGCAAAGTCTCGGGATCGCGACGCAGGTAGTAGTTGGCGACCCCCGCTCCCCCGCCCGCAATTGTATTTTGTGGCTGATCGCAGTTGTTAATATCGATCGCAGCATCCGATACGCTGTTCGGCGCCGGCAAGGTATCCCAACACGCATCCACATTCGCCGAATACCGCAAACGGTTCGATGCAACCACATTGCGCATCATCTCAACTCCTTCCGTCGCCAATCCATCGGCAATAAGCAAATATTCATTCATCGTCTCGTGACGTATGGAAGAAATCTGCAGCTGCCCGGCCTGAATCACCATAAAGCTCAAAATAAAGACGGCAATCAAAACCTCAAGCACGGTCTCGGCACGTTTGGATGCTTCGTATTTGTAATTTGATATTTGTTTGTTATTTGGCATTTGTTTCTTGGTCATTGCGCCCCTTCCTAGGGGCGGATAATCCATCTTTTCATTATAGCATATTTTTGGTAAAATATAAGGAAAGAAAAATTTATGAAACAAAAATATATATTGGGAGTTGTGATGGCTGGGCTCGGCGTATTAATGCACGCGAGTGTTGCGAGCGCACAGCCTGCTGCAATTCCTTGTAACGCTATTACCGGTGTAACTGCGGCGACACCGTCACCAGCTGCACCCGGGCGGCGCGGCGGAGTAAACGATTCCGGAAGACTCGATTTTAATTTTTTGAGCCAGAGTAATAATCCTGCCAATCAAGCTTTTGCAGGATGTACCGAAGAGCAAGTCCAACAAGACAGGCCGCAAACAAATCAGCGCGCCTATCCCATACGAGGCTGGGCGTGGAACGATAATCTCGGTTTTGTGAGTTTGGCGTGCCGCTTTGTAGATACCAATGGCGACGGAACTCCCGATGCTTGGGAGAACAATGGCGCCTCATGCGGAAGCAATAATCCCGCAGATTCAATCGAATACGGCACATATATTTTTGACAATGGCGGACAAAATGCGACCACAAACTTAACCGGATTTGCATGGGGCGACAATATTGGATGGATTAGTATGAATTGCGAAAATGGCTCAAATATGGGCGTTGCATGTGGCGCACTCAACTATGGTGCGCGTATTGCATTGGTAGATAATGTGAGCGTTCCGGGATGTACCGGTACCGGTGCAGGCGGCGCACTGAATCGCGGCGATATGTACGGATACGTATGGAGCGACACCGTAGGCTGGATAAATATGTGCGGCGCAAGTACAACGTTTGGCGGCACGCAAATTGTGATTCGGCCGGATACGAGCTGTAACGTCTGTAACTATGCAACCGATCCAAATAACCCAACGCTTATAAATGTTCCGGTATGTCCACCGGAGCAGACAGTGTCGTTGCCGAATGGCTACACATGTCCAGTTGGCAATCCGCCGGGCGGCGGGCCGGGAGGAGGACCGGGCGGTGGTGGACCACGAAACATTTGCAACAGTACGGATATTCAAAATACTCTCAACAGCCAAACCGTCTATGCCGATGGCGAAGATGCATATCAACTCACGGTAAGTGCAACAAATAACGGAACGCCGATTGCGCTAAACAATGCAAATATAACGGCGAATATTAGTGGAAATGTTCGACTGGATCAGACGACAAATTGTACATGGCAACGGTTCAACGCTCCTGACTCGCCAAATGATTGTTTACCTAGAATACGGGACCAAAGAGTAGGCGCTGTAAATACTACGGGCAATACCGTTGCAATTACTTCCATAGCACCAACAGGCACCGGCGCAGCATATCAAGGTTCGCCAGGCGATACCCTTACCTTAAATCGCATCGATGTCCGTGTAAACGGCGTACAGCAATCCTGTACGTTGAATGCGCCAACCGGCATTCCGCTTAACTTCCAAAAGCCGGTCGATGTAACGCAAATCTCTACCGACGGCGTGCCAAACAGACTCTTTGCAATTACCGATGTGCCGCAGACAGTAGACATTACGGTAGACAATTTTGGCTGGAACAGTACGAATGGAACAACAAACCGAAACAATGCAGGCAATGTTCGTGTGCATGCGGATTTTTACGACTGCTCCGACCGGCACAGTGTGAATTTTTCAAATTCGGTACGCACGCCAACTCCTATTGATCAAAACAATGCGCTCTTCGATCCGAATCTCTGTGTTCCGGATCCAACCCGCAACGATCCGGTGGTTGCTACAACCACGTATGGAACATTGACCGAGCTTAATGCGAGCGGCCAAACTTCTATTTATCAGCCGGCAATTCTTGCAACACGTGTCGATGGACAAACAAATACGGTCGTAAATCCAAACGCGCTAGCGCTCCGCACCCGTGTAGAAATTCGCGGCTCGCGAGGCAGACCAACAGTACAGTACTTTGCAACCGGCCGAGTGAACAACAGCTCAGTCGTGACGCAGGCCGCACAAATTAAGGGCGACGTGCGCGTGGATGTTGTAGAAAAACGGGCCGAAACATCAGAATTTAAAATCAGCGATTCGATTGGAGAAAATGCAAAGTCGCGCCGCGAGGCCTTTGTGCGCACGATACAAGAAGTATTGGGACGGCCGCAGGCGGTTGGACAAAATGTAGCACCAGCAGACCTAACAATCACCAATGCGTATCTCAATAATCAAGCTAATGCAACAGCCGCTGGCATTTTGTATAGGCGCCGCAATCCAACTATTGGCGCACCATGCCGAATTATTTTTAATGAAGCTATCACCACTGCCGGCCAACGCACGCTCATAAGCGAAGGCTGCGATATTTATATCGATGCGGATATTTATGCGGACCGAAGTGTTCCAAACACTGAGCTTGGCATCATTGCACTCGAAGATTTATCGCTCCAGGGCACCCGCCGCGGCGGCAATATCTATATATGTAGTACCGTGACCGACGTGCGGGCGCACTTGGTTGCGGACGGCTCGTTGTTCTCATACGGCGACGATCCAAATGGCGGTGCGGCGGCATGTGCAAAGGGAGCCAGTGTAGCGGGGCAGCCCGGCATTGATCCTGTAACCGGCATTCCCGACTTTGGCAATACCGACCCGCGCGACGTTTTACGAAACCAGCTAACCATTTTAGGCTCGCTGGTGAGTCAAAATACATTTGGAGGAAGCATACAAACACCGCCACTGCTCGGCGATGGCAGAGTTGCAACCCAGGCACAACGCGGTTTAGCGCGCCAGTACGATTTAAACTTTCTACGGTATGTGCATACGAGTGGGCCGATTGCCTTTGGAAGAGGAGGAGCTCTATCAGAAATATGCTGGGCAAACACCCCAAACAATGGCGTTCGATTATCAAGGCTTTTGGAATCGACCAACACAAATGATCCAGACTATGCCTCGAACTATGTTTCATATGTTCCTGACAACCCACCCTCTCCTAACAATGCGCCATATAACAATAATAATTATTTGGAGATCTGCGGCGCCACACAAAGGAGAAGTATTTTTCCTAATCCAAAACTTTGGTCCAACCGCCCCCAACTGCACGGTGTGATCAATATCCTGTTTAAAGCACCGAGCGAACAGCTGCCGATATTTAATAAAGTGAAAGAATAGAAAAAGAGACTCACTCTCGAGTCTCTTTTAAAACGTTTTTTTTGCTACGCCGCCTTATCGGATTTTGACTCCGGTTCTTCTTCCTCTCTGCGGCGGCGGAAAGCAAGTACAATACCACCGGCCAAAAGGATCGGTGCTAAATTTAATTTAGTATCACCTTGAATGCTCTCGCAGCTACAACCTTCCGGCTGTTCTGGATTTGCTGGCTCCGGCATAACTGTTACGCCCGCATCCGGCGCAGATTTAGGATGTCCAACATCGATCGATGGCATCTGCATAGCATCCGGGCCGCCGGTATGTCCTGCATCAATAGGTATTGGCATTGCATCCTCACGAACACCTGCATCTGGAGGTATCATTCCTGCATCAATTGGTTGACCTGCATCTTCCTCCGGCATCCTTGCATCCGGGATTTCGCCATCCATAGCTGTGTTACCGGAATCCTCCGGAGATACTCCCGCATCCATTGGTGGCATAGGCATATGAAATGTAATTCCAACATCTGTACCTTCAAAAACTAAATCTACATCATTTCCTCCCGCACGCATTACAGTAGTACCCGTTGCAGTTATCCTTTCTGATTGACCATCTCTGGTAAAAATAACCGCTCCTTCATTTACTTGGATCTCCATTGGAGTATGAGCAGGTGCCCTAAGGGTGTTAAACGCTGGATTAGCACCTGGCATAGTCGGGCTGTGAATATAGCGATATCTGCGTCCGGCTTCACCAACAACTGTAGGGCCGCCCGGTGCCATGCGATCCAAAACAACATCGTTGGCATCGGTATGGACCATCGTTCGCTGATTCACTTCATCGGCAACCGATGCTGCATACCCTGTAAGCGGCGTTGCCGCTCTCACCAAACCAGAAGGAGTCATTGTGGCACCTCTCCAAAAATTCACTGCGCACGCCTCACCAATGCCATCATTGTCGAGGTCAACCTGGTCTGGATTGAAGCTGCCTTCACAGTTATCGACCGCATCCGGAATCGTATCTCCATCAATATCTGAAGGCGGGGTTACGCCGGCAACAAACGGCTGCATGGCAATCTGACGGTCTGCCAAGGTATCAGCACCTGTCTCTTCCACAGCGTGGAAGTATGGGAAGCCGTTAATAACGGTAATGAAAACGTGAACATTTCGATTTGTACCGGGAATCTTTAAATCAACTGCTGCGCGGATACCGGAAGAAGTCGAATCCGGAGGCAAGCCCGGTGAGTTTTCGTAATCGACTCTTTCAAGTGGATCTGCCAAACGTAGGGGATTTGGAACTCTATATGTACCATTTGCATTATTATATAAATAATCAACATAACGCGGATCATTAGGATCGACTGCAGTTCGTGGACCGCGGTCATGCATCAAGTAGCTCTGATAGACCGTACCCGGCATACCCCAATACTGCATATTTGGGGAACGCGTTGCTCCGAGCACACGTCCGGTACCGGCAACTGCAATGTCTTGTCGAATAGTTGCCATCCAATCAACCAAAAGACCATTTCTATATATGCCATCTTCATCTCCTGCAGCCGTAATCGCATCATTCAATCCTTGCCGCGCATCGGTTGGCAACGTATTAAAATTTGCAATCCATGGCATAACATTTCCCATCGCCGGCATCTGTGCAGTAATGCGGTATACACCCGGTGTATCCGTTGCATGCACGTTACCAAAATCTACAATCTGATTCATCGGCGGCATTGGGCGGTCGGGCCAGCGGACACGCGTCCATTGTCCGGCGGCATCGCGCTGCATAAGTTCGGAGTCAGCACTCAAAAGTGCATCTCTTTCGCGACCATCCGGGCGATAAGTAACACTAAGAGAATCTTCATTCATGATTGGATCACTTGCTCTAGGATCTGGCTCAAGCGGCGAAAGTTGTTCGAGTGCGATAGTATTTGCATTAGGCCCTGCGGCGATGCGGAAGCGGGAGGAGTAGATGTTGTTGTTGCCACTGTGAGCCGGGAACGAACCAAAAGTAAATTCAAAAGTGTTGTCATCAATTTTGTTTAACTGTGGCTGTCCAAGGGAGATCGTATTTAATCTTCCAGAAATCTGCGGCACAATTTCCACCGGCGGCGCTGCCTCAGCTTTTCCATCATTCCCTTCTACAACCAAAAAAGCACCAACTGCTGCTAATGCTTTTGCGCCTATTTTGGCAATCCTAGATTTTAAAACTCTCTGCAATAGATCCGGACGCTCTTCAGCTCCTTCTGGTTGGGGCTGCATTGCCTCCCGGTTCCGTACTCCTTCAGATAATCTAGTTGGTGACATAGGCATGCTGTTAAAGTAGTTATATTATCCACAAAAACACCTAGAATGCAATAATACACATCTGAGTAGGGTTGTCAAGTTTTGATGACAGAATTAACCCGTAAATACCCTTTTAAAAGCGGTCGATTGCGAAGCTCGCACCGCCTGGAGAGTGAAGCTCTATTTCCTTCCGGAATACCTTAGTAATACCATTCAGCCGTACCCAACCCACAACCGTACTTTTCGGATCACTTATAGGCTCATTTTGCGAGAGGAGTTGATACTCTAAATATGGGACATTGAATTGGGAATCATTAAAATGCTGAGTGCGATCAAATTCATCGCCACCGGGAGCGCGTATTGACGTTCTATATGCCCGACGTGGGCGTGCAACCATACTTAAGCGCAACACCGGACGAGTTGCGGAGGTAATGAAATTTTCAATTGTATCTGTTTGTCCATCAACGCTTCGACCAATATAATTTTGCCTAATAATCGTATACCAACCGGGTTGAGGATTGGTCCCTAATCCAGATGCTAATGCATTATTTGTTAATGGATGGGCTGCATTAATTCGGCCGGCAGTTATTTCAGTATTTTGACCAACAGATTGATTATTTAAACTAGGTCTTGATCCATTAACTCCTTCAGTCTCACTCGCCAACATCACATCTCCATTCGGCTCCTCATCAATAATCTGCCACTGTATCAAAACAGGATCAACGCTTTTGCGTAAAAATTCATTATTTGGTGGGAGCTGATTATGCCTCACAGTCTCATCCGGATCCGGCCACAGCGCAATCCGCCCTGCATCCGGGCAGCCGCTATCGCGCGCTGCAGGATCGTTCCAATTGTTACATGGCGTGCGCACGCGCAAGCGAAGATCGTTTGCGGTTATTGGGACGGGGACCGGATCGCCACCATTCGCCGTGCGTCGGCCGCCCGTGGTCGTATATAAAGGAATATCCACGCTCTCGCCGACCATGAGCTTATTCCAGTGGCAGCCGTCGTTGGCGGTGTTGCGCTGGTACGCAGCCGCATTCGGATCGTTCGCCGCAGGCGGATTACACTCCGGCAGCGCATCTCCCCCGCCGCGGATATTCCCGCTCAAATCCACAACCGGCGCGGGTACACTATAAAAAGAGGTGCCATCCAGCGTCAGGCGTGTATCGCCGAGCGCAAGATTATTCACCGAACTGCCAATCACAGAAAATCCCCAACATGGCACCTGTGGCTGCCCGCGGGGAGGAGGCGGACATGTGATCCCCAAATCCGCAGCAATAGTAGTCAAAATGCGCTCGTATTCTGTTTGAATTTGGGGTAATCCACGCGGAAATCCGCCCCGACCGGGAAATGCTCCGCCGGGCACACCACCTCCCCCAGGTGCTGCTGCAGCCGTCGGATAATTCTGCCCCACTCCCCCGTCCTGCGCCCATGCCGCACCGACATTTGCGGCGGCCTCGGCCATTAAATCCAACTGGCGCGCACTCGTCCATGTATTGCGCAAACGGATATCGCGGAGCACGCCAGCGCCCATCGCAATAACTTGAAACAAAAAGAAGGTCACAAAAATGACCGCGATCAGCAAACTTACGCCTTGCTTATGAGATTTTTTATGTGAAATCGGCTTCATAAATATCTAAGCATTATAGCATAAAAATGCATGAATCGATACATCATAACGGGTGCCCGGCGGCCTCTGACTCATCCTGGAGCCGAGACCGCCGGAGCGTGTGCGCCTGCTTACAGGCGCGGATTCCCCCAGGGGCTAGGGCACAGCTAGTTGCAAGAGATGCCGAAGCACTTGCTCCTGCAACGTTGGTACGGGCTGCTGATGTTGCCGGGAGACCATCGCTTAGAGAGGCCTTCGCACCCGGCATAGCAGGCCTTCTTCTGGTTCTCGCACTGCTGCTTGCGCCGGTAGCGCTCTTCGTCTTCCGCGGTCCACTCTCCGCCGGAAGACATGCTCTCAACAGCCTCCTTCGCGCCTTGTGCGCCGCTCCGAATCACCGCATCCATGGCGCCCCGGATGAAGTTGTTCAGGAGTCCTCCACCACCGCCGGAATATGAACCGCCTGATGAGCGGGGTTGCGAAGGGCGAGGACGGTCCATTCCACGACGCCGTCCTTCCTGACTGCTGTAATGCCGCTTCGGAACGAACTCTCCTTTTTTCCATATCCCCTCGACCTCGCGTCCGTTACGGATCATCGTGCCTTCACCGTATGGCTTGCCGCTGGTGAATGAACCGGAATATTCCGTGCCATCATTTAGCCGCATCGTGCAATTGATGCAGAGTTCACCGATTTCAAAATATCCTTCATATCTCTTTCCTGACATATGAAGAATGCCTTGGCCCTGCCGTACGCCATTGCGGAAGTAACCATCATAATGAAAAGGATGAATTCCACCCTTTCTCACATGAAGTCCCTTCCCGTGAGGAATGCCATTCCGCATTTGGCCATGGTACGTTTCATAACCGAAAATTGGATAGCTGCAAGCAGTCTCTCCATCCTCCGGTCGCGCCCCCATGTTGCCCTTGCACTCGATGAGCACCTGGTTCTTCGAGTTGAGGAGGCGGTAGGTCCCGCGTCCGGTCATCTTGCCATCCTTGCACGCCCCATCCCAGTAGATGCGAACACCGGAGATCGGCTTGTGCACCTTGATCTGCACGGCGCAGCCGGAACGGCCTTCGTACCATCCCCTGCCAAGCGGCGACGGCTTGACCAAGCTCGATCCGCTGCTTGCGCATCCCGTCATTCCCGCTACGCAGAGCGTCAGCAGAATCATCTTCTTCTTCGTCATCGTCCTTCTCCTTCTTCATTGTTGTGGTTTCGCGAAAAAAAAATATGGCTGGCTCCCGCACCCAAATACGCGTGAAGTTGTACGCTGTACTGGGGGAATCCAACCTATCGAACATCAACCAGCCGTCATGGCGTATACGGTAATGCTCGATAAGGGATGTCCCAGTACAGAATTATGAATTGTGAAAGATCAAATGATCTTTCAATGATATCGCGGCATGATAAATAAAATAGGGTACAACCCCAAAACAATCTGTCAGCGGCTGACAGAAGAAAATAGAGCAGTATATTGTTTATTTTTAGAGGAAAAAGCACTATCGGTCGCAAAAATATATTTTGCACGAAGAAAAAATCCCCGTTCATCTTTTTGTACATTTTTGTTCATCGGTTGTTCATCTGAATGTGTTATTACAAGCGCACCGGTGATTTTTTGTTTTGGCTGAAGCGTGCGCACCCCTAAATGGGGTCGGCGCAGAAATCCCAAAAGCCTGAAGCAAAAATACCTGGTGATCCTTCCCACATGGCAAACTGATCCCCGCGCAAGGCGGGGAAGAGGTGTCCGATGATTCACATTCAGCCCGATACACTCAGTAAACTCGGCGTGCTGCTCGCTGCTCTCCTCATCGGCGTGTTCGGCGGGGAAAACGAAAGCGGCGAAAACAGCATTACGCTGAAGCCACCCTGCCGTGCGGCAGCTATCTTTATCGATTATGAAAATGGCGCGATCGTCGTCCGGTGTCAAAGCGATGATGAGAACACGGGAGTCTCAATCGCCTACCGGCACCTCGACCTGCGCGAGAAAGATCGCGGCCACGCCGCGCACCCGCGGCTGGAAATTTTCAAAAAGTAATATCCGCAACCCGCCATCCCCGCCATGGACGAAGGAAGTTCGTGCCGCCCCTGTTCACCCGAATATTCGGATGAATCGGGGCGGTGTATTCTAAAATATTCATCCGATTTGGCGCGTGCAACACGCAATACTCAAAACGCGCGCTTCAGCAACGGCAAAATTTCGGTACGGTACACATCGGCACGTGTCCTTTCCTGTGGCGCCTCTGCAAAAGCGGCGCAGACAAGTATAG
>PCVQ01000032.1 GCA_002796025.1 Candidatus Peregrinibacteria bacterium CG11_big_fil_rev_8_21_14_0_20_46_8
TTGACCGTACAATGGCCGGATGTGCAATTTACTCCAGCGCCTATTACGTTACCTCCGCTGCCGCGCTTTGGTATCGATCCAAATATTACCCTGCCGCAGCTGCAATTTGCCGCGCCGCGTATTCCCGTTATCCCTTCCCCTCCAAACTTGCCGACCTTGCCGGAACTGCCGCAGCTGAATTTACCGCAGTTGCCCGATCTGCCGCCACCGCCTACACTTCCCGAATTGCCGGGTGAATTTACCGCAGTTATCGATGTCTTGCAGCAGATTTTGCGGATCTATTGCATTATTAAACTCGGCTTCTTGCCAACCGACGAGTTCTTGCTCAAGACAAAAATTGAGGAAATTACGGCGCGCGGATTAACGCCGCTGATTCCGCTCGACTTGCTTATTCAAATTGAGCCGCCAACGATTAATATAGACTATGTTGATGCGGTAAAAATTACCGGCTACACCAATTTAGAGCTCGACTTTAGCGGTGTACAGGATGCAGTCGAAGCCGCAGCTCAGGAAATTAACAATGCCTCGGACGGTATTTCGAAGGGTTTAAATAAAGCTACAAAAGATCTTTCGAAGGCGCTGAACTCAATTACAAATCCAAAAATTAATATCGGGCCTGATGGTGTTAGTGTGAATGATCGCGACTTGTTGAATGCACTGCCCGAAGATCTTTCCGAGCAAGAAAAATTGCATGCTCTCTTATTGAGTACCGAATACGTTAAGCGTGTTGCTGCAATGCAGCAAAGTCTCGAAACATATGAGCGTCAATTGGCCGCTCTTCCGGAGACCGTAAAGCTCGAGGCCGCGAGTGTGCCCTATGTACCCGGAGAGCACCAGCCGTTCATTACCGATTCTGATATTATTTTGCCGTTCCAAAAGCGTTTGAAAGAGTATCGTGACCGTTTGGCACAGCATATCGATGCAACCGAAGAGATGAGTGAGCGCAATATTGCAAACAGCGAACTTGGAGAGATCGGACGCTTTCTTGCACAGCAGCGTTCACCATTTGTCCATGAGAGTTTGCGGAATTTCGTGGCTGGCACAGAATTAAAGCCGCGCGATTACGATGGCGCGCCGGTTAAGGTTGGTGAACTCGACTTTGAGGCTGTTGAATGGGTCGATGAAAGTGATCCGGATTTTACAAGTCTCTGGCCGCAAGAGAATGAGGCAGCGCGCCGTATTGCGCAAGTGCCCCAGCCGCCGGACTATTCTCAGTTCCAGGCGCAGGCGCCGGGAGGCGGTAGCGACACCGGTTCAGGTAATATTCGTAATATTGGAATCTTCACAGTAGACAATAGTGGACAGAGCCGCCGTATTGTCAGTTACACGCTTGAGGCAGAGTCACAATCTGTTTTAGCCGATATAGATTTAGACAATGATGGCGATAACGACAAGGTGTACACCTATGGTCCAAATGTCTACCTCAAACGAAATGATCGTGTCCAGGCACAGCCGGCCCGGGCTGCATTCCGTCCCGAAGATATTGAGTTCTGGCGTTTAGCAGAATTAGTCCCTGCGGGCATGAGTCCTAACTTTCCGGAAGTGAACAATGAGCTCGTACACGAAGCAAGCTTTAGCTTTGATCTTGCTCCAATGGATGATGTGGTTGGCTACGAGGTAGTATCGCAAAATTCGGCATCGACAATTCGTACCTTCTTAGTACCGGAAGAATCAGCGCCTGCTGCTATTGAATCAGATCGCATCCGCGTTGAAGAGCCGGATGGCGAAGTACTCGCGAACAATGCTGCTATTACAGAAAATGTCGTGCGCATTGGAGACTTTGTTGCTACAGGCAATAACAGTTCGGTGCGGCTTGTGGCAGCCGATGGAACAACGCTGCGTTTGGCGGAAAATACCGGAGTATCACTGGATCCAACGGGAATATTCGAACTTCGTACCGGCTCTCTCGAAATAGATATGCCGCCGGAAGGCAGCGCGCTATTTCCGGCGGGCACAAAGATGCAGGCTCTTGCAGGAAGTATTCGTATCCGGTTCTTTGACGGTAGTACTGTTGTTGTCGAAGCAAATCGTAGTGTAACGTTGCCCGACTTTTCTCGTGTGGCTGCGCGTGTCGAACGTGCAAGCGGTACCGCTACTATTACAAGTGCAGAGCGGGAGATTATTCGTTCAAGCCGCGATGCGGTACGCGTAAAAGCTGGAGAGGTAATTCATGCATTGCAAGTTGCCCGTGTACAGTGGAATATTGGAGCGCCGGGAGAGAGTGAATTTACGTTGTCACCGGATGTTGCTTTGCCGGTGCCGGATGCACTTGGAGAGGGAATTGATATTCGTGTCGAGAGCGGTTCTATTGAAGTTATTCGCAGCGAACAACGTGAACAGGAGATTCAGCCCGGCATGCTTATAGATTTTGGTGATCGAATTCAAGTTGGACGAGGGTCGGCGCGCCTACAGCTTGTACAAACAGGTCCTGTTCAGTTGGGCCGCAACGAGACATTTGTCTTGCAAAAAATGCCGCAAAATAATGAGCGTCCATCGGTAACATTGCAGCTTGATCCCGCTTTTTATCAGTCTCAGCTCTTTGCTTTTGACGCTGAAGGAAACAGGTCAACCGGTTCCGAGCCTCTCTTGTTATCTCCGCAAGTGTGCGGCGATACCTCTGCACCCTTTGCAAATCTTGGTAAAGCCCGCTTTACCGTTGCTGTTGGAAAGACCTTGCCGCTCGACGCTTCACGATCATTCGATGGCCAAAGTAATATTATAAGTTACTGGCTCGATACCGATGCAACAGTAGACAGCGATGGCGACGGTACTGCAAATAACGATCGCAACGCCGGACGCGATACAAATACAGCGGTAGACAGTGATGAAGACGGGAATCCGGCAAACGACTTCGATGACGCTGATTTTACAATCGGCCCATTCGCACAAGTTGGTACCCGTAATATGCGCCTTACGGTGCGTGATGAGGCCTTGAACGAAGGATACCAAGATATTATTGTCGACGTGGTTGAGCCGCGAATCGTGCTGAATCCTGAACCGCTTAAGAGCAATATTATTTCGGGCTTTATCGAGCCTGCAGAAGAGGATGCGCCAATTAGCATTTTCCGTTTGCGCAGCGGCGAAAACAGCCCCGGCTGGGAGTTGCTTACTACGCCGAGTGCCAATGAAAATTCGCAATATCTTACCGATGAAGAGGGCCGTTTCTCCCTCCAAGATTTAGATCAGCGCGACCGGCTGGTGGTCCGCGATCAGCAGGGCGAAGATATTGCAGAGATTAACCGCGAGACCGGACGTATTGTGATTCTTAATCCCGAGTACGAGGCGCGGGTACTGCCTGCAGGAGTGCAGACGCGCATTGGTATTTTCCGTATCAGCGACATCCTAGACACTCAGCCTGTCACATTTGTCTACTTTGTGCCCGATGTAAATTTGGATGTTATTTTAGACGCGCCGGAAACAGTATATGATCTTGAAACGGTTCGTGATTTTGTGGGAGTACATATGCGCGAACTGCCAGCGCTTGCTGCAGCCGGTTTGCGCACCCGTATATTACCGGGTGATGATCCCGAGGTGCCGGGTGCCGGTGTTGTTTTGAGCGGGACGGAGCGTCTTGTCACTGTCGATATCAATGGCGACATTCGGCTGCATAGCAGTGACCTAACGCTCACTGAGCGTCCGGGCGGCTTTTATGAGCCGGTAGTATTCGAACTTCGCTATCTCAATGAGCTTATTGCGGAAGTCTATATTGCAACTACCCGCAACTTTAGGAGGCTGATTGAGATCGTTGATGCACCGGCAATTGTTCAAACACCGACAGCGGTTGTTCGCAGAGGCCAGGCCACTGGCAGCGGTACTGCCAGCGGCGGAGTGCGCCGAGGAGATGCCGGCTTTAGCGATGTCCAGCGCAGTGATCCGCTCTTCCCAATTCTCAATCGCTTAAAGCGGCGCGGTATTGTTGCAGGTGTTGGCAGCTCAAGCAGTACGCGCGGCGAACTCTTTTACGAGCCGGACCGGCTAATCAACCGTGCTGAATTTACTCAAGTGACCGAAAAAGCGCTCTGCATTGTGCCGCGTCCGGAAGCTTTTGAACTGCCATCACCATTTTTTGATGTTATCAATGAAGACCTTTGGTTTTACCCGGTATTAAAAGAAGGAAATATCCGCGGCTTTATACGTGGTTATATCGGCGAAGCTCGTACTGAATCCGATGGCCGCACAACAACTCCGTTCCGTCCCGCAAATCCAATTACCCGCGCAGAGGCCGCAACGATTGTGCTGGCAGCACTTCAAGAGCAAAATATTATCGACTTTAGTAATGTCTCGCTTGCATTTGGAGAAAATGAAAATTGGTACGATCCGTTTATTCGTGTGGCGCTCGATCTTGAGCCATATCTTATTGATGAAGCAGACAGCGCAACCCGTGCGTTTTTAATTACGCCCGAAGAGGCACAGCGTGCAGAAGAGCAGATTACCCGTCGTGATTTTGCGGTCATGGTTGATCGTGTGCTCTTACTTTACGACTGTTACGATAACGATAGCGACAATGACGGTCTGCCTGACCGTTGGGAATTGGAACACGGTGTGGACGATCCAAATGCTGATCCTGACGGCGACCAGTGTACAAACCAACGTGAATTTGAATTGGATACAAATCCGAATAATCCCGACACCGATGGTGGCGGCACGCCCGACTGCCGCGAAGATGAAACGGGAACAAATCCCTTAAGCCCCTATGATGATTTTGATGGTTTGGACGGCGGCCGTGAAGACGGTGCAGATAATGCCGGCGATATTTTTGCGCCTGAACGAATTGGAGACAGTGATCCGGGAGTCTTTGTTGTCCGCCCGCCGTGCACACAGTGTCCATGCCAAGCGACGATTGCTCCGGGTGAAGATTTGCAGCCGAGCGATATTATTTTCGCAGGATTAACCGGCCCAAACGGCCTTCCTATTTACACAAAATCAAATGAAGAACGATACTAACAATCAGCAACGGTCAATGTGGCGTGCAGTTAATGCTGCAATTCTCACAACAATAATTGCACTGCTGCTCGTACAATTTCATTTTGTGACCAATGCCCAGCCTGCAGCCCCTGCACCCCAGCCGGCTGCGCAACCAGCTACATCGGCAAGCAGTGAAGCAGATGAATCTGAGCTCGATAAAGTGAATATTTGCCGCGAGCGCATAAAGAATTTTGCCGAGGGACAACGCAATGATTTTGGTGAATTTATGAATCAGCACTTTGCGCAAAGCCGCCCAACTTCAGATTTAATAGGGGAGGCAATGGAGCGCTATCGTGCGTACCGCAAGGCGTTACAAGAAGAAGTTGCACGGTACGGCCGTGAAGGCGGTGCGGCATTTGGCAGCACGAGCGCCGATATTAGCGGCTGCCCCCAAGTCTTAGAAGAAGAGTTCCAATTGCTTGAATCTATAATTCGCCAGCACATTTTGCAGAGCGCCTATGCCAAAAAATCGACATTGTTGCTTAAGAAATATCAGCGCATTAACGAACAGCTCGAAACATTGAATTTTTCTGTTGCCGAGCTTTTAGGGAATTTCGGCTCTTTCGCACAAAAAGTTCCATGTTACACAGAAAAATGTACCTCGTCATAAATCTCATATAAACGCTATGCAACGTATTCCAAAATATATTATTCGCAACTTAATCCTCTTGCTCTTCATTGCAACAGTAGTTGTTGTAACGCAAAGTACAACACGCCCGGCCGATGCAAAGCCTCAGGAATCTGTTAATAAATATCTCAAATTTGAAGACGATGTGAGCGGGATGGTTCTTGAATATCACTCTACAATGAACGATCTTTTTAATGAGCGTATTGCTGCACTGAATGCCGAAAAAGATGGTGATACATTAATCGCCCTAGTACAAGCACCGCCCCGTAACGATAAGGGAGTTCGCGAATGCATTGGTAAAGAGGGCAAGCCGAATCTTTCGACGTACTGTTTGGCCGAGGCCGGCATGGTCCAGTTTTTCCAGTTCCGGCAGGGCTTAGAGGCGGCGCGTGCGCAGCTCGAATTTAAGGCCGCCGATAAGTTCGAAAGAATTCAGCAGGATATTCGGCGTGAGGAGCGTGTACAAGAAGAGCGTGGTTCAGATGCGCCGGTCGGTTTTGGTCCTGATCTTTTTTACGCACAGTCCGTTCTTAACGACATCGGCATTGCGCTCCAGCGCATCGAAACAGAAATCGATATTGCAGAAAAGACGCTCGATCAGTCGCTTCTTGCGTATAACGAGTTTCAAATGGCGCTCCCGCTTCATCGTAAATACAGAGAAATTATTAAATCACTTGAAAATTATCGTGACGAAGTTGCAAGTATCCGCGATGAAATTACTTTGTATCCTTTTAAATTTACTAACGTAAGCACCACTCGATGTCAGTAAAAAACTACATTGTAGGATTGGGTATTGCGGCCGCACTTGTGAGTGCGCCTGCTGCTCATGCTGTGGAATTGGATCTCGCTGAGGGATTGAATAAAGTCATAGTAACGGCAACAAAGGGGTCACCGGGTACTTCTGAATTTCCAAATGTGTTCGGCAGTGAGGGGAAGGATTTATATGGAAAAATTTATTCAAAAGTTCGGTCGGCGGGTACCGATATTGCACTTGAAAAAACCGCAGGCCCGCGCAATCTCTCCAAAGATGAGCTCATGGCTATTCTGCCCGGCAGCTTTATTGGAGATATTTTAGATAAAGCCGATCCGGCAAAAGGATTGAGCGGCAGTGATGTAGAAGCGAAATTAAAGGAGACGCAGAATGCGCTTTTGGAAGAGTTAGCTATTGCCGATTTAGAAGTTGCATTGACCCTCGAGGTTACACCAACGGAACTCTTTGCAAATGGAGATGAGGGAGATTCCGGCTTCGACCTGCTTACCGATCTCGACATTATGGAGTTAATTCTTTTTGGTAAGGCAGAAACAACCTTTGGCCAGCCGCGAAGCAATGACGGTGGCCGGCGCGGAGGGAATTCTTTGCCAGGCGAAAGCAGCACCGAAGAAGAAGCAGAAGAAGAGCCTGCGCAGTCGCAGCAACAGCCAACGGGTCCGCAACGTCCACAGCCCGCGCCGCAACCATCACAGCCGCAGCCTTCGCCACCGCAACAGCCTTCGGTAGCAACCGAAGATGCGGATGAAATTATTGGAGATATCGTCTGTGCAGTTGATCAAAATTTGCACGATGCAGTTGAGGCGGCGCGCGAAGCCGAACGCAACCGTGCAAACAATCAAAATAATAATCAGCAGCAGGGCGGTAATACTCAGCAGAATCCAAATGCAAATGCCGGTGCCGGACAGCCGCAACAGGGAGGAGGAGCAGGTACTCAGCCGCCCCAGTCCGGTCGGGATGATCCAAATAATCTTGGGCCGCGCTATACCGAAGAGACCGGCGTACCGTTTCCGTGTAACGATGTCTTCTGTCTCGAAGTCGATCTTATTTACCGCACCGACAGCTCATATACTACAAGCGAGCACTGCGTGGCCTGCCATGTAGAAAAAATTAATGATCTCTTTAAAAAGACGATGAGTAAGAGTCTGCTTCCCAATAAGGCTAGCGGAAATCTCTTTGAACTTCCAATGTGTAAAGGAGGTGATTCTTGGTCGCCGTTTTCTGCGCTCTCGTTTAATCTTGTGCTCGTGCCAAATCCAATTGTTACGCCGCCGAACGACGATCTCATAACCGAAGGCAGCTTTGTTGAGAATGCAAGAATTTTTATCGAACGATATTTCGATAAACCGGATCGTTGCAAAGGCGGCGAGTGTAAGAGTGATCCCCAGCCGCGTCAAGAAGCTGCCCAGCGCGCGCTCGATAGTGCCGGCGATGCACCCGATCAAGCTGAAATTTTGCGCAAAGTTGAAGCAGAAGTGCGGCAGCGTAAAGCTCAGCAAAGAAAAGTTTTCGATGACTTTCAAAATGAATCTCTCGCAAAGCCGCAGTCGCTGCAATATCAAGTCTTGCTGCAAGAAATGGATACTATGAATAACTATTTCAAAAGCTTCCGTAAACTATTCCAAGACATAATTAATCTCGATGATCCTGCGAGTCCGTGCAGAATTTTGAGAGATAAGCCTTCATGCTCAAGCTAAACTTTATGACAAATAAGAACCAAATTATCAAAGATATACTGTTAACAGTAATGCTCATTGGCACGACCATATTTGCACCGCTTGCGCTTGCTCAGGAGAGTGTGCCGCAAGGTCCGCGCGAGCGCTTTCTTGCAGAGCCACTTGCACAAGAAGAGAGCCAGGGGCGCAACTTAAAAACATGCAGTGCAGGCTGGCGGCAATTTATATCTGCAGGTGTGGGATACACCGATTTTGTAGAGTATTGGAAAGATTTTTTCCGCTGGCCCTCGCACTATGCCGATATTCAGCGCGTGCAAAATCAACTCAATAAGGCGCGGTATGCTGTTATGGGTGCCTTTCTGCGTTGTGATTTAGAGCGTCTGGAATCGGTAACTAATGCATATTATAAACTCGAAGCCGAACTTTTTTTCCTTCGCAAATTTGTTCGCACCGACGACGATACGCTTACCATTGTTACCGAAACCGGCGCGCGCCAAAAGTTAAAGCGCGAACTCATCGACAGTATGTTACTGCGCAAACCAAACAGTGGCGGCAAAGACGAACTTCTTTTTGATGCATACTTTGATGAATTTGAAGCCAAGTATGCCGAGCGTGCAAAGGGTTACGCAAACGCAGAGGGTGATCCGGTGTATGACGAGTTGATTGAAAAAATAAAAAAACTTGGTGATACCTTTAAATCATTTGGAGAGCTGGGTGACGAACTTGGAGGTTTGGCAAAAGATGTTGGTGAAGCAGGAGATGCAATTGGCGAAGCTGTAGATAGTGCGCTTACAAGCCCGCCGAGCGAGACGCTTGCAAAAATCGGTAAGGGCATTGCCAGTAAATTCGATGTGTGTGCAACACTCGATGGCTTCGAATATACGAAGAGTGGTTGCGCATCCGGAGCACTCAGCGCTCTCTTTGAAGATCAGGGCGACGATCCCTTCGAAGCTCGTGCTGCAGATCCAAGCCCGCAGCCGCAGAGCTTTACCGAGCTTAATCTCCGTGTACGTCAGCGCGAGGAGCAGCTCGAACAGAATCTCGATATCGAAAAACTGCGTGCGCGATATGAACTATTGTATGGCACGGTAAACGGCGAAGGACTTCAGCAGATCCTTGGCCGCGCAGATACACTGCAGGAGGTTATTATCGGCGAAGATAAAAATGCCGGCCCGACACTACCGAGCACTTTGGAACTTTTAGATCAAGTTGCGATCTGCGCAAATAACGCGCACGAGTTGCAGTGCAGTGGATAATAGTTACTATTGGCAAAACCCCACCCATGGGATGCAATTCACGAGCGGGGTCCGAAATACAGTATCTGCCCATATGACGATCTTTTTTTATTCGCCTTACGATTGGCGGCGCAATAAAAATGAGAGAAGTCCCTTTGCGTTACGCTCTGGTTCATGTTTCTCTTGCTTCATCGGCTGAAGTGTTTCGATAATATGAGAGTTGTTGGTTTTGCAGTAGACGCAGTTGTCTTGTTTCGACGAGATTCTTTTACAGCACTGAACGCAGTTGAAGAGCATAGAGGGGGATTTATGTTGCGTGAGAATCTAGAAATGTATCAATTGCACTTTCGCGAATGCGGTAGACCCTGCCGATCTTGCTCGCTTTCAGCTTCTTCGCCTTTATGAGTTTCAGTACGGTGAGCGGATGCAGATGGAGTACCTTTGCCGCCTGCTCAACCGTGAGGATGGGGTCTTGCACATTCGGATGTTTAAGTGTGTTTTAAACAATCCTAGCAAATTTAACTATAGTTTCAAACTATTTAGTTAATTTTCATAAAAAATATAGATATTTAGAATGTTTAGCAAGTATTTTTATAGATTAAGAGTATTAAACATAGTTTAGACATATTTTAAACATATTAACTAGAGTTCGAGTTAATTCTATTTAATTCTAGTTAATTTTAGTCAACTTTATTTGGCGCTTCAACGGTAGATGCTGCAATTCATTCGACCCGTGGTAAAATCACCTCTTAACTTTTAATGTAACAATTTATGTCTACTTCAGAAATTTTCGAACGTACTCATGCTCCTGCCGATCCTGCCGAAACTATAATTGAAGAACAATCATCAATACTACATCCAGAGCCGGCAGCCGTGCGCGACTTTGTTCGCTGGCTTGCATCGAACGGTGTGATGCAAGATAAACGCCTCGGCCTGTATGGTGCCGAAGTTTTGGGCAGAACATGGGGAGCTTCCCTTGGACCAAATCATTTTTTTCCACGTGGTGAAGAGTTGTACATTCACTCTATGCGGCTTGCATCACTGCCAAATGGTGGCGGTGTTATCAAAATTAATGATCTTGGGGGATTCTATGACTCTGCTACCGGCGAAGCCCGTTTCCATCATGGAACACCTTTCCCTAATGAGCGTTTAGGTGAGGGCAGGCGAGTGACGCTTTGTGATGAAGAATTTCAATCAGTTGTTGCAGCTTTTCGTAGGAAAATGCTCGATACATTACGCAAGAGCACTGCCGTATATAATCAAAAAAATCCTATGCCGCGTGGAACAACATTTGATGTGGCAACTTGGAAAGAGAATTATCCAGTTACACGCCGCTTGGCGGAGTAGTCGTCTGTCCGTTATTTGCCACCATTTCCGGCGCTAATTGTAAGTCCATTGGCGGATCCGGCTCTTGCGGTTCGGTATCTGCCGCTTCACTGCCATTGCCGTTTGGCGCTGACATCTGAGTATTTTGCTGCTCCTGCGCTTCCATCTCTTGCACGCCTTTAGCCGCAAGTTCCTCAGCTTTTTGTGTATCTGTCTTGGTGTCGGCCTCGGTTTCAAGATGATAAATCGGATACGGTGCATCGATACCTTTTTGTGGCAATTGTTCATGCAGCATATGCATCATCTCGCTTTTAATTTGAAGCCAGCTCGCAGTGGAGCTTACCCAAAATCGCACCGATAAATTTATGCTCGAATCATCGAACTCTTGCGCAATTACTTTTGGCTCCGGCTTTTTTAAAACCATTGGGTGTTGCCGTGCAATTTCCAGTGCACACTTCATTGCGTATTTAATATTTGTTGAATAATAAATGTAGATTGGAATTTCGATGCGGCGCGTTGGATTTGTTGTATAGCTTGTAACGGCATTTTTAAAAATTTCAGCGTTCGGAACAATAACTTTTGTGCCGTCAAATGCGCGAATAATCGTGGCGCGCGTCTGAATCTCAACAACTTTTCCGGTTGTTTCGCCCACTTTAATGATGTCACCGATAGTAAATTGCCGGCTTACTAGAATCATCACACCGGCTAAAAAGTTCATGATTAAATCACGCAGGGCAAAACCGATACCAAAACCAACTGCAGCAAGCACCGCCGTTAAGTCGATGCCGGCAACTTTAAGTGCAACGGTAATACCGATTAAAATGGTTGTAAAATAACTTATGCGGCCCGAAAGAATAATAATTTCTTCATGCTCTTGGTCGACTTTTGCAGAGATGCGCGCCTCAACCGAGGCCTTTACAATTTTTGCCGCAACAAACGTAAGTAAAAAAAGTATGCCGCCGGCAATCCACGAGGGGATTTGTGCGAAAATATTCGTTATAAATTCAGCCAGCTTATCGGCAACGCCTCCGCGGATTTGATCACCCGATTCTAAGGCCCGATTTTGTATTTGAAGATAGGGAAACATATCTGGATATTATACCAGAAAAAAGGTGTTTTAGGTAGTGGCGTAATCCGCCTTCCTAGGAAGCCCTCCAACCTGTTAACTTGACTTATTAGATAGTTTATTGTTTTTTACGTTTGCCCGGGCAAAGTTTTCGTCGGTGCAAGTGCGCTCGGTTGTGTTTTTTTGTTACACTTCGGATATGAAAAGGTACTGCGTCATTGGCTGGCCGCTTGCCCATACTGATTCGCCCAAATTGCATACCGCTGCGTTTGCACAAGTTGGTATCGAGGCAGATTATGCTGCCCAGTCGGTTCCACCGGAAAAGTTAGCGGATTTTATCGAAGATTTTATGGCACATTTTGCAGGCGCCAATGTAACAATCCCTCACAAAATTGCTGTGATTGAATATGTAGATGGACTTAGTGAAGCGGCAAAAAAGATCGGTGCGGTGAATACGATTGTAAATGAGAAGGGAAAACTTGTCGGTCACAATACCGATTGGATCGGCGCGCGTGATGCTTTAGAAAAAGTTGGAGGAATTGAATTGCACGGTAAAAATATTCTAATTCTTGGTGCCGGCGGCGCAGCGCGTGCAGTGGTTTATGCAATGCGCGAAGCAGGTGCGCAGGTAAGTATTTGGAATCGTACCTACGAGCGGGCGCAAAAGCTTGCCGCTGAATTTGAGGTCCGGCCACTGCAAAGTATTTCCAATGAAAATTTCGATGTTATTATCAATACAACTTCTGTTGGTGCAGCTCCAAATGACTCAGATACCCCATTGCCAAATTACGGCTTCCCAGGAAGTCCAGCCGTCATGGATATCGTCTACACTCCGCGTATGACGCGTCTGCTCAAAGAGGCTCAAGCCGCCGGTTGTAAAATAATTATGGGCGATAGTATGCTCAAGCTTCAAGCTCAAGAATCCTTCCGATTGTGGACCGGGAAGGACGTGGGTTTTTTGAAATTTGAAATATAATTATTTTTCCTTCAGAAAGTCCGCGCCGGCTTGGTCCGGCGGCAGCTGCTCTTCTTCGTCTTCCTCTTTTTCGGCTTCGCCATAATCACCGCCTAAATCGGTTGCAACGCTTAGTACATCCGTGCCCCAAACAGAGTAGAACCAGCGATAGAGCATGTCGCCGATTACGTTCATTGCTCCCATTGCCGTCCAAATAGCCGGAAGTGTTATAAAGAGCAGAATCGTCTGTGTACCGCGGGTGAACTGAAAGAAAAAGGTGATTAACGTAAGCGCTATAAGCAGTCCAAAAACCACATTGTATACGCCAACGAGAGAGTACTTTGTATTCCCGACGATTTCCAAAATAATCAAACTTGCAAATGCAGAAACCGCGACATGCAGCAGCGCAGTTGCTCCCACTAATGTAATAAGATGTTGTGCATCCAGTACTAAATAAATCGGCGTGAGCAGTGCAAAAATACAGAGATTGATGAAAAATATCTGGTACATAATGGTGGCGCTGCGATTGTATTTGTCGTGACGTACAAAGCTAAAGAGCAGTGAGCCGACAATGTTGCTTATAAGTGACGCAAGAAATACCGTTGCAATAACGATGAAGATAAAGAGCGGATTTTGTGCGACGCTGTCGATGCCGCTGGCTACACCGGGTTCGGCAACCGGCTTGAGCGCAGTTGAGGCTCCCAAAAAAACTAAGAAGAGCACAATGGTACCGGCAACACCTCCGCCAAGTCCTGCAAATGTATTTAATACAAGCTGCAGAAAGCCTGGTGCGTGCGGTCCGAGTGCATTTTGATTCTCTTGATTTTGTGATTCACTCATCTCTCTATTCTACCATAATTCCATACTAGAAGGAAGCCGGCAATAACCAGATATGAGTCTGCCAAGTTGAAGCTTGGCCAAAACGAGAAGGCGATAAAATCCGTTACTCCGCCATGAATAATTCGGTCAATAAGGTTACTAAAGCCACCGGCCAACAATAGCGCAAGTATTATTTTTGTATGCCGTTTTTGTATATCGAAGTCCTTTATCACAATGCTGCAAATGATTGCGATCACGAGGGGAGTAATGAGAATCATGAGTGCATTTGGTACGGGAATACTAAATGCGATTCCCGGATTAAAACTGGAGCGAAGCACAAGGAAATCAGAAATCAGCACAAGCGGTTGCTCGGTAAAATTTGTTTGCGCGAGATACTTTGTTAGCTGATCGGCAAGAATTGCGACGATGCTGCCTATGCTAATGAGCATCCACATTTTGTGAAGTTTCATGTATGCAGTGTAGCAGCAATCGGGTATTCTTGCTCCGCTATGCATGAACGCTCTGGCCGCGTCGATATGGTATTGCTCTTAACCGTCTTCATTTTGCTCGTTTTGAGCATTGTAATGATTACGAGTATCGGTGTGCCCAAGAGTATTTCGCTTACAAAACCGCCGGATGTTTTGTTTCCCACATGCGGCCAGGACGGAGTGGACTGCTTCTTTTTGCTGAAACGTCACGTAGTTCGTATTGCGGTAGGGCTTGTTGCCTTCTTTCTGGGCTTTCGTATTCCAGTTCGCTTTTGGCGCAAAATAGCAATCCCGCTTTTTGGGTTTACATTTCTCTTGCTTATTTTTGTTTTGTTTGCCGGTTCAACAGTGGGGACAACTGCGCGCGCATGGCTTATTTTTGCCAATACTTCGGTGCAGCCTGCCGAATTTGCGAAGCTCGCACTTATTTTTTATTTGGGAACCTGGATGGAGCGAAAGGGGAAGGATATTGAAGATTTTAGAAATGGATTTCTCTCGTTCTGTGTGGTGACTGCTATAATTGTAATTCCCGTTATTTTGCAGCCCGACTTTGGTTCGAGCGTTGTCTTTGCTGCGATTGCTACCGGTATTTACTTTGTTGCCGGTGCACGGATCCGTCATTTGGCACTTGGCCTTACGATTATCTTTTTTATATCTGTTTTAATTGTTCCTAATGTCGGTTACTTAAAGTACCGTTTCGCTTCATTTGTCTCGCCGACCGTAGAAAATTGTCAGCCCGAGCCGGGTAAGGGAGAGATACGCCGTAACTACTGCTGGCAAACCGAACAGGCGAATATTGCAGTGGGAAGCGGGCGCATTTTTGGAAAGGGCCTGACGCAAGGAATTCAAAAAGCATATTGGCTGCCGCAAGCAACCGATGATTTTATCTTTGCAGCTTCAGCTGAGGAGCTTGGGTTTATTCGTACTTCACTGATTGTACTGGCCTATTTTGTTATTGCGTACCGGGGTTTTATTATTGCGCACTTTGCTGCGGATAAATATACGATGCTCGTTGCAACAGGCATTACGACCTGGCTTACGGTACAGGCATTTGTGAATATCGCCGTGAATACCGGATTAATGCCGGTAACCGGAATTACGCTGCCCTTTATGAGTTACGGTGGTACTTCGATGTTAACAACCTTAGCCGGCGTGGGCATTCTTTTACAAATTTCTAAATCAACCACTCCATACTATGCGAGTAATACTAACCGGCGGCGGAACGGGCGGTCACGTTCTGCCAAATATGGCCATTTGGCACGAGGTTAAGCGGAAGCATCCCCGTGCAGAAGTTTTCTATATCGGCCAGAGCGGCGATACTATAGAGGCGCGTTTGTGTGCGCACTATGGAATACCGTTCTGCGGAATTCAAGCCGGAAAGTTGCGCCGGTATGTTGATGTGAAGAATATTGTTGATGCATTTCGTGTGCCGGTTGGTATGTTTCAGGCGTTGCGAGTATTGCGCCGCGAGAGGCCAGATTTTGTTTTTGCAAAAGGTGGATATGTGAGCGTGCCGGTCGTTATTGCGGCACATATGCTTGGTATTCCGATTTATCTGCATGAATCTGACGTTACGCCGGGACTTGCAAATAAAATCTGCGCGCGCTTTGCAAAAAAAGTCTTCGTGAGCTTTGAAGAGACGCGGCAGTACTTTGCAGGTGAGGTTCAAGTGGTCGGTAATCCGGTGCGCAAAGAAATTTTCCATGGTAATAAAGAAAAAGGGTATGCGTTTACCGGTTTACAAAAAAATAGGCCCGTTTTATTGGTCTTGGGAGGCTCTACTGGTGCAGTGGCACTTAATAAAATTATTGAGCACAATTTGTCTAAACTTTTGGAGCATACACAGATCGTGCATGTTATGGGACCCGGCAAGAGTTTTAAACAGAGACCACGCCATACAGGATATGTTGCGTTTGAATATCTCCAAGATGAGCTGCCACATGTATATGCCATTGCAGATTTTGTGATAAGCCGTGCAGGCAGCGGAACTATTTTTGAGACGCTTGTCTGGAATAAGCCGATGCTGCTCGTGCCGCTGCCGGCAGAAGGAAGCCGCGGAGATCAGATAGAGAATGCCCAAGCCTTTGTTGCTCGTGGCTGGGCGGGGATGATAGAGCAAGAAAAAACTTCGGCGGCGGAGTTTGCATATATCATTAAAGATTTTTTGTCAGATCAAAAAGCGCTTGATGCAATGAAGGTGGCACAAAAAAAAACCGGAGTGCGCTTTGCGCGCGAGTCGGTTGAAAAAATCGCTATCGCGCTTGCATAATTCCAAATCCAGCAAAAAGCAGTAGCACCGTGCTTGTCTCTTCAAACGAGTGTGTAAAGAGGCCGGCTACACTGATTGCTACGAGTGCAAAAAACAGTCCGTGAGCCAACGGTTCACTCCGCTTTTTATAGAGCATTTCAAAAAACAAATAGAGCATAGTCAAAAAGAGCGCCAGACCCGGAATGCCCATCTCTCCGCTAATTTGCAGATACCAGTTTTCGGTTAACACTGGCTCGCCAAAGCGTGCCGTTGCTGGCCCGACTCGTCCTACGCCAATGCCGAGCGGATGCTCGCGCAGGCGCTCGATTCCTTCTTTAAAATACTGTGCATGAATGCTTGTTGAGAGGTCGCGGATAAATACCGAACGGAGTGTAGAGAATTTTGCACTGTGTTGGATTACGGTTGCGCTAAACAGCATCACAACAAAAGCAGCTGCAGCGCCCGCATATATTTTCTTTTTAAGATTATCGCTAAATTGAGGCCACGAGAGCACGCAGAGCGACAGCGCGCCAAAAGTTGCTCCAATCCAAATTGAGCGCGAGAGTGTGAGAACGATGTTGAGTACTGCAATGCAAAGCATGGCATATGCAAACTGCCGCGTTTTTTTTGCTGGCTTCGTCTTGGCGTTGGCAAACAGCGGCAAGAGCATGCCAACCACCAACAATACATACGTACCGTATCGCGTGGGCCCTCCAAAAGTCGAGGTAGCACGGCAGAATATCTCTGTGTATTCAAGATATTGGCATGCGGAGAGGGCGCGGCCGGGTGTAAAAAAATCTTGCGAGACTGAGTATCCAAACAAGGTCAGAAAATCTTGCGGCAAAATGAGTGCATGCAGAATT
>PCVQ01000070.1:0-16510 GCA_002796025.1 Candidatus Peregrinibacteria bacterium CG11_big_fil_rev_8_21_14_0_20_46_8
CCGCCGGACGAGCCACCGGCAACGCGCTCGGTATCCCAAGGGTTACGCGTCACGCCATAAAAAGATGATTCGGTTGAGGCGCCGCAGGTATATTCATCGGTATTGGTCTTACCCAACATAACCATGCCCGCGTCTTTTAATTTTTTTACCGTGGTAGCGTCGTAGGGCGGCGTGAAGTTGTCGAGATTTTTTGAAGCCGCGGTAGTGCGCACCCCCGCGGTACAGTAGACATCTTTAAGCGAGCCGGGCACACCATCTATAACGCTCAGTGGCGCGTTTTTTTCAAAGCGGGCATCGGCCTCCTTGGCTTGCTGCAAAGCCAGCTCTTCGGTCTGCGTAATATAAGCGTTAAGCTTGGGCTCGACTGCCTGTATGCGGTCGAGGGCGGCGCGCGTAAGTTCTACAGAAGAGAACTTTTTTTCGCGGAGTCCGGCTGCGGCTTCGTGAATGGTGAGGTCTGTTAAGTTCATATCAAAAAACCGACTTTACTTTAATCTGATCCCGCTCAATCGGCATCGTCGTGCACTCCAACAACTCTTTGGGATCGCACAAATATTCGGGATCGCCCTTTTTTGCAACTTTGTCGTGGCGCTTTACATTGGTCAGACCGGTTACTTGGGCAGTGGGCTCAACATTGTCGGTCTTTACCTCGCTCAGCTTTTCGACATACTCCAAAATATGAGTCATCTGCGGACCAAATTTTTTGACCTCCTCATCGCTCAGACCAAGCCGGGCCAGCAGTGCGATTTTCCGTATTTCTTCATCAGTGAGTTTCACAGGTGTGATTGTACTTGAAATTAAATATTTGGCCAGGTTAAAAGTTACTCTCGAGAGTAACTTTACTGTCTGCCGCACTGGTACGGAAAAGCCCGGCTGGTCACTCTTGCGACCATGCCGGGCTTGAATTTTCAGAAAGTCACTATCTATTCAATTATCACACTCACTTCTTGACTCAGATTCAACCGCGCTGGATTCTGCACCTCTTGGATAATTGCCGGCTCGGCAACGAACTCACCGGTTGCAACTACGCGGGCCAGGTAACGAATTTCGCGCGGATGATCACGGTTCTGCCACAGATTAAAGTAGACGCGCTGACCCTCGACGCTGGTTGGATACACGGTATCTCGGCTATAGTAGTAATATTCAGAACGCGTAGTCAGCGGCAACAGTCCGGCAGGCAACAAGTCGATAACTTCATAATTTTGTGCGGGAAGCGGCGGAATTATAGTTGGGGATGGGAGGATGATCGGTTCCGAAATAATTGCCGGCTCCTCAGAGAGGATCTCAACTTCCTCTGCATGGTGCGCATCGCTAGTAGCGGCATCATCGCGCGCGATATCTGCTTCCTCTTTAATCAATTTAGTCTCCTCTACTGCATCTAATAATGCTTTCTCCAACTCTTTTTCTGCATCCGGTGACAGCGGCACCAAATCGAGCGGAATCGGCCCATCCGGCGGCAGCGGATACGGCTGGCGTGTAATGGTCGGCGTCAGCACAACCGTAACTAAATCACCCTCTTTAAATGTTGTCGTGCGCTTGCCGTTGACCTCATAATGCCGCGCAATCTTCAATGTCTCAGAACGCGTAATAGACTGCGAACTGTACGGCGCCTCATTATGTACTCGCGCCTCAACCGGACCGCTCACACTTACAATTCGCACATTCGTAACTTCGGCGCCACTTGGCACCGTCAAAGTATGCGTCTCGGCTTTTTCTAATTCAACTATCTCTTCGCGGCCGTCATATATATATGTAACAGCGCCCTTCTCTCCCCGCGGCAGACGACTTAACTGTGCATCTAATACCGCTAAGTGCTCAAGCACATTCAACGTACGCGTCGATTCGTACAAGCGCGCGCCCTCCCACAAAACCGCAGCATCTTTATGACGGGCCAAAGCCGCAGTACTCGCAGCAAGCGCGGTCAGCTCGCGATTCGTATTTTCATCTTTGTCACCGCGGACTACAAGCGCAACGCCCTCGTGTGCAAACTGAGATTTTTCTGACAGGACCTCATCCAACAGTTCGTTCGCGCTGCCAAAATCTCCCAATACTGCATAGGCATAGGCCAGCGTTAACTTGTGCTCAAGGGTAAGCGGCTCGGTATTCGAGTTGCGGAACAAGTTCAAATCGTTCAACACCGGTCTGCCCAGGCTGGCACGTCCGGCCAGCGCCCAAATTACCTCAGTCACATTCGGTGCCACTTTTTCGTACTGATCTTTATCCAACTTACTTATAAAGAACGCATCCAGCCGGCTCACATCCATAATATCACTTGCAAAGCGCGCAGCCTTAAAGCTGAGCTCCAAATCAGAAGAGTCATACGGGAAGAGCTGCAAACCGCCGTCCTGCTTACTTTGATAATTCAGCAGCTGCTCGAGATCCGGCGCCTCAAATGGCTGCGGCTCGTTGTAGTGTTTCATTAATAACTGCTGTGCAACGTGCCGCGCTAATTCGGCATCGAGACGGTTGGTATAACTGCCGCGCAGCTCTTGCAGCTCGCGGTAGTACGTACCGTACGGCTCGAGAGAAAAGACGATTTTACTGCGGCCTGCTCCGCTCAAAGTGCCCTGATTCACAAGCGGGCTGCCTGCCTTCACTTCGTACTCGCGAGTCACCGGAACCGTCAGCAATCCCTCACTCACCTCAAACTTTTTCTGCACCGCATCACTCAAATTTCCATACTGCGCACGGACGGTCATCGTATGTGTACCGGTTTTCAACTCCGGCAGCGTATACCAGAAGCGCTCCCCTGCTTTGCGCGTAACTTTTTCACTCTGCACTCCCAAAGTTGGAATAGAAACCGTATAGGTTACCTCCTTCTCGGTATCAAGCTCACGCCCCGCAACGCGGAAGCGCACCGCCGGCTTATCCCTAACCGTATAAATAGAGTTCGTCGTAACATCTACAAAGAATGGCAGCGTGCTCACTACCGGCGACTTGCCCTCGCCAACAAACAAATCGTTGGTCAGTGCTATGCCGGTCAAGCGGAATGTCGTTACATCGTCGGGCAGTTCAAATGTCACCGTGCCCTTACCATTACTGCCGGTGCGAACAACATCGAACAGTGCGGTGTCTTTGAAGAGCGAACGCGCGCCGCCGTCACCGCCACCGCCGCCACCTTCACCGCCGATATCCAGCGTTGCTCTTGCCTCTGCGGCTTGCCGCTCCAAAATACCGTCACTCAATGGCGCATAGATATCTCCAACTGGAGAAGTAAATTCTTCTTGCAGCGCATAGATCGCCTCATCGATTGCCTTCACGTGCACCTCTGCAGCACGCGGACGGCCGTCTTTATCTTTTACCTCAATAGTTGCCGTCACCTTGCCGCGCGGCCGGTACTCCTCTTTATCGAGCGTAATCGCAACGTCGAGCTTGCGCTCTTCAACATCCAAACGCAGCTGCGCCGGCTGTGCAAAGCTATAGCTCTTGCCGTCAAACCAAATTGCGCCGACATGCTTATTTGGCAGATCTTCTGGGCGGAAGCTGGTGGTATATTCAGCGCCCGGTATCATCTGCGTCTTTGTAATTCCCGCTTGCGCTTCAAAGAAAAGTGCCTGCCCTTGCCCGGCAACTTTCTCATCATCCACATAAATTGCCATTACGGGCTCATCGCCGATCTTTACTTGTTCTTCATAGCGCTCTTTTTTTGGATCTGTATTGCGCACATGGAAGTATCGATACGAACTGCCGGGATTTTCATTCTGGAAAAAATAGGTGCGGTTTGCAAAAGTTGCGCGACCTTCTGGATCAGTCACGCGGGATTCCACTTTATAGCGCTTATTTTCAAATGGAAAGTTAACAGTAAACTTGCCCTCGGCATCGGTAGTCGATGTTACGCTGGTTAAAAATTCCGGCACGTACTCCGTATGGTACTGAGGTGTAGTTGTCTTTGAAATAGGATCATAATACGTTCCGATTTGCGTTTTGCGCTCGTGCTCAACGGTAATCTTGCTGGTGACTGTTGCACCTGCAACTGGCTCGCCCAAAAATCCGGATTCCTTTTCCATATCGATCTTTTTCACTATACCGCCGGCTTCACGCTTCTCTTCATCGGTAAAAATCGAATGCATGTCGATGGAGTACGCAGAGAAAAATTGGTTCACATTCACACGCGCAATCGACTGCCCCAGCTCCGCATTCTTTATACTAAATTCAAAGAAACGGTACTGAGGATTATATTCCGATTCATGATAATTTGTAGGCTGCACAAAGCGCAGCTTGCCGTTTTCATCGGTTGTAAGCGTGCGCAATCCTTTGTTGTCGTGCAAATTTAATTCCATCTTGCCTGCAGGCGTGCCGTCAAAAAAGTTTACCGCAACATGTATAACAATTTCTTCTCCCGCCCAAATTTTCTCCTTCTCAGCCTTTGCAGTAATTTTCAGCGCAGGCTTAAAGTAAGTCTCCACCGTAATCCACTTTGTAGAAATTGTGTGCCCGTCTTTATCAGTAACTTCAACGGAGTACGATCCAGGCGCAACATTATCTAATTTCAATTCGCCGCGGTACGTGCCAATGTCGTTGGTACGCACTTTTGTAACATGTATCTTTTCATCGATTGCGGCACCAGGAAAATCAAATGCCGGAAAGTAGTTACCGGAAAGCAGCCGCACGGTCAGCTCTTGCTCGCTATTGCCGCTGCGTTCCCGCGCCAAGCCCCAGAACTGCACAGTGTCCGTTGGCCGGTACATCGTCCGGTCAAAATTCAACGTAGACCAGTACTTCGACGAACCGGTAAACCACCAGCCGCCAACGGCATCCGGTGCACACGCGCTGTTCAGCAAAAAGATCAAATCGTCTTGGCCGCTCGATACATGCACAGTCTCAGACCGGTTGATCTGGTTTTTCTCACATGCTGCAAGCTGGTACTCGGCCAGACCGTCTTTGCTCGTTGCGCCCAAATTCTTTTCTGAATGCAACAGCCGCACCGATGCATTCGCAGCCGGCGCCTTCGTTTCACTGTGATGCACCCACAGCAGCGACTTCTTTGCAGATGTCAGCGAATATCCTTGCAAGTTCGTAATTTGAAACGGCATTTGGCGCTTATATGCATCAATTCCCACCACATAAATTCCCTTCTGCTCCATTGCAGGAATGCGCAAAAGACGATTGTCCTTGAAGGACTCAGCCGGATCATCGATGAGCGCATCGCCCAGCTTCATAGTCAAAACCGGCTCTTTATCTTGTGTATTGTACGGCATACCTACGCACGAGAAGCATATCCACTCCGGCAAATCCTTAATTTTTCTATTGTGGTCAACAAACTCTTGAATCGAACTGAATTTAAAGACTTTGAGTTCTGCATCAGTTTGAGGATTGCGGGTATAGACTTGTAATTCAACCGGCTTATTCGGGGCGATCGCCGGAAAACTGTTTTCGCCATTGCGGAAAAAGAGTGAGGAATCTCTCAGCTCCTGTGCGCGAACAGTATCGGTGAAAAATTCAAATGTATAAGCCTGGCCCAGTGTCTGCTCACTTTCTGCAAGCGGCAGCTCAGCGGCAACCTTTACTTTATACAAAGTTTCGGGCAAAAGCGGCTGCTCGGGAATAAAGGCAAGCGTGCGGCCGAATTTGTCGAAGCGGCCTTTTACTGCGGGCGCGATCGAAAAGTGCGACTGAAAATCTTCAGCGGTCACGGTTGGATGACTGAATATAACTTCTATGCCGGTATTGAGCCGAACTTGATCGCGCTTATCACCGGGCGTGCTCTTAAAAACTTTGAAGGTATCTTTAACTTGGAATGCAAAGCGCTGCTCGTTTGGAACCGTTACGCCGTTTTCATCGGTCGCGGTCTGGATAACAACATTGTAAACGGTTCCGCTGTTTAGCGGCTCGTCCGGGCGCACCTCAAATTCGGTGTCGCTGATTTTACGGATGGAGAAGTCGAGTTGAGAATTTTCGTCTACGGCGGTGTCGTCGGCGTCATCAGCGTCGTCGGCGGCCGCATTACCTGTGGCGCGGCCTTGAGCCGGCTCCAACTTGAGCGCCTGCTGCAAATCGCCCTTTTCAATAGGATGCTCAGCACTCACTTTAAAGTGTGTATCTGCCTCAACGCCGGTCAGATCGGCATCGAGCGCCTCGACCGTAAAGGCATTTGCCTGCGGGATGAGCGGGATTTCGCCGTTACTACCAAAGGGCAGCAAATAGGGAGTAAGTAAGAGTAACACGAGCGCTCCCGCGGTAACGGGGAGCCAGGTCTTCCAACGGAAGAGCAAACGAACTTTTTCCATATGAGAGGGGTTAGCTCGGCGGTGGGCCAGCAACTGCTCTTTAAGTTTAGAGCTAAAGGCAGAAGTTGGCTGCGCCGAAGGATATTGAGCCGAACGTAACAGCTGTTCGGCCTCCCTTAACGATGGATCATTGTCCGTATTACGCAATTTTTTAAACCAGTTGAACATAGGGAATTAATAATAGAGTATTTTAGAATTTCGCGAAGCACTTTTCAAAACTCTTTAACGCGCGGTAAATCAAAACACCGGCATTGTTAGGAGTTATCCCTAACGCTGCGGCAATCTCTTCATTACTCAGATCTCCAAAGAACTTGAGATGCAAAATCTTGCTGTACTTTTCGGGCATGCGCGAGAGTGTTGCAAGTACGCGTTCCCGCTGCTCATTTGAAGCGGCTTGCTCACCGGGATTCGGAGCATCATCTTTCAGCGGCATCTCCTCTTTAATCTCCTCGGTTGGGCGGTTGCGGCGGTAGTAGTCGATGACGGTGTTGGTCGCAATGCGGTACAGCCAGGATTTAAAATAGACCCCGCGCCCGCCTGCGCCCTCAGTATCAAAGCGCGGCAAGTGCTGCACCATTTTCAAAAAAGTTTGCGAGGTCAAATCTTCAGCCGCGTCTTTATCGCCCACCCGCTTATGAATGTAGCCGTAAATCTTCGGCATGTAGTAATCATACAACTCCGAAAACGCGCCATCGTCACTTTTAGCGCGCTCCACAAGTTCGATCTCTTGCTCCTGGGTCATTGAGAGCAGTATAGCGTTTTTTTCTTACTAGTAAGAAAATTTCAGATTAATTTGCGGACTAGTCCGCAAATAGCGGATAAAATACTCGCGCACCTTATAATTTGACTCCCCCTCCTATTTGGAGATTTTTTGTGATTTCACAATAATGAATATTGTGGGATATTACTCTTTGTTATGCCAAAATTAGAATTTCAAAACTCACGTGGTGAACAATAATAACTATAATGAAAGATCACCTAACAACTAGATTAGAATGGCTTTTATTCAGTAAGTCCTATTTAGCAACTGCACTTCTGTGCTGTGAACAGATGATTGATGATCTGAGCCAAAAAGAAAAATTTTTCATACCTGCTATCTATAATCTAAAACACAGTATTGAAATTTTCTTGAAAGCTTGCGAAAAAACTTTGAATTTAGATTTTGAACCTAAAAAAGATAACCACGATGCCATTAAAATTTTAAAAAAACTGAAAGAAAAAATATTTTATGAAAACCTTTTAATGAATTAGCTTCAAGCAAGGATTATGTGGAAAAAAATGAAAAGAATAGAAGAAATCGTGCTTAAGTTACAATATTGTGATTTGATATGGATGAAGCTGGGACCTGATATTTTAAGAATTGACGATTATAAAAATACAGCTTTTAAATATCCGGAAAATGAATTGCAAGTTCATATCTCCTATCATTCATTGTTGGGTAAAATTACAAAAGATGACGTACAAAGTTTAAAAAAAGATATTGAAAATCTAAGCGATCTTTTTGAATATTTCGGAAGGATTTCACATTATTATTTTCAATGTATATCAGGCAATTTTTAACCTACAGAAAATTTCAGGTTAAAAGTTACTCTCGAGAGTTATTTCGGACAATCCGCACAATGCCTCGCCCATAAATCCCGGCCACCAACACAACATTCAACGCCACCAAATACGCCGGGAAGGCCAGCTCTGTAAATGTAAAAGTCTGCAAAGCAAAGAAGCTGGTGCCAGCATTGATTCCTCCGGCAATATACATAAGCCCGGTCTCTGTTTCCGGATACTTCCACGACTTTGCGATCGTCGGAACGGAAGCCAGCGCATCGCTGAGCAGCGCAAAAAATACCGCCACCACCGGCTCGCGCGTGAGCGCCCACAACAAAAGCGACAAAACAGACAACCCGCCGCAAACATAATCGAACCGCTCCAGCTTCCAGTACGACTTAGGATTCACAAACGAAGCAAAAAAGACGAGCAGCGGCGCAAACCCCGCTATAAAAACCGGCAACGCCGCCCAGCGCACACCATCAGAAAAAGCAGCCGCAGCAGCAATCATCGGCGCCACCGACCACATAAGCCATGTTACGCGATTCGGCTTTGTCCGGGCATCGATAACCGTATGCTTCACATAAAAAGCAGTACCGATGCAAAAGATGATGGAGCCGAGTATGGGGAGTTGGGGCATGATCTATTTTTTAGATTAATTTTGTGGATCGGCCCCTGCCCCACCGCTGGCCGGGTGCAATCGCTTCAAAAGAAAATATAGAACACACAATAAAACAATCACTCCAGTCAGCAGCATAAAGAGTGGATCACGCAGTGAAATTCCGCTGCCTATATACGCAAGCGCCAGCGTCGGCACAATATGCGACAATATCACCAACACAGCAAATCTACGAAATTTCATCGTTGAGATACCAGCCAAATACGAGAGGGTATCATTCACCATAAACCCTATGAAAATGAGAAAAGTATGCTGATTGAAAATTTTATTATACTGACTCATATCTTCAGACTTGGTGAATTTCCGAATCGCCTTTTTGCCCAGCAACCTGCCGATTGAAAATGTTAATAGGGTACCGATACTTTTTGAAATCCAATTCAAAATAAATCCCAGCCACGGCCCAAATACAAAACCACCTACAATCCCAAAGATGCCGTGATTTAGAGGAGTAAATACCACGGGAATCACGGAAACAACGATAAAGATTAATGGTGCCCACAAACCAAAACCTTTCACAAATGCGCTAATCGCCTCTCGATTTGAAAAAAATGTTTCCGGAAATAAAAAACCCAGCGCCGGAATCAGAAAGCCGATGGCAAACGTAAGGATGGTAAATGTGGTGGCTTTGGACATTTGTTGAGGTGTGCGATTGTGCCTAATTTTAAAATTTCCCCAAATATTCCACAATTCTTCCCCTATCCTCATTCGCTTTGTCGCCTTTGTAATAGAGCTCGATAAAATCGATTATCTCATCTTGCTCGCGATATGCATAGACAATACGCAACGAACGGTCGCGCAGCGCACGGCAGGCCATACGCGCTTTTATGATTTTAATGTTGGATGAAAAATGGAGCGCAACAAAATTTTTACCGATTCCTGTTGGTGCGGCACGCAGTACTGCTTTGAAAGCCTTCAAATCATCCTCCAAAGTTTTATATTTTTTAAAAAGGCGCTTGAGCTCTCTGTGAAATTCCGGAAGTTCTCTAAAGTGCATCATATTCTCTTACAGAAGTTTCTGCCGGACGATAAAAGACGTGCTCATATTCCAGCGCCTCTCTCTCTTTTGCCGCACCCCATGGTGTATCTACATGGGAGAGTGCGGAAATTTGCGCTGCCGTTAAATCCCCTAGCCGGTCAATTTCCCAATCGATATGTGCAAGTTCTTGTGCCGAAAGCGCCGAAAGTTCGACCGGCTTATTCGGATTAACAAGGTATTTCGTCTGCTCATGTTTATAAAATTTGCTTTTTAGTTTCTCAACTTTCCCCTCTTTCTCCATTTGTTCCATCAATTTTGCAAACATCACCGGCGTCGGGCCGTAGTGATTTCTAATGTACCGAGCACCGATTAACTGCTCCTCAAATTTCTCGTAATAATCAAAATCGATAAAGTAGAGCAGCTTATAAAGCACCGTCTGCCCGATGTTTGGCTTTCCTCCAATCTTTGCAAGAATATAGAGGAGAACTTGTTCAAATTTTTCCGCTTTTTCTTGCGGCACACTGATGCGCACTTCTGTAACTGCCTTTTTCTGTGCTTTCTTTTTTGTAGCGACGATTTCAATTTCTAAATTCTTCACTTCCTCCTCACCAAGAAAATTAAGAAGAGGCATATCAAAAAGAGCTGCGAGTTTCTTAGCTTCAGAAATTGTGAGCTCCCGCTCCCCGCGCTCAATTTGCATATATGTGGGGCGCGAAATACCCAGCACAGAAGCCAGATGCTCCTGCGTCATATTGTGCTTGGTGCGCTGGTGCTGAATGAACTTGCCGAACATGTCACCATTATAAGGAATGTAAAAATTCTTGTCAATGAATATGTAAAGAAAACCGACATCGGCAATTTCATATCCAATACTCCACAAAATCCCACACATCTTTATTGCCATAATCAATTACTGAAAAACCACAACGTACAGCCATAAGATCTAAAAAGAGACGAATGGTACGTCCATTTCCTTCGCGGAAAGGATGTATCGCATTAAATTCACAATGAATAATAGCCAACTTCCGCGCCAAACCGCTTTTTGATTCCTTTACATTAGGTAAATTTTGCAATAAAACCTTTTCGAAAGATTCCAGAGCTTTTTTGATTTGCACAGAGGGCGCAAAGAGAATACCACCTTTAGAAATTTCTACTGTTCGAATTTTACCCGCCCAACTATAAAGATCTCCTCATAACTATCCGAAAGCAACAACGTTTCTGCATCCTCAAGCGTTTTTAGATCGACAATACCGAGTTTATTCTTAATAATATCGACTTCATCGCCACCAACATTATAACGAGAAGCCCCTGCCATGCTTTTTCAGAAGTTTAATTGCCATTGAATTTTTCTTTGCCCGGGCAAAGCTCATACCTTCGATTTTAGAGGATTGCGCCACCGCCTTTTTGAGAATTTGCTTACTAATCTTTTTCTTCATACAGATATTATCTCACATCTTTTCCCATCTCCCTACCAATATTTCTACTCCCCTCCAACCTCCGGCACCAATAACACCGTCCGATTCTGCGTGATCACGTGGCACACATCCTGCTCTAATTTCACGGTTTCGAAGTGCGGCTGATGGCCTTCGGCCGAAATCGTCACATCAAAATAGCCCTCGCCCTCGTGCAGCAGCGAGTAGCGGCCTTCCGCATCCGATTCTTTAAAAGGCTCGTCATCATCAATGGTAAATGTTGCCTCGGTGATCGCCTCTCCTTGCACATTTCGTACTACTACAACCAGCCCCGGACGCGCCTCCAGCGTACAAAAAACCGGCTCTTCAAAGAGCGGCTTCTCCACCACATTGCTCGCGAACTTATCGAACATCAGCGCAATTTCCGCGCGCGTCACATTTTTAGCAGGCCCAAACGAACCATCCGGAAAGCCGTTCATAATCTCATGATTATGCATCTTGTTCGCCGACGCCCTAAACCAGCTGTCAAAAGTATTTTGATCGGTAAAACTGTTATCCGCCTGCGCAAACGCAGTAAGACTAACCGTTAAGAGCGCACCGGCCAGCAGCCAAATAAGCTTTTTCATATATATACGGGTTATGTGTAGATGGAAGTGGAGACGGCGGAGGTGGTGAAATGATTACGGGGAATATGGTTGATATTAATCGGTTAGTTCCATACAGATCCAACACTTGGAGATACAGCACCTATGGCATTTGTTTTTTTAATCCACATTCACGAAGAAACAATAAAGCCTTTTGTTCCTACTTCATTTTTAATATTATGGAATTCGATAAGATTAAAATATTGAACGGTATATTTGGTTATAAGCCAATTTGATATAACGCCGTACCAATATTGACCATTTTCCCGGCGTCGGCAAAATGGTCTGAGACTTTATGTGCTGGGCAGCAGCTAATTGCGCAACCTTTTTTATTTGACGCGCCTCTTAATGCGCCGCTCAATACCCTTCGTCTCCCTATTCTTTAAATAATTCTTCCCACTCACCACTTTTCTACCGGTCTTTTCTTCCAATTCCAAACGCGCTTTGCGTGCAATCCCGCCGCCTTTTTTGCTCGCCACTTTATTTTGCGGCATGCCAATTGCATTTTCACTTTCGGCAATTTGACGAGTCGAGAGCTCGGCCAGCGCGGTAAAAATTAGTTCTGCCTCTGTCATGTGATCACGCAGGTTTTGCGTTTTTAAACCCTTCATTTGCTTATGATCTTTCACGCTCAATTCCGCCCACTCTTCGTGAATAATATTTGTTAAGATTGCGAACTCTTTGCCCTTCTTAATATCATGCTCACTCCAATAATCGGTGAGTTTGTTGCGCGTATGTTGACCCAACATTCGCTGCTCAATCCATTTTTTACTGCGACCATGCTTTTTCCAATTTTCACGCGCACGGTTGAGAGATTTTTCGGGATCAACAGATTCCTGCAAACGCTCGTAACCTACTTTAGCCAGCCAAAGTTTTATAGGTTCTGCCTTGGGACTCGGCACGGATTGGATGAGGCGCAGAAGTGTTGCGGTATCGGCGACATCGGTAAGATATTTTTTTCCATCAGCTGCCTCTAATTTCAGTTGGTGACAATTTGTCACCGACTGGCTGCCTTCTTTTATTAGTCGTTCTTTTAGCTTGTTCCAATATTTCCGAGCGGTTTGATGATCTTTTTGATCTGTGAGCGCTGCAATAATGTCAACTATAGAAAAAAACCAAGTTTCTATTTCGTCATTATAATGACGACGGATCTTATAGCTCTCAAAAATCGCCAGCGATTCATTAAGATTTTCCATGCCCGCATTATACGTGAGCATATACTCACACGCAACATAATTGCGATTGACTTTTCGCATAATCAAATCCCTTTTAGCTATCAACCTACCTCAACACCTCATCCATACTCCTCCCCTCAATATTTTTCCATGTAACCCAAGCATTCACATTCCGGCCAGCCGCAAAGCCCCCGGCATGATTTTTTAAACTGCTGCAGATTATGAATCTGCACATTTTGCCGCCTCTTTTGCCTGTGCTACAGCGATAGACTCCAAATAGCCGACATCAAAAGATACAAAGCGGGCTTACTCAACTCACCAAAACTTTTCGCATCCGCAAGTTTCTCTCTCGGCAACACATAAGCTCGAATAATCCGATTCGAGAGCTCGGCCACTTTAATGCCGGATGGATCGCCGGATGGGAGGTGGATGGTGATGGTTCGGGGGGTCATGGTGGATTAGTTGTTTTTGGAGCACCAACAAGCTAATACCTGCAAACGCTACGCAAGCTTGAAACGCAAATCTACGAATTTTTCATCGCGAATACTATTAAAAAAAACACAGCCGAACATAGCGAAACTACCTCTAATAAAAAAAGTGTTAACATTATTCTTATTGATCTAAAAGTATTTCTTACGAGAGTTAAGTCTTTCTCTTCAAGTTCTTCTTCATTGCAACCAGAAAATATCGTTCTATTTGCATGAGCTATTTGATCAAAAGTTAGGATTGTTATGGCAAAAAATATAGTGAAAAAAAATGATATCCAAGATGCTTTTATAAATATAATTTCTGAATCTAATTTGCTAGCAAAATCGAATGTGAAAATTATAGAACCTGTAGACAGTGTAATGATTATTTCGTTAAAACGCGTTCTTGATTGAGATATTTTTGCATTTGTGTTCATACTCATCCCACCTTTAAGTGGTGCAATAAAAACACAATAGACAAACAATCCCATTATCAGATCAATTGATAAAACTATAACAATTTCTTTCATATTTACTTTAAGCTACAGGTTTATCGCTAATTTTTAAAATAATTTCATAATAAAGAATCAATTCTCCATTAACGGCTTTATCAGCTTCTCGAATTCTTCTTCGGAAACACATTTTTTATCCAATACTTTACATATATAAACGGTCGTACTTGCACAACCGCCATCAGAAGTAGGACATAAAAAATCAGCATATGTTTTTCCTTCAAAGGCATCGATTATTAATCGGTTAGTATAAAATTTTTGATTAAGCTCCTGCAAATGAGTTCCATAAATTTCTGCAAAACACTTATTCAACTTTTTATTATAATGATTTCTTAATTGCCAATCTTCCTCAATCGTATATCCAAGCCGATTAAATTCTTGAGCTGCCTGCTTAGCACACTTTTCTTGAGCATCTAAATTAACTGCTACACCTATATTCTGCTTTCTTTCATAAGACAATCCTATGAAAAAACCGATTAACATACTAACTAAAACACAGAGTGTTAGGACTTTAGTAGACTTTAAATATTTCATAATAATTTGTAATTTTGTACCGTTATATTTCCTGAGATGTTCTATTATTCAATATTTTTATCGTCATCAGCAAGCTCCGCAAACTTAGCCGTCATTGTGGGATTTCCTCGCGTTAATTTCTTTATAGTTAAATCTTCCGCCTTATTATTGGCAAGACGAAGATTATTTTCTGAGGATAAGAGAGCATCTTTCGTTTTTTGGAGGTGATCAATAGTTTTGTCTATTTCATCAATCGCGGCTTTGAATTTACGGCTAGCAAGGTCGTAATTTTTTGCGAATCCTTCTTTAAATTTATTTATATTGTCCTCGAAATTCGTAATATCGATATTCTGATTTCTAACCAAAGCAAGCTCGGCTTTGTACTTAAGCGAGCTCATCGCGGCATTACGTAAGAGCGTTATAATTGGGATGAAAAATTGAGGGCGGATAACATACATTTTTTGATATTTGTGAGAGACATCAACAATGCCGGTGTTGTAAAGTTCATTGTCGGCTTCTAAAAGAGAAACGAGTACTGCATATTCACATTTCTTTTCCGTACGATCTTTATCAAGTTTAGGTAGAAAATCATCATTCTTTTTCTTGGTAGCAGTTTCATCTCCCTCATTTTTCATTTCAAACATGATTGAAATTATTTCGTTTCCCTCTTCATCTGTTTCACGATAAATATAATCTCCTTTATTGCCAGAACTCGCGTCGTTGTCTTTTTCAAAATAGGCGTTTTGAAAAGCGGTGGCGCGTAATCTGTTGAACTCGACTTCACAATGTTGTTCCAGGGTTTCACCAACCATTTTGGTGCTCAGTTTGAGCTTCATGTCTTTATACCGCTCAATCGCCTCATCTTTCATTTTAATGATGTCATCTCTGGTTTTGAGTTCATTGGCGTATTTTTCTTGCAAGGATTTTTCAAGCAACTGTTTTTCCGTTTCTTTACTTTTTAGCTCATTAGCTAGGTCATCACGTTCTTTTTCAATTTTTTTGGTAGCTTCTGTAACAGCGAATTTTTGCTCTACTTCTGCTTTATCGAGTCTTGACTTCACTGCAGCAAGTTCTGCTTCTTTCTTTCCTAATTCCTCCGCAAGATTACGATCTTTTTCGGCTCTTAACTCTGTTAATTCTTTATCCTTCTTTGATAATTCCGCTTGAAATGTGTTTTTAAGCTTTGCTTCGGCAATTTCAACAGCACTTGCTTTTTCTCTTTCTGCTGTTTCTAATCGGTCATGCAATTCTTTTTCAAATTGTTGATCCCTAACCTGCTTAAGGATGTCGGCAAATCCAGCTTCATCAACTTTGAAGACTTTTTTACAATGTGGGCAGATTATTTCGTTCATAATTTAGAAGTTAAATTCTTATGCTTTGAATACAATGCTTTTTGAAAACCAAAAAATACAGTTCTGATTTTCACAACATCACCAAGCTTTTCCTGTGCATCCGCAATTGCATGATATTTAAGGTTCAAAAGTTTAGGCAATTTTTCCTCATCCAATTCATCCACTCCGGACTCAACATATTTGGAGAGCACAAATTCAACAAACTCAATTTCTTTATCGTTCAAACCTTTAAGGATTTCGCTTTGTGATTCATTGACACGCTCACTCCTTGTTATTGGCTGAATGGCAAAAGCTATATAGGCCAAAACATCAAATAAGTCACTTTCTTCCGCATCTATAACTCGCTGTAGATTTTCCAGCTCTTCTTTGCCATAGCCAAGCTCTGCAATTCTTTGCAGAAATGCTTTTCTGGTCGTTGGATTCGACCAAATTTGTCTTAACTCGGCTTCGCTTTTAAAAAGTGCTGGCAATTTTCCATATAAATTTTGTAGAAACTCTTCTGATGAAATCGGCTTTCCATCCGCGCTCCAAAATGAGGTTGAAATCATGTGCTGAATTTCACGCTCCTTTCCATCACGAAGTTTAATTTTAATCTTCTTCCTTTTTTCTGGTGGATCAACCGGAGGACATCCTCCCTTCTCACCATCATTGATACTTTCAGGAACTAAAGGCCCATCGGTTTTTTCGCTTGTCTCATCAATAGGCTCACCATCCCACTCTGGATCATTAAAATGCTTATAAGCATTTACAAAATCAAGAATTGTAAAAAATTCTTTACCGTCAAAAAGGCGCGTTCCGCGTCCGATGATCTGTTTAAATTCGATCATAGAATTTACCGGACGCATTAAAACAATGTAGCGAATATTTCTGGCATCAACACCGGTAGAAAGTTTTTGAGAGGTTGTTAAGATTGTAGGAATCGTTTTTTCATTATCCTGAAAATCTCGCAAAAACTGATCTCCACGCGCGCCATCATTCGCAGTAACACGCACGCAATAATGAGGATTTTTG
>PCVQ01000070.1:16624-17080 GCA_002796025.1 Candidatus Peregrinibacteria bacterium CG11_big_fil_rev_8_21_14_0_20_46_8
TACGCCTTTACTGCAGTTAAAGCTTGCTGGTATAGCATTAGATCTTAACACAAATGAAATGCTCTCGATTGGGCAAGCCAATGCAATTGCTAATGGTATGTCGTTTGAAGAGTCTTGTGATTTGCATCAGGGTGAGTCTATCTTGTGGCGACTTGGGTTTAAGTTCCCAAGTGGTGCGATCAATAAATCCTGTCTTGATGCTATCGTTGAAGACCCAATTTTAGTTGGCGGTTTGTATGTTATTGAACAGTTGATTCAATATTCAGATATGATGAAAAAATATGGTTCCTCTAAATATGTTGTTTTTAATCAGTGGCAGTCGAGCGATTTGGATTTTTCCGGAATTGATGTGGAAAATATTTCAGGTGAAGCGCTTGTGAAATATATAGCAGCCTGTTTGTTTTTTGAGTCTAGTGTATCTGCAAAAAGATTAATTACTAAGCCGTTGCACCTTGT
>PCVQ01000012.1:0-9431 GCA_002796025.1 Candidatus Peregrinibacteria bacterium CG11_big_fil_rev_8_21_14_0_20_46_8
AAAATCTGGCTGCGGTGCCTATCTCACGGCACTCCGCCGCACGGCAATCGGCCAGTATCGCGTTGAAGATGCCGAGAAGCTGCCGCAGGAAGAAGTTGAACATTTGCGTGCGAGATTTGGGCAAAGAAAGTAAGAGCCGTTCGGTTGAATAAATTTTTAGTTCAATAGGAGCGGGCGGCCGCAAGTGCGCCCGCCGAAATATGAGTATACATTCATACTCTGAATTGTCACCTCGAAATGCTCATTTACTCTGTTAAATTGGCAATTTAAGGGGCAAAATAAAGCAGGTTGTTATTGGAATTTAGATAGTTATTTTTTGGTTTTGTAACACAAATATTAGTGACTATCCATCGCAATTCGTTCGAAAATCAATCTATGATCTAATAACAATTTTTATGAAAAATTCACTCACCGATTCCGACAAAGAGCTCCACAAAAAATTCTCTGAATATGGTGCGAATGCAAAAGAGTGGATTGGTAAATGCAAGCTGCTGCTGCCACACATTGCTGAAAAGCAAATTTGGAAAAAGAAAGGATTTATGAGCATCTACGATTATGCAGCCCAACTTGCCGGCATGAATCAAAGAAGTGTTGACGATGCACTATGGATTCTCAGAAAAATTCAGGATAAACCCGCGCTTCTGCGTGTAGCAGAGCAGCGAGGCATTAATAAGGTGCGGCCGGTGGTTGCAATTGCGACGGTAAAAAATCAGGATTTTTGGGCGGAAAAGGCCTCGCGGTTGAGTCGGGCTGCGTTGGAAACGTATGTGAGAGATTTGAAGCAACAGGAAAATAATGGATTAGATTTGCGGACCGGTCCGCAAAATAAACCTGTTCATTCATATGGTAGTGGGAATGGCAATAGTGAACGAATAAAGCCAACGACCGCCACATATGAAAATGTAGAAATGAATGTGTCAGCGGAAGTTGCAGAGACATTGAGAAAACTGAAAGGCGATAAAGATTGGAACGAGTTTATGCAAGAACTCATTCAGCTTAAGCGGGCGGAATTGCAAAAAACTCCAGCAAAACCGGCGCCCGTCAGAACAAACTCGCGTCACATTCCGGCTGATATCAAGGCATATGTGCTGGCCCAAACAGGTGGTCGCTGTGCCTACCCCGGCTGCAACCGCCCATACACCAGTCTGCATCACACGCAGCGCTTCGCTCTCGATCATGTGCACGATCCCGATCACATTGTTCCGCTCTGCACTGCGCACGAGCGGCTGGCTCACGAAGGCTTAATTGCAAACGAAGAAAAATCACCTGCGCAGTGGCAGCTACGGCACGGACCGGATAAAAACAGCGACAAGTTTTATATCGACAGCTTGGTAGGCACGTATCGGTGAAGGGCGTGGTCTATACATTGCTCAGAAGTTGCGGCTAAAATTATTCTGTTCGCATATAATTGGTAGCTTGCCCGTGTGCACGCGCCCACGGATGCTATAATCTTTCCGTGATCCAACTCACTCATCTCTGGCCGCCTCTGCTGGCCGCACTGCTTACGTACATCGGCCTGCGCGCTGCGCTTGCGCTATTTCCCAAATGGGGACTGCTCGACCGTCCGCACGAATACGGACTCACGCGTCAGCCTATTCCCTACAGCGGCGGGTTGATACTTTTTTTAGCGGTAATTATCACAACACTGACTTTTGTAGATGTAAGCCGTACGGTTTTTGCTCTGCTTATTGCTGCCACATTAATTGTGGGTGTCAGCTTTTGGGATGACCGTCGCCGCTTAAGTCCGTGGCTCCGCCTTGGCGTACAAATTCTCGCCGCACTTATTCTCGTTGCAAGCGGCGTTCAAATTCAGCAAATATCAAATCCATTTGGGGCACCATTTTTTCTCGACACCATACAAATCCAAATCGCCGGTCAAACAATTTGGCTGCTCAGTGCACTCGGCATAACTGCATGGATTGTTATTATGATGAATGTGATGAACTGGCTCGACGGCATTCCCGGGCTTACGTCGGGAATTTCTACTATTGCACATGCCGCACTCTATTTACTTGCGATTCAACAGTTCCACGTCGTCGACCAAAGCGCCGTCATAACCATGGCAAGTGTGCTCGCCGCAGCCAGCGCAATCTTTCTCATCTTCGATTTTCATCCTCCAAAAATCCTCATGGGCGACACCGGCAGTATGTTCCTTGGCTTTATGCTCGCCGCACTTTCAATTGTTGCCGGCGGCAAGTTCGCAACCGCGCTCCTTATTATGGGCTTTGCCGTAGTCGATGCCATTTGGGTTGTACTGACCCGAATCTTTCGCGGTCAGTCGCCAATTCGGGGTGATCTTACGCACTTTCACCATCGCCTGCTCGACGCCGGTCTTACCGAGCGCAAAGCGCTCTTTCTCAACTACACCATTTGTATTCTCTTTGCCGCAATCGCCCTCTTGCGCGATACGGCACGCGAAAAGTTTTTTGCGCTCCTGGCCGTGCTCTTAATTATGACCGGTGTGGGCTTACTCTTGATGAAGGAGGAAAGTAAAGAGGAGAATGCCGATTCGCGCATTAATTAAGTAAGCCGCCAGTCACGCTAAAAATCCTGTATGTTGCGCATATATGTTGCGCATATAACCTTTGGCGCGCTACTATAAGCATCCATGGATGCTGTTGCCGAAATTAAATCGCGTCTTCCTATCGATCAGCTTGTTTCGCGTTATGTAAAGTTAAAAAAGGCTGGACGCTACTTTAAAGGTCTCTGTCCGTTTCATCAGGAACGCACCCCCAGCTTTGTGGTGAGTCCGGAAAAAGAGATGGCATACTGTTTTGGGTGCCGCAAAGGAGGCGATCACTTTACCTTTGTGCAAGAGCTTGAAGGGCTCGAGTTTAAGGACGCGCTAAAATTTTTAGCTGACATTGCAAATGTTACTTTGCCGGAGCAAAACACACATCTCCAGCAAGAGCGCCGCTCAGAGCGCGACCGTCTCTATGAATTGCACGAAGAGGCCGCGCGTTTTTTTACCGAGCAGTTGGCGGTGTCCCCGCAGACGCGAGGGGCTGCAGCACATGCGCGCACCTATATCGAGCAGCGAGAACTCGATCCCGAAACTGTCCGTTTTGCACGGCTGGGTTATGCACCGGGCGAGGCTAGAGGACATAGCGACGAACTCTATAAGCATTTACTGAACAGTGGCTTTAGCAAAGACGAAATTATAACTTCCGGCCTCGCATTTCCGCTCGATGCAACTGGCGGAAGCACCTGCCGCGACCGCTTTCGCGATCGCCTTATATTTCCTATTCGGGATGCACAAGGAAGAGTATGCGCTTTTGGCGCTCGCGCACTCGAAGATGGCGACGAGCCCAAATATTTAAATTCTCCCGAAAGCCCAATTTTTCACAAAGGCTCTGTTCTCTATGGCTTTGGCGAGGCGCGTAACGATATTCGCGAAAGCAAGAGCGCTATTCTTGCCGAAGGATATATGGATGTTCTTGCCATACGGCAGGCAGGCATTACAAATGTAGTGGCAACATGCGGTACGGCGTGCACCGAAGAGCATCTGCGGCAACTTAAACGCACCGCACAAAAATTGATTCTTGCTTTTGATAAAGATTCCGCAGGACGCAACGCGGCAAAGCGCACAATAGAACTCGGTCTTGCAACCGAAATGCCGATGACCGTTGCGAACTGGCCCGGTGATGTAAAAGATCCGGACGAGTGTCTTAAAAAAGATCCCGACGCCTTCTTAACAGCAATCGAAAAGAGTACGCCGGCACAGATCTTTATTTTTAACTGGCTTGAGGAGAGTTTTGATTTGCAAGATAGCGTACAGCGCGCCACAGCACTCAAAGAGATCCTGCCCCTGCTGACTGCCATTAAAAGTACTATCGAGCGCGATACCTGGATCCAGCGCGGTGCAGCATCGCTGCAGGTCAGTCCTTCTTCTCTCTATGATGAGTTGAAGCGTCACCTTGGGAAACAGCGCATGCCGCTTCAACAGCGACCGGCTATTCAGGAAGAAAATAGGCAGAATGGGCTATCTGAAGAGGAGTACCTTTTAGGTCTTCTCTTGACATATAAAGAATTAAGCAGCATTGCTAATCATATAGTAGATGAAACTTTCTTTCGTGATAATGAGTTACAAGATATTTACAGATCTCTTGCAAGCGAATATAATCCAATCTTGGAAGATTCTGCACAGAAAAAGGCAGAAATGCTGGTCCTCTTTATTGAGACCATGAATACCGGCCTCAGTTGGGAAGAGTTGCAAGGTGAACTCAAGAGAACCCTCAGGCGCATGATACAAAACCGCTTTACTCGCCAGAAGCGAGAACTTGTCACTAAAATGAAGCGTGTATCACCAGAGGAAAAAAATCAACTGTTAGAGCAGTATACCAGTCTCATAAATGAGGAGACCGAAGCACTCAGAAGCGATACACTTTTGTAACTTATCACATGGCAAAAAAAATTAAGAAGTTTATAACGCAGCCGTCAGATGACCAGCTTGCGAAATATCCCGTTGCAGTACGGGATTTAATTAGAAAAGGCCGCGAACAGAAGTTCGTGACACAGCAAGAATTAATGAAGGCAATTCCTGAAATCGAATCGAATGTCGAGTTGCTTGACGAACTCTACACGCTTTTTATGGATCTTGGGATCGAGGTGATCGATGTAAAGGACTCTTTAATTTGGAAGCAAGATGAAGTGCAGGGCGCTGGTGACGAAGCCGAAGAGAATGGTGCGAAAGCAAAGAAGAAGCCAAAGGCCAAGAAAAAGGATGAAAAGAAGGAAGGAGTTTTTAGTGAGATTGCGAATGATTCGATTCGTATGTATCTTTGCGAAATTGGAAAGGTAAAACTTTTGACTGGTAAAGAAGAGATCGATCTTGCAAAACGGATCCGCAAGGGCGACCAAAAGGCGAAGCAGAGGCTTGCAGAGGCAAATCTGCGCTTAGTCGTTTCGATTGCAAAAAAGTATATCGGACGCGGCCTCTCGTTTTTAGATTTAATTCAAGAGGGGAATATCGGTTTATTCCGCGCCGTTGAAAAATTTGATCCGGATCGGGGTTTTAAATTTTCTACCTACGCAACGTGGTGGATTCGTCAGGCCATTACCCGTGCTATTGCCGATCAGGCCCGAACGATTCGTATTCCGGTCCACATGGTCGAGACCATTAATAAGTTGACCCATGCTCAGCGCCGCTTGGTGCAAGAGCTTGGACGCGAGCCGCTCATCGAAGAGCTTGCTGCAGAAATGGATATGGATGAGAAGAAGGTGCGCCATATTTTGAAGATTTCTCAGGATATCGTTTCGCTCGAAGCTCCGGTTGGAACCGAAGAAGACAGCAAACTCGGCGACTTTATTGAAGATGATGATGCACTCTCTCCTGCAGAATCAACCAATCGTCAGCTCATTAAAGAGAATATTCACGAGATGTTGCAGTATCTCTCACCGCGCGAAAAGAAGATTATTGAGATGCGTTTTGGTTTAAAGGATGGCGTTGGGCACACTTTAGAAGAAGTTGGTCAGGAGTTTAAAGTAACGCGCGAGCGTATCCGCCAAATTGAGGCTAAAGTGTTGCAAAAGATGAAAGAGCATCCAACGAGCGTAAAGATTCGTCCGTTTGGATAAAATAACCAATAATCAAATAACAAATTCCAAATAATGTACAAATATTCAATGAGCAAAGTAGTACAATGCGCACGCCGCGCTTTTAGATCTTGTTATTGATCATTGTTTAATTGATTTTTATTTGTTATTTGGAATTTGGAAAGCTTGTTAATTCTTAATATTTATTACCATGACAGACATAACTACTCCTCCAATTACTGACGATTCAGCCGGTGACGATAAAGTAACCCTTATTACCAAAGAGGGTTTGGAGAAATTGAAAGAAGAGCTGCGCTATTTAAAAGAAGTGAAGCGTAAAGAAGTTGCTGAACGCTTACGCGAGGCCATCTCGTATGGTGATCTTTCGGAGAATGCGGAGTATGAGGAGGCCAAAAACGAACAGGCCTTTACCGAAGGCCGGATCTTGGCACTTGAAGAGAAGATTAAAAATGCAAAGATTATTGCCGATAAACATGAGACTGGAAAGGGAGCTACTGTGGTACTCGGCTCAACTGTTGTGATTCAAAATCTATCGAGCAGCTCGAAGCCCGAAGAAGAGTACACCATTGTGGGCTCAACCGAAGCAGATCCTATTCATCACAAAATTTCCAATGTATCTCCAGTTGGCAAGGGACTGCTTGGCCAGCATGCCGGTTCTACGGTTAAAGTAAGCACTCCAGGAGGTGCACTTCAGTACAAGATCTTAAAGGTAAAGTAGTCACGACTTTACGAGTGACTGTAAGACTGCTTTGAGCTCTTTATTCTTATAGAGACGGTGCCCCATATATATCGCAATTGCGAGCGCGATGAGTTGGGGTATTCGAATTGGGCCGAGATTAATAACATCGTCACCGCGCACAAATTCTTCGAGAAAGCGGAATACACTTGCAAGAAATATCGCAATCTCGACCGGTATGCCCGGCAGTGTTCCCCGTAAGCGGCGGAGAAGAAAGAGAACACAACCGAGCGTGACTCCAAAATAGAGAAAGGCATAGAGCTGTGTAGGGTGTACTGGAGAAACATACCGTACATTGGCATTGCTAAATGCGATGCCCCAGGGCAATTCAGTTGGAGAGCCGTGTGCTGTTCCGTCTAAGAAGACACCGATGGTACCGAAGAGCATTCCAAGAAGAATTGCCGGCGTCATAATCTCAAAGAGCCGTACGGGATTCTCTTGTTCTTTTTTTGCGAGATATACAATGCCGCTGATCCATGCAACCAGTCCTCCCCAAAAGGAGAGTCCTTTGTCCCAAATTGCAAAGAGTCCCGTAACTGTTTCGATACTAAAATTCGTAAAATAGAGCGAGGGATGGAAAATAATAAAAACCAGCCGTGAGATGAGCAGTACCCACAAAAAGAGCACAAAGCTATGATCGGAGAGGAGTGTAAGTTTGATGCGATTGCGCTTTGCAAGGCGCGTCAAAAGGAGTGCACCGGCCAGCATGCCTAAAACTACAAAAAACCACAGAGAAAATATAGTAATCGGTCCGAATTCGACAAGGATGGGAAACATAAGGCTAAATTAGGTTGATCGCTATAAGAAGGAAGCTAAAGATTCCCGCACCATACAGCGCAATCGAAGCCAGTCGTTTTTCTGGAAAGAAGATGTTGCTGATTGCAATGCAGCCATAGGCGATTAAGGTGAAAAGTGTGAGACTTTTAAGGATTGTCGACTGATAGAAGTAGAGGAATTGCGGGAGTTGAAAATTTGTAATCTCCTTCATCGTGAGCGGATATGTGGCAATGTAGAATACCAGATATACAAAGAGCATCCAGCCGAAAAATTGCTGGGCGGTGCTGTGGTGAGGTAGTGTTGTTTGGATTTTTTGAGCATGCGCCGCTTCTTGTGCCTTCTCTTGTAATCCAGCGAGTTCTGTTTTAAGCCGCTTTTTTTCGGCACGCAAAGTTGAAATACTATTCCATGCTTCGCTCTTACTTTGCGGCGATTTGCCGGTGAGCGCAACTTTAAGATATGCCAGCATATGTTTATTGGTCATTTTTATTTGTGACCGAATTTCATGCATCTCTTTGGTTTCGTGGGGCACTATGGCACGAAGAATTTTTGCAAGAGGTGACAAATAGGTTTTTTTCTCAAATTTTTCGATAATGCCTTCCAGCTCAATAGGTTTGCCGAGGGCCGATGTTTTTTTAAGCTCTTTAAGCAGCTCGCCGGTTTCGACTTTGAGCTTCATGCCTGCGCGGTCACGCAGCTCTTCTTGGGCAAAGAGTTCTTTTTCTTGAACGTGTTGGAGCATGCGTTTGCATGTGGTAAGCACGTGATCGATGTTGCTTGAATTCTTAATTCGTTCGAGCTGGTTCATATAGCCCTGCATGGTCGAGCGCTCTTCATGTTTCATTTGAGCACCGTAGGTTTCCAAAAAGTTTTGGATTTTTTGCATGGTCATCTCTACTTTTTGCAGAATGAGCGCTCGGTTTTGATCTGCAAGTGGAGATTGTTCAGTCAGACTACTTGCTTGTTCAGGTATGCTGTAAGCATCTTTATACTGTTTCTGAATATCGGCGGTGCCAGCGGCCCGTGCCGCCTCTTTTTGTTCAGGGGTAAGGGCTGCATCAAAGAGTGCGTTGACTTGCAATTGGTACTCTTCAATAAGCCGCTTGTATGCAAGAAGAGGACTTTCTGCAACGATTGTTCCTACGACTTTTTTGCCGCCGGTATCGAGCGCCTCAAATTCAAAAACTGTTTTCCCTTCGTGGGATTCTTGGCTGCCGTCTTGCGGCGCTTCGGTACTGATTTTAATAACAGCAATTCCGAGTTCACTGAGTTTTTGCTGCGCATTTGCCTCATCCGCTGCATCAATGACACCAGAAAGTTGCTTCTGCTGCTTATTGAGGCCGACGTAGTGAAAGAGGGGCATAAGAGGGCAATTATCGAGCTTTTGATGCTTGCTTATTGGTTATTGGCTTCTCTTTATCGCTTCTTTCACCAATCCCATAAAGAGCGGGTGCGGTTTATGCGGGCGGGATAAGAATTCGGGATGGAATTGCGAGCCGACCATATAGGGATGTCCGGCAATTTCGGCAATTTCGACAAGATTTTCTTTTTGATAAACACCTGCGGGAATCCAGCCCTTTGCTTCGAGTTTTTTGCGGAAGGTATTGTTCACTTCAAAGCGGTGACGGTGACGCTCATGAATAAGCTCTTTGCCGTAAATTTTATGCGTTACTGTTCCTTTTTTTATCTTACATGGATACGATCCAAGCCGCAGCGTCCCTCCCTTTGCACGCTTTTCTGACTGGTTCGGCATGTAGTGGATAATATGTTTTTCCGGATCTTTTCGCTTTTTACCTTCTTCAAATTCTTCGGATGTGATTGAGTTATCATTAAGAGCATACCGTGCAAATTCAATTGTCATAATTTGCATGCCCAAGCACAGGCCAAGATATGGCACGTTGTTTTCGCGGGCATAGCGCGCGGCCATAATTTTTCCTTCGGTACCGCGGATACCAAAGCCACCGGGCACTACAATACCGTCAACCGACTCTAGCTGTTTTAGGGCGTCGACATCCATCTCTTCAAGTTTTTCCGAGTTAATCCATACAAGTTCCAATTTGCGCTCGTTATGAAAGGCTGCAATTTGCAGTGATTCAATCACCGATAAATAGGCATCGTCCAGGCCGGTGTACTTACCGACCAGCGCAATTCGCAGCGCCTTTTTTGACTTTTTAATTTTTTCATTGAGATTTTGCCAGTCTTTTAACTTTGGTTTTACTGACCCAAGTTTGAGTCGCTTTCCAATAAGTTCCGCGATATTGTGCTCTTCGAGTAGAAGCGGTACTTCGTAGATCGAATTAGCCGTGACTGCGGGAATAACTGCTTCTTGCGGCGTATCGCAGAAGAGTGCGATCTTCTTGAT
>PCVQ01000012.1:9437-16418 GCA_002796025.1 Candidatus Peregrinibacteria bacterium CG11_big_fil_rev_8_21_14_0_20_46_8
TTTTTTAATTGCATAGTCGGCGCGCGCAATAATAATATCGGGATGAATACCAATGGAGCGTAGCTCGCGCACCGATGCCTGTGTTGGCTTGGTTTTGAGTTCTTTGCTGCCGCGCAAATAGGGGAGCAGTGTGAGATGGATAAAGAGCGTGTTGTCGAATCCCAGCTCCCAGCGCAGCTGGCGGATCGCCTCTAAATAGGGGAGTCCCTCAATGTCTCCAACCGTACCGCCAATCTCGACTAGCACAACATCGGCCTTTGTCTTTTTGCCGACCTCTTTTACTTTGTCTTTAATAGCATTGGTTATGTGCGGGATAATTTGAATGGTGCCGCCCAAGAAGTCGCCGCGGCGTTCACGCGCCAAGACCTCACTGTAGATGCGGCCAGTCGTAACTGTCGATAGACCGCTCAGAGGAACATCGATAAAGCGCTCATAGTGGCCAAGATCGAGATCGGTTTCTGAGCCGTCATCGGTTACAAAAACTTCGCCATGCTGAAACGGACTCATGGTTCCGGGATCCACATTTAAGTATGGATCCATTTTCATGGGAACAACTTTTAGGCCGCTCGCCTTTAATAGAGCTCCGATGGAAGCTGTTGCAATGCCCTTTCCAAGGGAACTGCAGACACCGCCGGTAACAAAGATAAATTTTGTGGTCATAATTTTGGAAAATCCGCCGCTGCTTGTAGGAGGCATGCGGCCCAAGGCTTTTCCGGTCCGGCTATTCTGAGGACCGCTTGCGAGTTTAGAGAGTGAGTCCAGTTTTTTCTCGTACTTCTTCCATTGTGGCTTGTGCCAATGCATTTGCACGGCGCTTACCCTCTTCTAACACCCCGACACAATAGTCTTTTTTCTTTTCGAGTTCAAGCCTTTTATCGCGGGCTTCGGCAAAGTGCGCGAGCATCTTTTCAAAGAGATTTTTTTTGAGTTCTGCGTAGCCTACTCCGCCTGTCTGCAGGCGGAGCTCTGCCTCTTTTCCCTCTTCTTTATTAAGAAAGTGTTTAAGCAAGAGGAAGGGAATGCAAGTGTTTGGATCTTTGGGGTCATCGACACCTGCCGAATCTGTCTTAATCGAAAAAATTTGCTTTTTTAGTTCATCTGCAGGTGCGAAAATTTCAATAGTATTGCCGTAACTTTTGCTCATCTTTTGGCCATCGGTGCCTGGTACCACTGCCGTTTCTTCATGAATTACCGGCTCCGGCATAGGAAAAGTATCACCGTAGGTATTATTAAAGTAGCTGGCAATATCACGCGCAATCTCTACGTGCTGCTTCTGATCTTTGCCGACAGGTACAAGATTTGGTTTATACATGAGAATGTCGCATGCCATAAGAACCGGATAAATAAACAAGCCAGCAGTGGGATCTTTTTTCTTTTTTGCTTGCGCGTCCTTCCATGCGTGCGCCCGCTCGAGGAGTCCCATTGGTGTGATGGTGGAGAATATCCATGTGAGTTCGGTCAGCGAGGGCACATCACTTTGCAAAAAAAATGTGGTTTTAGTGGGGTCGATTCCAAGCGCGAGATAGTCCATTACCAGCTCGAGCGTCAGGCTCTTAAGCCGTGCACCATCGCGAACCGTTGTAAGCGCGTGATAATTTGCCACAAAGTAGTAGCACTCGCCTTGCTCTTGCATGGCAACGTGCTGGCGCATGGCTCCAAGATAGTTGCCGAGATGCGGCTTGCCCGAGGGCTGCATACCGGAGAGAATTCGTTTCATAGTCACAGGAAGCGTAGCGATCCTGTGACTATTTATCAAGTAATTGCGCCCCTGCCTGCAGGCAGGGGCGCATCTCTTTGCATTTCTACTCCTGCTTCTTTGCGATAATGCAGACCTCGCTTCCGGGTATAATATTTGCGCCATCTTTGGGAAAAAGAATTATCGAATTTTCCTCAGCAACAAGTTTTGTGCTGTCGCTTGTAGCAAAATGCGTTCCTGCCGGCATCGAATCGAAATTCCCCCATGGCTTTGTCCATGAGAAATTTTCACCGGCAATCACATTCCAATATGCATCCCATATTGTGCATTCCTCAAGCGGGTAAGGAGTTTTTTCAATAACAGCTCGTGACAATCCGCACTCTAGTTTCCCTTGTAAAACACCGAGATGCTTAAGAGCGGATATGACGGAATCTCTTATGAGCTCAACGAGCATGGAGTTGTTTTCGTAACCACTTTCTACAGTGATACCGAAGCCTCCATGTGCATTCACAAATGTGTCAGCGTATATGGGTTTGCCATCTTGGGTCAGCAGGCCATCGCCAGTAATAATGTGCTGAGTATTAAAAAATGGAATAATTTCTGCAGCAGGATGGTCGAATTTTGGCACGCAGACAAATGGCACCGATGGTTTAATCGTAGAATGAAGGTCGATCAAGATATCTGTCCCTTTTAAAAGTGGTGCAAGTTCTTGTGCTCGTATCTCTTCAATTAAGGTGCCGGATGCTTCAAGATCTCCAAAACATCGATTCAGATCTTTATCCAGAAATCTTTTCCCAGCGAAGATAGGCAGCCCAATTTCCAATGCCGAGATTGAGCGTGCCTTTTTGGACAGCGTTATGTGCTAGAAGTGATTTCAGCGATTCAATAACTTCAACGCCAGTGATTTCGTTGCCGTGCACGCCGCCAAGAATAGTTACGGACGGCCCTGCTTCGCTCCCTTGATATTGAGAGACATGCGGTGCTATTTCTATAGGTTGTTTCATAAATAGTTGTAAATAAAATAAAAAATCCGGCAGAAGTCCGGATCGATTCATCTAACTGTGGAATAAATTTTTAGATGCGACGGTGCTTCTGCCATTTATGGAGCAGTTCGCGGCGCACGTGGAATGTGATTATTTCTGTCATTACAGAACAGTTTAATGCTATTTGACAAAATTACAATACGCAGTGCCTGTAAGTTGGGGTGCAATCCTTACTTCTGAAATGGCGGCAAACTTAGCATTCGCCGCGCCTCGATCTCGCTTTCATAAAATTCCTCTGCAGTGTTGAGTGCGATCTTTTGATAGATTTCATGGTCGGGCATGAGGGACTGAATGATAAACTCGCCATTGTTAGAAATGAGATGCCGAACTCGCGTGAGAAATTGAAATGCCCGCTCACTGGCGCGAAAATCCGGGAACTGCAGCAACTGATCCGGATAAAGTGCCGCACCCAGCGTGAGCCGCTTTAGCACCAGCGGCTTATGAATAACTTGTGTTGCCACGATAATATCCGCTGCTTCCAGCTTTTTTTGAGAGAGTGCTTGCCGTCGCGCAGAGGCGCCTTGCATGGTGTCGCGGTCCAGGCGCAAAATGCGCGCTTTCGCAAAGCGCTGGGTAAGTTCGGCCTCGATTTTTTCGGTACCAAAACCGAGCGCTTTTAGTTCAACATTGCCGCAGCCCGGGCATCCTTCCGGCATTTGCGCCGTGCGCCGGCAGCGGTCGCAGCGGAGTACTCCGGCCCGCAGGCCAAAGGGCATGAGACAAGTTGCGCATCGAAATACAGAATTGCAGTCGGTGCAAAAGAGTGCGTTCGCACTGCCAACTCGATTCATCACAAGCAAAATCTGCTCGTCTTGAATGAAGCGCTTATTCATTTCCGCCAAAAGATATTCGGAGAAGAGGCTGCGGTTTCCCTTTTTGCGCTCTTGCTCCATATCGATAATGGTCGTGGGAATTTTTGCTGCGGGCTCTTGCCAAGTGAATTGAGAGGGGTGGCTTCTATGCCAGCTCTCAACATTTGGCGCGCTGCTTAAACTGATAAGCGGACAGCCGTACTGCTGAGCAAGCTGCTCGGCAATTTCCTGCGTTTTGTAGTAGGGGGACCGCTGCTCCGTATAACTCTCATGTTCGGCAAAATCGAGCACAATGCATGAAAGTTTTTTGAATGGAAGAAGGAGCGCGGCACGCGTACCAATAAGTGCACGAATTTTTCCCGCTGCAACTCCATGCCAAAGTGTGGCCTTCTTTGTTTCTGCGAGCGTGCCATGAAAAACCGGCAGCCCAAAACTTAGATACTCTGCATGAAATTTTTCGGGCACCAAGAAAAGTACCTGTCCTTCGGGTTCCATGTGCTGTGTGCGCTGCACAATTGCGCTGTAGAATTTTTCGCGGTCGATGCGTGTCTGCTCAAAAATGGTATGTACGGTGCTGCCGCTGTCAGTATGTATAAAAAATTTGCTCAAGAAATCTGCGAGCGCTTTAGGAATGGCTTTTTTCTGAGAAAATTCCGGCTCTTGTGCGGTCTCACTCTCTGCTCGTATCTTCCCCTTTAAAGCATCCTTCCACACCTGCTTGGGAATAAAAAATTGAAATGTGGTATGCGGCTGCACTTTGTAATGGGTGCTCATCCAGACTGCAAAGGCAAACTGCCGCGGCGGCAAGAAGACATCGGTAACCGCGCTCACAGTCTTTGTCTGAAATTTAGGCTTTTCGGCACTTGTTCGCAAAACCAGCGCACCCACTTCTTGTTTGCCAAACGGTACTTGTATAATCTGACCCTGCTTCACTTTCATACCTTTCGGTACCTCATAGGTAAGCGTGGGGAAGTTGCGCGGTAGCCGTCGCTGTAAAATTACCTCAACATACATGGAGGCCTATTATATAGCGACTTTGCCCGTCCGCGAAGAAATAACTGCAATGAGTTCGTCGAGATTTCTCTTTTTGAGCGCAGAGACAAAAACTGCCGGCAACTCTTCATAGGCTTGTCGGAGTTCAAAGAGTCGCTTTTCGGAAATTTTATCGATTTTGTTAAAAACATAGATCATCGGCTTGTCGTCTACATGAAGCTGCATAAGGACATCGTTTACAATATCTATTTTTTCATCTGCTTGAGGGTCGCTCACATCTACAACGTGCAGCAAGAGATCGGCACCTTGTACTTCCTCGAGTGTTGCAAGAAATGACTCAAAGAGCAGAGGAGGAAGATCTTGAATGAATCCGATGGTATCGGCTATTAATACTTTTTTGCCCCCGCCTTGGCGGGGCAGATCCGGAATATAGACTTTACCCAGACGTGTATCGAGCGTCGAAAACAGCTTGTCGGCAATAATGCCCTTTCTTTTTTTACTCAGCGCCTGCATGAGCGTCGACTTGCCGCTATTGGTATAACCAACCAGTGCCGCAGTAAAAAACTCTCTCCGCTTTCTGCGGTCACGCTGCAAGGTGCGGACTTTTCGCAGCTGTTTAATTTTTTTCTCAAGCGTGTTGATTTGATTGCGCAGATGGCGCCGCTTGACTTCGAGGATTGTCTCACCCGGGCCGCGTGCGGCTCGCCGCCCAGCACCCGCTGCACCCGATGTTCGTATTCCTGCAATACCGGCGGCTTGTTGCGATAACACCGCTCCACTTCCAAACAGTTTTGGAAATTCATACTTTAAATAAGCAATTTGCAGCTGCATCTTTGCCTCAGGCGACTCCGCATGTTTTTCGAAAATTTTAAGAATCATCTCAAACCGATCCAGCACTTCGCACGGAATAATGTTGATGAGATTGTTCGATTGATTTGCTTTTAAAAAGCCGTTAATCACAACAACATCGGCCTTGAGCTCTTTAACCAGCGTCGCCACCTCCTGCGCCTTGCCCTCACCAATATATGTTTTTGCCGAGGGGCGGCCGCGCTTTTGCAAAATTTTTAAAATAACGATGCCGCCATAGGTCTCGACAAGCCGTTTGAGTTCGTCAAATTCCGCCATCTTCTTTTCTTTATCGCTTTCCGGCGGAATAACATTCACAAGTATCGCCCGCTGCAGTTTACGTTGTTCCATGTTTATTCTGGTTCTTCAAGCACTGCTTGTATTTCATCCCAAACAATTTGCCCGGGATTTGTGCGGGGACATTTCACTGCCTCGGCTCCTATCTTGATAATCGATACATGTTCATGCGGATTCCAATCGTCGACGGCTTTTTCTCCGTGCTCCGCAGCAACCCTTGCTTTTAATGCGTCCGGCGCACCGAAGATATCTCCAGGCTCCACAATAATAAAAGTTTCTGTTCTTTGGTCTATGTAGACTCGTTTGCCGTCGTGTCCACTAAATTCCCCGGCTGTTCTCAGGTCATTGTAAATTTCCAGTCCATCTCTCGGCGCCCGAATTTTTTCTGATGTTGTCATAGAGCCATTATATCCCGCTCGTAGATAAGAACAAATTTTTTCTCAAGTCCTCGTGATGCTCATCGCGGACAACTGCATGCTGTGCAACATCTAAAAAAGTACTTTCGGCTGCTTTTCCAAATATTATTTTTCCTGGCGAATCACTATTTGTATTGCGCATCTGTGATGCTTCAAACATAAAGGGATTTTCTGGCAATCGTGTTCTATTGCGGTCATCATGAGTTACCAGTGTGCTGCTAAATGCCATTACATTTCGTATCGGTGCTGTGGGATCACTATGAACTGTAAAACCTGCAGCCGCAACGCGAACAAATTCGATTATAGATTTAATTTCAGCTTGAGATGCAGTTGTTAAAAATTCTCGTAAATGTATGCCGCTGACCATTGACTGCACTGGGTGGTCGGTGCTACGTATGTTTGAATTCTGCGTATGTGTGCCAAACAGAGCGCGAATGCTTTCAGCGCGCGGATGAGCTGGACGATATATTGGTGTGAGAGGATATTGCGTATTATAAATAACTGCGGGCCCGCTGTAGCGAATTTTAGAGACCGACGGTGCAAGTGCCAACTCAACTGCCCGCTGTACTGCTGTAAATTGCTGACGCGTCAGTTCAAGCTCTATATCGCTGCCTGCCAGGCCCTCGGCTAGTGCAGCAGCTTGATCTTCATTAAGAGCGGCGGCCTCTTTAATTGCATCAATATTGAACAGCGGCGCTAATTCAGGTGTTGGAGGTAACGACATAGTAGTGGATTATATTTAATGAACAGCCTGGTGCCCTCGGCAGGAATCGAACCTGCATTTCAAGCTCCGGAGGCCTGCGTTCTATCCATTGAACTACGAGGGCCAGATGAGATTTTGGTTCATGGTGTGCCCGGCAGGAATCGAACCCACATCT
>PCVQ01000044.1:0-16103 GCA_002796025.1 Candidatus Peregrinibacteria bacterium CG11_big_fil_rev_8_21_14_0_20_46_8
ATAGAGAAGAAGAGAGTTAGCTTACGGGATGTGCTGAACTGCTTGTTTGGTTGTGAACATTTCCATGAAAGATATCGCCGAGATAGATCCATACCTTTACACCGATAACTCCGAATGTAGTTACGGCAGGATAATATGCATAATCGATATTTGAGCGGAATGTTTGCAATGGAATACGTCCCTCTTTGAAGAATTGATTGCGAGCGATATCCACACCATTTAAACGGCCAGCAACACGGATTTTAATGCCGAGTACTCCTGATTCCGTTGCGCGATCGATGGCAGTTTTGCATGCACGGCGGTATGGCATGCGGCGCTCGATCTGTTTGCCCACAAGTTCTGCAACGATACGTGCATCCTGGTATGGCTTCTTTACCTCGATAATATTAATTTGGAATTTGTCGCGGAATTTATTTTCGAGCTGCGTACGAAGCTTTTCAATTGAAGCTCCCTGGCTTCCGATAACGATACCAGGCCGAGAGGTATGAATGTTCACCGTGACTTGATTGGCATTACGCTGAATCTCGATTCGTGAGAGGCCGGCATCTTTCAGATGATCTTCGATGAATTTGCGCAACTTAATGTCCTGATGGAGCATCTTTGTGTATGCACGCTTGTTACCGTACCACTTCGAGTCCCATTCTCGAATGATTCCGATACGCATTCCCAGTGGATTTACTTTTTGCCCCATAGTTAAATAGATTAGATTGCGGATTTTTTAGGAGATTTTTTTGCCTGCCCCGCCTTGGCGGTGGCTGGCTCTGCTCCTCGCGTATGCGGGGATGCCTTAGTGGCGGCTGCTGATTTCTTAGATTCTGCTTTTTCTGCTCCGCTTCCTGTTTCCTGTTTTTCTGTTTTCCCGTCTTCCTTCTCTACCGCCTGCACGCCAAGCTCAACAGTAATATGTGAAGTACGCTTGAGAATTGGATGAGAACGGCCTCGTGATACAGGATTCCATCGCTTGAATGTCGCACCTTCATTAACTATTATCTGTTGAACGAAGAGTGTTTCGCGCTTCTGCTTGAAGTTTGCAACAGCATTTGCAGCTGCGGATTTAATCAATTCCATCATGGGCCGTGCAGCGGATTTTGGTGCGAACGAAAGTGTATTGATTGCATTCTCTACGGGCATGCCGCGCACTAGTGAGGCAACAAGGTTTACCTTTTTAGAAGAGATTCTGAGATTTCGTCGGATAGCTTTCATGAGATATTACTAGGAGGAGGCGCCAACAGCTTTTGCAAGCTTACCGCCATGGGCTTTAAATTTACGAGTAGGAGCGAACTCACCGAGCCGGTGACCAACCATGTTTTCAGTTACCAATACAGGGATGTGCTGCTTTCCGTTATGGACTCCGAAGGTGTGGCCAACGAATTCCGGCGGAATCATACAGGCGCGTGCCCAAGTCTTAATGAGTTTTTTTTGTCCGGACGCATTCATCATTTGCACCTTTTTCAGGAGCTTGGGATCAATATAGGGACCTTTTTTGAGTGACCGTGACATCTAGAGTGAAGATTTAATTGAGAAATAAGTTTTTCAGTTCCGCATGGCCGCGACATATTACACGATGCGGCATAACAGGGGAAGGCGATTTAATCCATTTTAATAAGCTGTTTGCCCTTTCGTGTTCGGGCGATGAAACGATTGGTCCACTTCTTTCGCTTGCGCGTCTTTACGCCAAGTGCAGGTGCACCCCACTTCGTCTTCGGATATTTCATACCAATAGAGTTTCTGCCTTCACCACCTCCATGCGGGTGATCGACCGGATTCATTACCTTTCCTCGTACAACTGGTCGTCGTCCCATATGCCGTGATCGTCCGGCCTTTCCAATTTTTACAAGTCCGTGATCGACATTACTTACTCTTCCAATAGTTGCGTAACAATCTTTATTTACCAAACGAACTTCTTTTGACGGAAGCTGCACTTGCGCATACTTGCCCTCGAGTGAGATGAGCCGGGCAACAGCTCCGGCGCTGCGAACAATTTGTCCTCCCTTTCCAAGATTTGTTTCGATATTGTGAATCTCAAAACCAACCGGAATATACTTTAATTTGAGCCGATTACCATTTTTTGCCTTTGCCTTTGGTTTGCAAATAACTTCGTCACCAACTTTAAGGCCATGCGGAGCAATATGGTAGCGCTTATCTCCGTCTGCATACACTACTAAGATAATGAAACAGCTTCGGTAAGGATCGTATTCAACTGAGCTGATTTTTCCTGGAATGTTAATCTTTTCAACTTGTTTGAAATCGATTAACCGATAGAGCGTTTTATGACCGCCACCGCGATGACGAACAGTTAACTTTCCTTGATTATTCCGGCCAGCCTTCTCCTTAATATATTTGCGCATACGCTTTGCCGGGCGCCGTTTCTTCGTAAGTTCTTCGTAGGTAAGGCTTACGCGTTGGCGCTGTCCAGGAGTAGTCGGTTTGTACTTTTTTACAGGCATGATTTGAAAGGATTATTTCTTCAATTTAGGCTTTAAGATATTTACTTCTTTCTTTTCTACGAGCGTAACGATCGCCTTTTTAAACGCAGGGCGCTTGGTAACAGCCTTGCGTGCTCGTCCAATCTTTGTCTTTCGAGTTGTGCGCAACATGCTGACACTGCGGACTTTAACGCCATAGAGTCTCTCGAATGCATGGCGAACATCGATCTTTGTTGCATCTTTTCGGACGTAGAAGAGATACTTGCCCGCCTTTTCTTGGGCAGTGGCCTTTTCTGTAATTACCGGTCGAATGAGTACTTGTAAGTGTTTCATGATTTATAATTTACTTTACTTTCACATCACTAAATCGCTCCTTGAGCTTCTCAACTGCATCTTTCAAAAAGACGACCTGCTGATATTTAAGAATGTCGTCGATGTTGAGATATTGAACAGTAATATGCTTAACGCGAGGTATGTTGCGGGAGCTCGTAGCAAGCTCTTGATTGGCTTCTGCACTCACAAAGAGAACTGTGCGCTCAAAAGGAAGCTTGTTGAGCATTGCTGCAAAGTCTTTCGTCTTCGGACGCTCGCCAGAAACTGCATATGATTCGAGCGCGGCAATAGATCCGCCTGCAAATTTACCAGAAAGGGCGCAGAGCAGTGCCTTTTGACGTTCTTTCTTTGGTGCGCGTACCAAAAAGGTTCGGCTATTTCGCGGACCAAACGCCACACCGCCTCCGCGCATATGCGGATTACGACGTGAACCTTGACGGGCATTGCCCGTTCCTTTTTGGCGGAACGGCTTGCGTCCGCCACCGCGAACTTCGCCCTTTTCTTTGGTGTGTGCAATCGGCTGACGGCGGTTCGTCTGCTGCAAGATAAGCATCTTATGTACCAGATTTGTATTTGGTTTGTGTCCGAATACATTTTCTGGAGCATCGATTTCGCCGGCTTTGCTGCCGTCCTGTTTGTATAGTGGGATTTTCATTATGCCTTAATAATTACAAGCGCGCCGTTTGGTCCCGGAACCGGTCCCTTTACGGCAATAATATGTTTCTCTGCATCGATATGCATCAAAGGAATATCTCGTCGGGTGACTTGATCGTGTCCCATGTGTCCAGCCATCTTTTTTCCTTTATGAACTCGTCCGGGTTTAGCACAGGCGCCAATCGAACCTGGTTCACGGTGAAAGTGGCTGCCGTGAGAAGCTCGTCCGCTGCGGAAATTGTGGCGCTTGATAGTACCTGCAAAACCCTTACCTTTTGAGATACCTGTAATCTTGACCTTTGCCATCTCTTTGAAGGTCTCTACAGTTACCTCATCGTCTACTTTATATTCCTGGCCGTCATCGAGGGGGAATTCACGCAATACCCGAAATTTTTTCGTTTTCTTCGGCTTTTTGAGCGGCTCAAATCCAAGTACGACCGCTTGATATCCATCCTTTTCTGCGGTCTTAACCTGAGTAATCTTGGAAGGCGGGCAGCTAATAAGCGTAACAGGTACAGCCTGTCCGTCTTCGAGATACATTCTTGTCATTCCGGCCTTGCGGCCGACAATTCCTGGCATAGTGTATTGGTTAGGGCTTGAGTCCCTATACCCGTTAAGGTTACAGGGGAGCCAGCGGGTTCAGGTCTTGCATTCTAGAGCCAATCTGATGAAAATCAACTTGGCGCCCGAACACCAGCTAACATGCAATTTAGCGGGAGCAAATTACAGGTAGGATAGATAGAAGTCAACCTGGAAGGGGATTTGGGATTGACAATGCATGATTATATGTTAAGATTTGACCTTATTTTTACCATATTTAAAAATCCCGTCATATGAGTACTTTCTTATCAGAAGAGTTGCCACCGGAACAGCGAGATTTAGATTTAATTGCCCTGGCTTCTCAAAATCACCAAATGCCTCTGCAAACTCTTTTTGTTCAAGCCAATACGGTGATTCATGCGCGAAGAAAGGTGGGTACTCTGCCGGCCGGCCAGCCAATAGAAGAGTGGCCTATTGCAACTGCGCGGCCCGGAGAAGAGATAGATAGCGAAACGGCCCCTGAAGCGTTTGCAGAGCGCCAGGCCCAAGTTGCCGCATTGCGTCAATTTTTTGTGAATGGATTTGCAGCACTGCGGCACAAGGGTACGAATGATCCAATGGTGATTTCAACACAGAAGATCATGATTCCGAACAGTGAGCAGCGGCATGCAACACTGAGAAATCTTAGAGATGCTGCGCGGACGATCGATGAGATAGTTGATGAAGAAGAAGCCGCATTTGCACAAACATTGCGCGATGTTCGTCTTGGAGTTATGCAGCTGCTGGGCGATATTATAAATTTAGCTGTGGAGCACGGCGATCCAGGGCATGCATTAGAGACATTGCGTTACTTGACTGCTCCGGTAGTTCAAGATAACCAGGAACTTAGTTTGAAAGATCTTCCATGGGGCGCTCAAAATCAGAATAATACGCGCCGCAATGTACTGGAGCAGCGTGTACAAAACATGAAATTGCAAGATAAAGCCGGCAAAGCCGATACAGCGCAGCGCGAATTGGCAGTGTACTTTAGGGAGCGCAGAGAGTTTGAGGTAATAGATAAGTTGCGCAGCGCTTATGATCGGGCCGCAGAACGAATGGGCCTTGGAAGCTACTATCAACAGTATGTGGAATGGCGCTGGACTCTCTTTGCTTCTTTGCAGAAACAAATCCCGGCAATTTATGAAAAACACCCGAGCAAAATCGATGATATTATTAAAGTTCTAGAGGATTTAGCACAGGAGATAGATGCGGCAACCGAACGCCAACAAATCGTCAATGCAATTAATAATTGCAAGAATAAGATACTTCCTGCTCTTGCCGCTGCCGAGGGGCCCCAAATTAATTAATCATGAATAAGACTCCGTCTTCTCCGCAATTTAGTCACGAAGAGATGCTGGACATTATCCATAGCCAATTTCAGTGGATTTTAGGCTTAAATGGAGCTGATTTTGAACAAATTATTGATAGGATTTTAGTACAAAGATTTCCTGTACATACATTTATCTATCGGTGGAAAGTTGGTTTAGACACTGCGGCAACGCTGCTTAATAGGTATGGTGATGAACCTTATAGCGATGAGGTCAGTGAGGTTGCCGAACAGCTCCCAATTCAGAGCGTTGCTGGTAATGTGGTTAAATGTATTATGGATGAGGTTCTCTTTTTAGGGGAGTTGCCGGCCGAAGAAGAGATATCATCTGCTGTTAGAGAGTATCTCGGTTTGTTAGTTACAAAGGTCGCGGCTTATCTCGAAGCATCAGGAAAAATTCAGCAGGTTATTAATTAGTTCTTTTCTCTAAGATTTCTAGACAACAAAAAAGCCCCGCTTGCCCCGCTTTTGCGGTGGCAGTATTGGCAAGGGCTTTTTTGTTTAAATTTTCAGAAGAGCAGAAGCGCCTCCGGCCTTTCAGGCCTGCGGCGTGATTGCCACCATCTTAATCTCGAGATCTACACCGGCAGGCAGGCTCAGGTTGCTGAGCGCATCGATGGTCTTCGGTGTTGATTCGGTGATGTCGAGCAGGCGCTTGTGGGTTCGCATCTCGTACTGTTCGCGGCTTGTTTTGTGTACAAAAGTAGACTTATTAACTGTAAACTTTTCGATCTTAGTAGGAAGGGGGATAGGACCGATAACGATTGCGCCGGTCTTTTCTGCCTCTTCGATGATTCGACGAGTCGACTCATCGGCAACTTTATGATCGAATGCCTTAATCTTTATGCGAATTTTTTGTGCGGTGGCCATGGTGTTTTAATGAGCTGCGCGATCGCTTATTTAATAATCTTAGCTACTACACCAGCACCAACTGTTCTGCCACCCTCACGGATAGCAAAACGAAGTCCCTCGTTCATAGCGATCGGTACACCAAGCTTAACAGTAAGCTTAAGATTATCACCAGGCATCACCATCTCTGTTCCTTCTGGAAGCGTGATGTCACCGGTAACGTCGGTGGTTCGCATGTAGAACTGCGGCTTGTACCCCTTGAAGAATGGAGTGTGACGTCCGCCTTCTTCTTTGGTTAATACGTAAATTTCAGCCTCGAATTCAGTGTGCGGAGTAATAGTTCCGGTCTTCGCAAGAACTTGTCCGCGCTCGATATCATCTTTTTCAATACCGCGGAGGAGGAGACCAACGTTGTCACCAGCCTGACCTTGATCGAGAAGTTTTTTGAACATCTCGACACCGGTAATAACTGTCTTGCGAGTATCGCGGATACCCACAATTTCGACTTCGTCATTAACATTAATAATACCTTGTTCAATACGGCCGGTTGCAACAGTACCGCGTCCTTTAATTGAGAAGATATCTTCAATTGGCATAAGGAATGGCTTATCCAATGGACGCTCTGGAACCGGAATGTAGCTGTCGAGTTGCTCGAGCAATTCGACGATTGGCTTCGCAGCGTCACCCTTTGGATCTTCGGTAGCTTTGAGCGCAGAACCCTTAATGATAGGTGTCTTGTCGCCTGGAAACTCATACTTGTTAAGAAGTTCGCGGATCTCCATTTCTGTAAGTTCAGCAATTTCAGGATCTGCCATATCCATCTTGTTCATAAAGACCACGATGTATGGAACGTTCACCTGGCGGGCCAGAAGGATGTGTTCACGTGTTTGCGGCATAGGTCCGTCTGCAGCAGATACCACAAGAATTGCGCCATCCATTTGAGCGGCACCGGTAATCATGTTCTTAATGTAGTCAGCGTGACCTGGACAGTCGACGTGAGCATAGTGGCGGTTCGGAGTGGTGTACTCTTGGTGAGATGTTGCAATCGTAATTCCGCGCTCCCGTTCTTCCGGAGCATTATCGATTTGGTCGTAGGCTACAGCCTTGTTAGCTTCTGGCCACTGCGCCGCAGCAACCATAGTAATAGCTGCAGTAAGAGTTGTCTTACCGTGGTCTACGTGACCAATTGTACCCACATTAACGTGAGGCTTACTTCGGTCAAATTTTGCTTGATCCGCCATAGGTTTTGGGATTAGAGATTAGGATATAATAGTTCCTTTGAATTACGCGTTGAGACGCGCTGTGAGATTTTAGAGGAAGTACCAGGTGAGTGCAAGAGAATCTTTTGATATAGCCGGATTATAAAGCTTCCCAGCCGGGTTTGCCTAGTTGTGCGTAGATTTCTTGCCACTCGTCATAATTACTAACAGCATCGGGAGTCGAAAGATCGGTTCGTATCGTTGCATTTAAGCGATGACATGCAAGGACAAAAGTATGTACCGCTTCACTAAGTTGTTTTGTAGTGAAACCTTCGGGGATATGTATGAGGAGTCTGGGGTTGAAGGGGCAAATAAGCTTGTCTAGCGCAATTTCCGGTGTAGGCTGGGCAGATTGTGTAACAAGATATGTTGATAAAAGAGGATTGCGAAGACGATTGGCGGTAATGATATATCCACCATGCCGTGCAAATTTTGTGATGAGCGTTAATTCCGAACCATCCAGGGCGCTAATTTCTGCTGAATTAGGTTCGCTGTTATAAAGAAATGTTGGTATGCCGGAGCCAAGTGTAAAGACTCCTTCAAGGGAGACTGCCTCCTCTTGAGAGAAATCGATCACATTCCATTCTTGAGGTTCTGTTCCATTTTCAAAAAAATCCAGCAGGGATTGATGTTCTGGTCGGAGTTCGGATGGGGGAGGTGGTGAGTTGGGCATCTCTTTCTTTAAATTTTTGCCACGCTTCGCAGCAGCTCCAGCATCTTTTCAAGGAAAAATTCAGAAGTGTTATGGGCGGTCTCGTAGTTGTGCCTCGGGCCAATAGGCTCTCGCGGATCAGCCGGCATAGGATTTTCGGTATAGTGGCGAGCGGTAGCAAGCTTCCCGTCCGGTGAAATCGTAAAATCAATACAGTCTCGGTCGGTAGGACTGTTTAGAGTGCCTGGATGAAGCTTCGTTGTTTTGAGAAAAATATTATCGCCTTCTTGCATATGTAAAGAAAAGTAAACGGTGCCGTGCTTCGGATCGTTTTCAATACTGTATTCTGCCTGCTCTTGGCCTTTCAATAATCCAAGCAAATATTCGTAGTCGAATGTTGCCGCTTCCGGTGAATAGTCTGGTGCGTGCATAAAGATAAAAGTTATTTGCCGGTTCGCTCAGCTTTAATTTTTTCGGCTACGTTGCTTGGTACTTTGTCGTAGTGGCTGAACTCCATAGAGTAGCTTGCGCGGCCCTGGGTCATAGAGCGGAGTACGGTTGCATAGCCAAACATTTCTGCTAGAGGAACATCGGCGCGAATAAATTTGGCCAAACCTCGGTCGCCGCTTTCATTAATTTGTCCGCGGCGTGCACTCACATTTCCCATAACATCACCAAAGTACTCTTCGGGTGTTACAACTTCTACCGACATAATCGGCTCAAGCAAAACTGGATCGGCCATGCTTGCCGCTTTGCGGAAACAGAGAGAAGCCGCCATTTTAAAGGCCATTTCAGAGGAATCCACATCGTGGTAGCTTCCTTCGTAAAGTTCACAGTGAATATCGACCATTGGATAGCCGGCAATAACACCGCGAGTCATAGCTTCTTCAACACCCTTTTGGCAAGGTGCAATAAATTCTCGCGGGATCTTACCGCCCACCACGGAATCTTTAAATTCGAATCCGCTTCCTTTTTCGAGCGGCTTAAAGCGCATAAGTACGTGACCGTACTGGCCGTGACCACCTGTCTGTTTTACATATTTCTCTTCGGCTTCGACTTCCTTAGTAATAGTTTCTTTGTAAGCAACTTGCGGCTGACCAATGTTCGCCTCGACTTTAAATTCCCGCTTCATACGGTCAACGATAATATCCAAATGGAGCTCGCCCATACCGCTGATAATTGTCTGGCCGGTCTCTTCGTCGCTTCGCACCACAAAGGTAGGGTCTTCTTCTGCAAGTTTCTGGAGCGCAATACCCATTTTTTCTTGGTCAGCTTTTGTCTTCGGCTCAATGGCAATTGAGATCACCGGATCCGGGAATTCGATCGCTTCTAGAATAATCGGATTGCTCTCCTCGCACAGCGTGTCACCGGTTTTGGTATCTTTTGGACCGATGAGCGCGGCAATGTCGCCGGCATGCACCTCTTTAACCTCTTCACGAGAGTTTGCGTGCAGCTTTACCAAACGGCCAACGCGCTCTTTATTTTCTGAAGTAGAGTTGTATACATAGGAGCCCGCTGTCATCTTTCCGGAATAGACCCGGAAGAAGGCGAGTTTGCCTACAAATGGATCGGTAGCAATTTTAAATGCGAGTGCGCAGAATGGGTCGTTGTCATCCGGTTTGCGTTCGACTTCTTCACCGTTTTTAATACTAATGCCTTTTACCGGCGGGAGATCGAGCGGAGAGGGGAGCAGGTAACATACGGTATCGAGCATGTGCTGTACTCCCATGTTTTTTAAAGCTGTGCCGCAAAGTGCGGGATAGACTTTATTTGCTATCACGCCCTTGCGCATTGCGCTGCGTATCTCATCTACAGAGAGCTCGCCGCCTTCAAGATATTTTTCCATAACTGCGTCGTCGAATTCTGCAACTTTTTCGAGCATCTTTGCGCGGTACTCTTCCACTTGATCCTTCATCTCATCCGGAATCGGTACCTCTACAATTTTTTCACCACTCGGGCCTTCAAAATTGTAGGCTTTCATGGTGATAAGATCGACATGTCCTTTATATGTCTGTTCAAATCCAATTGGCAGATGGATTGGCATCACATTTGGTGAAAGCCGGTCTTCCACCGACTTTACGCTCATAAAGAAGTCCGCGCCGGTCTTGTCCATCTTATTCACAAAACAGATGCGGGGTACTTTATATTTGTCTGCCTGGCGCCATACGGTCTCTGACTGCGGTTCCACACCTTGCGAGCCGTCAAAAACAACCACGCCGCCATCCAGCACGCGTAAACTGCGCTCTACTTCAACGGTAAAGTCTACGTGTCCGGGAGTGTCGATAATATTAAAGTTGTATACGGTATCGCTGTCGGTCGGTTTCCACTGACAGGTGGTTGCCGCAGCGGTAATGGTAATACCGCGCTCTTGTTCTTGTTCCATCCAGTCCATGGTGGCGCCGCCTTCGTGCACTTCACCAATCTTGTGTTTGCGTCCGGTATAAAAAAGTACGCGTTCGGTCGTTGTTGTTTTACCGGCATCGATGTGCGCGATAATTCCAATATTGCGAAGCAGTTTGAGATCCATATTAAAATTTTTTTTAAATAAGCATTTTGAATGAAGCACAAGCAGTATAGGGAAGAATGTCTGATGGTCAAGTCAACCTTTGACGTTCGCAAGTTTTGGGCGCCTCATATATAATTTCTGTAATTTTGTATGAAAAAAAAATGGCCGTCACTCTATTTTGCAATTTTTCTCATCCCCCTTATCTATAATCCGTGGGGCGCCGCAAATCCTTATGAGATTACAAAGCAGGTGTGGATGATGGGAATAATTGCTGCCGCGCTTTTTTGCATTGCGATTCTTGTGCTTATGCGGCGTCAAATTGCGCTGCCGGCTAATCATATTGTACTGGCGATTGCGGGGTTGTGGATTTTATCTTTTACGCTCTCAACTATTTTCTCGGATGCGCCGGTCGAGAGTTTTTGGGGAACATATATAAGGATGCAGGGTTTTTTATCGCATATGTACTACGGCATACATTTTTTGCTCTGCTTGTATTTGTTTGAACATAAAGATTTTCAGAAATATTTTTTCCATACGGTTCTTGCGGTGGGCGTTATAGTTGCGATCTACGCCTGGCTGCAGTTTTTAGGAGTTGACGTATTGCGCGGCCCTTCTGAGCCAACAGTCTTTGGGAACCGAGTTTTTGCAATGTTGGGTACCCCGACGATGCTGGGGCAATTTCTACTCTTCCCCTTTTTTATAGCTGCCGGTTTGGTTTTTCATGCAAAGAGCAAATTGCATGCGCGCCCTTATTTTGCCATGGCGGTTCTTTTTTTAAGCGTTATTGTGCTCGCACAAAATCGCGCAAGTATTTTAGGAATTGGAGTTGCCGTTATTGTTATGGCGGCATATCGCTACGCACATACAAAAAAACAGTTGGTTTTTATTGCGGCCGGTCTCCTTCTGACAGGGGTACTCTTCCTCTATTTTGGGCCCGAAGTGCGTTCGTTAAATTCCAGATATGTATTGTGGGCAAATTCTTTGCAGCTCTTTTTAGATGCCCCTCTTTTGGGAAGCGGGCCGGAAACCTTTTATCAAACTTTTCAAAAAGTTTTGCCCAAAGAGCTTTTTCTTTTTGAGCGCATGGGCGATCTTCCCGATCGTGCGCATAATGTTTTTGTAGATACGCTGCTCATGCGCGGTTTATTTGGCTTTGGTCTGGTGATTATTAATGTAATTTTTTTAGCGTATCTCTTTCTCAAGAAGAAATTAAAAAGTGCAAATATTCAAATTGTGTATGCGCTTATTGTCGCTTATGGGATTTCAGTTTTTTTTAGCTTCTCTTTGGCAGTGCATGCAATCTATTTAACGGCATTTTGGGCACTTTTGCTGCGAGAGGTTTTTGTTTGGAAGGAAGTGAAGATAAGGCTGTGGGATAGTGCGAAACTTGTTATTGCCATTGTTTTGATGGCAGGAAGTTTGTTCTCAGTGTCGCATGCATACCCCATTGTGCAGGCCGATATTAGCTTTGCGAAGTTTATTCCCGCCTATTTTGAAAATTACAAAGCGGGTCTAAAAGAATTTAAAAGGATTTTTAACAGTGCGCCGCAATATGCGTATTTCGATACGAGTTTTTTTATTTTTTATACCGATTGGGCGGCTTCCGATGCTGAAGTTCGAGAGGAGTTGAAAAGGGCCTCAGGAAGATTGGGGCATATTACTAATCGCGGATATCAGTATTATTTTTCTCAGGCGCAACTGCTCGAAGCGCTTGGAGAGTACAAAAGTGCGAAGAAAATGTTTTTGGAAGCAATACAGCGTGCGCCAAATTTCCCCGAACTCTGGCTTGCATGGGGACGTGCCGCATATGACCGGAGAGATTTTGCTGAAGCGGAATGGGCATTGCAACGCTATGTAGATTTAGCTCCGCCATACTGGCAGTGGGAGGATTCTTTAGAAAGCATAACACCGGAGCAGCGCGAAATTTTTAGAGTATTTAAGATTTCAAATCCACAGTTTTTTGAAGCTCTTACGCTTTTGCGCACTGCTACATTTCACAAACAAAAGCAGACGTAAGATTATTTATAAACCAAGCTCCGGATAGGCAACACGGCATGCGCTGACTTCGTCCCACTGCGACTGATTGTTATGTAGCATGTCGGTGAGGCGTCCTTGCTGATACCACGCTGCATAAGCACTGCATGCGGTATACGATGGGGGATTAATTACGCCGCGCCAAATATGCGGATAGTTTTGTTCGCACGCTTCGGCTTCGCCAGGAATTGTGACGCCATTTCGGTATGCGGTTGCAACATCGTAACAGCGCGCAGGAGTTGGAATAATTACTTCTTCTGCTGCGGGTCGGGTGTTGTGCAAATTGCCACTAAGCTTTGAAGAAGGGGCTAGCGTCATTGCAAAAACAAGCAAGAGAATGCCGAGCGCGATTGCACCGACAAGAATTTTTTTCTGACGAAGATTTTTGAGCATGAGCATATGTTTGTGTTTATGTTGCTTTATATATTATAACATATTTGCTGATTTTTACAAATCCTATATTCGACAAAGCGGACTAGTCCTGTTTATACTTAATAAAATTTTTACTACTTTAATCTCCAACACCATGTCATACGCAACCATCGCATTTATCGTTCTCGTGCTTCTTATTATCAGCATCCGCCAGATTAACGAGTATCAGCGGGGGATTATGTTTACCATTGGTAAGTATAGCGGCGTAAAGAAGCCGGGATGGCGTCTGGTTATTCCGATTTTTCAGTCGATGCGGAAGGTGGATTTGCGGGTAAAGACGATCGATGTGCCGGATCAAGAGGCGATTACCGGAGACAATATTTCGGTGCGAATCAATGCCGTGCTCTACTTTAAAATTAAGGAGCAAGATGCCGACCGGGCAATTTTGCAGGTGGAAGATTTTTACTATGCAACGAGCCAGCTTGCGCAAACTACTATGCGGAATGCTGTGGGCGAGGTCGAACTCGATCATCTTTTGCAAAACCGGCAGGAGGTAAGCGATAAGATTAAAGAAATTGTCGATAAACTGACCGATCCTTGGGGCATTGAAATTGTAAATGTTGAGTTAAAAGATGTCTTGCTGCCACAGGAACTTCAACGCGTAATTGCCAAGCAGGCTGAAGCGGAACGTGAAAAGCGCGCGGTCATTATTAAGGCGGAGGGAGAGGTAATGGCTGCAGCAAATATTACAAAAGCAGCCGAGATGATGTCGCATGCCCCAGGCGCATTGCACTTGCGGACACTGCAAAGTATCAACGATCTTTCGTCCGATCAGTCAAATACCACTATTTGGATGGTTCCGTTAGAGGCGTTGCGGGCGATGGAGTCGTTGGGGGCTAAACTTGGGAAGCAGTAGGGGAGGATAACGGTTGAGCACTTGGTGCAACTGCCCGTACTGCATAAGTTTGTATATTTCGAGCAAGTAGCTCCGGATCTATGCCTGGCGTTTGATCAAGTGCATAAAGCGCATATGTGTGTGCTGCCTCAGCTGTACATTGCGCAGTCAATTCATCGGGAATATGTAAGGCTGCTAATTCAACAAAATCTCCTTTCGGAGTGCCGATAGGTGCTTGTCTTACTTTAATATGTAAGTCGCCACCACTGGTGACCGTTGTTTGGAGTATTGCACTATTTACTGATCGAGTAACATCTATTGGTAACTGATCAAATTGCTCTCTTTCGCTATCGGGTAAAATAGTATTAAGAGGAAGAGGCTCTCTATTTTTGCGTAATGTCATAGACCTATCGTTTAATACTTCGCAAAGTGTGCAAAGGCCTTGTTTGCCTGTGCCATGCGATGAACATCTTCACGCTTCTTGCAGGCAGGGCCCATGTTTTCTGCAGATTCTAAAAGTACTGCGGCGAGCTTCTTTGCCATTGGTTTTCCTTTGCCACTGCGTGCAGCATCGCGAATCCAGCGGAAGGCAAGCGAGATCTGCTTATTTGGCTTTACCTCCATTGGTACTTGATAGACAGCACCGCCAACACGCTTTGGGCGTACTTCCATGTTGGGCTTTACGTTTTCGAGCGCTTTGGTAAAGATCCGTTCTGGATCCCCACCGCTCTTTTTCCCAATCTCAATAAAGGTTTCTTGCAGAATTTTTCGTGCAGTATTTTTCTTTCCATCCCACATAATGGTATTAATGAATCTCTCGAGCAGAGGATTCGAACCTTCAGGAATGTATTCGTAATTTTTCATAAAAATTTAGCTTGTTTTTTTAGGACGTTTAGAGCCGTATCGTGAGCGGCCTTGCCGTCGCGATTCGATACCTTGCGTATCGAGATTACCGCGAACGATATGGTAGCGCACACCCGGCAGATCTTTTACACGGCCTCCGCGAATAAGAACAACTGAGTGTTCTTGAAGATTGTGTCCTTCTCCCGGAATATATGCTGTTACTTCGATGCCGTTTGTAAGGCGAACTTTAGCAATTTTGCGAAGCGCAGAGTTCGGTTTCTTCGGTGTCTTGGTCGTAACTTTTACGCAGACGCCCCGCTTGAGCGGAGAAGGCAATTTAGTGTTGCGGCGAGTAAGAGAGTTCCAGCCAACCTGCAATGCAGGAGCTTTGGACTTTCTGGCCTTATCGCTGCGGCCTTTTCGAACGAGTTGGTTTACTGTTGGCATAGAGGCTGGGCTAGTTTATGTGATTTATGCTGCCTTTGCAAGTGGCGTTTTTTATAAGCTCGCTGCGGCTCAGGACCGGCAGAGCCGGATCCTTCGCCTTGCTGCGCGCTCGCGCCGTGCGCTCGCAGCAAAGGCTCGCCTATGCTGCCTTTGCAAGTTCTTCCTTATGGATGCGGCGGTAGGTCTCGCCGGCCGGGATGAGCTTACCGATGATAACGTTCTCTTTAAGGCCCTGGAGCTGATCGATACGGCGTGTTGTACTTGCTTCGACCAAGACACGGATTGTCTCTTGGAAGCTCGCCGCAGAGAGCCAGCTGTCGGTAAAGAGGGCAATACGGGTCAGACCAAGGAGCAGCCGCTCATATTGAATCGGACGCTTCTTCGCTTTAATGAGTGCCTTGTTTTCAATATCGATACTAATGACATTAAGAATTTCACCAGGCAGAGCCGATGAATCTCCCGGATCGATAACGCGGGCCTTGCTGAGCATTTGTCGCGCAATAATTTCTACGTGCTTATCGTTAATATTTTGACCCTGCGATTCGTAAATCTCTTGTACCTGGTCAACGATGTACTGTTGTACGCGAGACATATTTGTTAGCCTGAAGAGTTCGCGGAGGTTCAAGTGGCCCGATGTCAGCGCATCACCCTTTTCGATACGGTCACCACTATTTACTTTAACCACCTTACCCTGCGGTACCGAATAGAGCTTTGTTACAACTCCTAACGATTCGATAACAATCGAAGTTTCGGTAATATCGACGACTTTTCCATCTTCATCGGCCTTTACGGTATTTTTGTAGAGGGTTGATTTAGCAATGAGTTGTTTGGCAGTAACTTTGTCGCCGACTTTTACGGTTGCTTTATCGGTCGCGGTAATGGTGTACTCCATGGCAACAGGTCCATCAGATTCGACGCTGATCTCTA
>PCVQ01000044.1:16246-29782 GCA_002796025.1 Candidatus Peregrinibacteria bacterium CG11_big_fil_rev_8_21_14_0_20_46_8
ATGTGGAAGGTGCGCATAGTCAGCTGGGTACCCGGCTCACCGATTGATTGCGCGGCAATAATGCCGACTGCGGTACCGATTTCTACCGGACGGTTTGTACAGAGATCGATACCGTAGCAGAGTTGGCATACGCCATTTTCGGATTGGCAAGTGACAATCGAGCGGAGTTTAACTTCTTCAACTTTCGCTTTTGTAATGACTTCGAGCTTGGCTTTGTCGATCTGTGTCTCCGTATCGATAAGTACTTCTCCACTTTTTGGATCTGCAACTGGAGCCGCCAGTGTGCGTCCAAAAATTTTGCTTTCGAACTCGTCAGAGCGAATATTAGCGAGCTCGCTCTTTTTGATGGTAATTGATTCGGGTGCTCCGCAATCATTTTCTTTTACAATAATATCTTGTACGGCATCGACGAGGCGGCGGGTAAGATAGCCGGCTTCGGCAGTCTTAAGCGCAGTATCCGATTTGCCTTTACGTCCGCCGTGCGTTGCAATGAAGTATTCAAGAATGGTAAACCCTTCTTTGAGGTTCGACTTAATTGGCAGCTCAATGGTTTTGCCGGCAGGGTTTGCTACGAGACCTTTCATACCGCAGAGCTGAGTAACTTGTCCCCAGTTACCGCGGGCACCGGAATTCACCATGTAGTGAATGTCGTTATTCGGCGTAATTGCCGATTGCATCGCATCGGTAATAAGCGACTTTGCATCAGACCAGACTTGAATCGTGTGCATGTATCGCTCGTAGTCGGTAACAAGACCTTTCCAGTATTGATCGTTAATCTTCTTAATAACTTCGGAAGCATCGTTAATAATACGCTCTTTGTCGTCTGGAATAATCATGTCTTGCGCACCGATGGTAAGACCGGACTTTGTTGCAAATTTAAATCCAATGCGCTTGATCTCATCGGCAAGTTTGGCGGTCGTCTCTTCACCGCAAAGCTCATAGCTTTGGGCGACGAGATTATTCAGCGCCTTCTTGTTCATTGTTTGATTTAAGTAGCGCAGCTTCTCGGGCAAGAAAGTATTAAAGATAAGCCGACCGATCGTTGTTTCGACAATTTCAGTTGTAGTGTTCTCTCCTTCGCCGACTGTAATTCGTGCCTTAATTGGTGCCTGCAGGTGAGCATGGCCGAGACGATATGCAGTAATCGCTTCGTTTGCATCGGCAAAGATCATGCCCTCGCCCTTTGCTCCCGGTGTTACATTTGTAAGATAGTAACAGCCAAGAATCATATCTTGTGTTGGTGTAACGGTTGGTTCACCGGCCGAAGGCTTGAGCAGATTTCGCGCCGAAGAGATGAGATTTTTTGCTTCACGCTGTGCCGGTTGAGAGAGGGGAACGTGAACCGCCATTTGGTCTCCGTCAAAGTCTGCATTAAATGCTGCACATACCAGCGGGTGAATTTGGATCGCCTTACCTTCTACAAGTACCGGCTGGAAGGCCTGAATACCGAGACGGTGCAGTGTTGGCGCGCGGTTCAGGAGTACATAGTGTTCTTTAGTAACATCTTCCAAAATGTCCCAAACTTCTTTGCGGTTTGCCGAAATGAGCTTCTCTGCATTTTTAATATTGTGTGCATAGCCGTCACGAATGAGGCGGCCGATAACAAACGGACGGAAAAGTTCGAGCGCCATAATTTTTGGCAGACCGCACTGATTGAGTTTGAGACGCGGACCGATAACGATAACTGAACGGCCGGAGTAGTCGACGCGCTTTCCGAGAAGGTTTTGGCGGAAGCGGCCCTGCTTACCCTTGAGCATGTCAGAGAGTGAGCGAAGTTTGCGCTTGTCGCCGGTATTCAAAACAATTTTTCCGCTGCGGGCGCTGTTGTTGAGCAGAGTATCGACAGCTTCTTGCAGCATACGCTTCTCATTGCGGCAGATAACTTCCGGCGCACCAATGGTCATAAGTTTCTTAAGACGATTGTTGCGGTTAATAACGCGGCGGTAGAGGTCGTTCAAATCCGAAGCGGCGAAACGTCCGCCATCGAGCTGTACCATCGGTCGCAGATCCGGCGGGATAACCGGCAAGACCGACATGACCATCCACTCCGGTTTAATATTTGCTTTGAGTAGTGATCCGCAAAGTTTAATGCGCTTAATGAGTTTTTTCTGCTTCTGCCCCGAAGACTTTTTAAGATCTTCATTGAGCTGATCGATGAGTTTATCGAGATCGATATTTTCTATAATTTGGCGAATCGATTCAGCACCGGTGCTGGCTTGGAACACATGTCCAAACTTCATCGACATATCGCGGTAGAGAAGTTCAGAGAGTACTTTACCCGTAGCAAGTGATTCGAGCTCGTCACGCGCGGTTGTGTGCTGTTCGGTGAGTTCTTCGATGCGGCGTGCTCCATCCGCCTCAATTTGCTCCCGCTCTTTTTTGTCTTCTGCAGCCTTTGCCTTTTCTTTGGTCTCGTCCTGAATTTTTTTCTTATAGTTTTTGAATTCGGTAAGTAGCTGCTCCTTTGCTTCTGCTTTTGCCTCTTCATCAACGGCAATAACAATATATGCGGCAAAGTAAACAACATGTTCGATCGTCTTAATCGGCAGATCGAGCAGGAGACCGATGCGGCTTGGTGTAGAGCGAAGGAACCAAATATGTGTAACCGGAACTGCTAGTTTAATGTGTCCCATTCGGTCTCGGCGAACAGACGACCGGGTTACCTCTACGCCGCATTTTTCACAAATTACTCCCTTATAACGAATGCGCTTGTACTTGCCGCAGTAACACTCCCAGTTTTTTGTCGGACCAAAAATGCGCTCACAAAAGAGGCCGTCCCGTTCCGGTTTTTGCGTGCGGTAATTAATTGTTTCCGGCTTCTTTACCTCACCATGAGACCACGACAAAATTTCTTCCGGCGATGCTACGCCAAGAGAGATTGCATCGAAGTTGTTAATGCTCGGTTCGTTGTTTGGGACTTTTTGATCGTTGTGCATAATGAGAGATTAAATGTAATTAGGAGAGAGTTACGCTACTTGGTTCTCGCTCACAAGGCCGGGGATTTCGTCGGACGTGAGATCGAGGTCGCCGTGCATGCGCTCTTTATTTTTAAGCTCGCTCGGCTCACAACCGGCAGAGCCGGATTGTTCGCCTTCGCTGCGCATTCGCGCTGTGCGTTCATTAATATTTTCACCATTACTGCTGTCTTCACGTTTGTCGAGCATAATGAGCTCCTCGGCAACAATTTCTGTGCGGTACCGCTTGAGGCCGGTTGCATCGTCCCAGCTTCTGGTTTTGAGATAACCTTCGATGTAGACCAGCTTTCCTTTTTTTAAATATTGCTCGCATCGCTCAGCAAGACGACCCCAACATACAACATCGTGAAACTCGGTTGATTGTTGCTTACGCCCGTCATTAGTGGTCCATTCGCGATTGGTGGCAATGGCGAATGTTGTAATGTGCTGGTCATTTGGAGTAACGCGCATTTCAGGATCGCGCGTTAGATTTCCAATGAGTACTACTTTATTAACTGATCGCATTTGAAGTTTGGTTAATTGGTTATTTCTACAGCTCAGCTTCCGTTGCAGCCTCCTCTTCTTCTAATTCGGCATCGGTTGCTTCGAGTTCTTCTTCGGTTTCCATATCGTCGAGTTCACCCTTCTCAGGTCCATTGGCGGCCATTTCACGCTTTACTTTCTCATCGATCTCTTTGTCGAGTTTGCTTGCCTCAAGTTCTTCGGCTTCATCTGGCGTTTCCAGAACTTCTTCCGGTTCAACTTCATCTTCACGATTGAGCTTGAGAAGATTGACCGAGAGACCAAGACTTTGAAGTTCTTTTACTAAGACGTTAAAGCTTTCTGGTGTTCGGGGTTTCTTAATACTTTCGCCCTTAACAATCGATTCGTAGGCTTTTGCACGGCCGTATACGTCGTCCGACTTAATCGTCAGCATTTCTTGCAACGTATGCGCGGCACCATATGCTTCGAGCGCCCATACCTCCATCTCACCAAAGCGCTGACCGCCATGTTGTGCTTTACCACCCAATGGCTGCTGGGTAACAAGAGAGTAAGGACCAACAGAGCGTGCGTGGATTTTATCTTCAATCAAATGGCTCAACTTCATGATGTAGGTAATACCCACCGTTGTCGGACGATCGAATGGTTCGCCGGTAAAGCCGTCGAAGAGCTGTACTTTGCCGCTCGGCGGCAGTTTTGCTTTCTTCATAAGCTCATCCATCTCTTCACCGGTTGCACCATTGAGGGCAGGTGTTGCAACGGTAATACCCAATTCTTGTGCGGCCCAGCCCAAGTGCGTTTCGAGAATTTGCCCGATGTTCATACGGCTGGCTACACCAAGCGGATTCAAGATAATATCAACCGGAGTTCCGTCTGGTAAGAACGGCATATTTTCCGAGGGAACGATGAGCGAAATAATACCTTTATTACCGTGCCGTCCGGCAACTTTATCACCGATAGAGATTTTGCGGGTCTGTGCAACAGAAACGCGGATCTGTTTATTAACGCCTGTTGGAAGTTCGTCTCCCTCTTTGCGTGTGAAAATTTGTACATCAACAACTTTACCACTCGCACCGCCGGGCATGCGCAGAGAAGTATCTTTTACATCGCGGGCTTTGTCGCCAAAGATGGCACGAAGCAACCGCTCTTCTGCGGTAAGCTCAGTTTCACCTTTAGGAGTAATCTTACCAACGAGAATCGCACCCTCTTCAACTTGAGCGCCGATTCGCACAATACCATTTTCATCCAAATCTTTGAGACGGCCTTCGCCCACATTCGGAATGTCGCGGGTAATCACTTCGGGGCCGAGCTTAGTATCGCGCACATCCATGGTGTAGTTTTCGATATGCACAGAATCAAAGATGCCGTCTCGCACAAGCCGGTCGGAGATGATGACCGCATCTTCAAAGTTGTATCCGTGCCATGACATGTAGGCAACGAGGAGATTTTGTCCCAGTGCAAGCTCGCCGTTTTCGGTTGAAGGTCCGTCGGCAAGTACATCGCCCTTCTTCACTTTCGCGCCTTTGTTGACCCGTGCGATTTGGTGAATACATGTGCCTTGATTGCTGCGTGTGTAGTTGCGAAGATTGTAGGTGACTTTGCGTCCGCTGTCGTAAATTACAGAGATTTCGCGAGCATCAACATACGATACAACGCCGCTCTCTTCTGCCATAGTTACTTGACCGGAGCTCTTTGCAACGACCTCTTCCATACCGGTACCAACGACAGGTGCATGCGGATGCACAAGCGATACTGCCTGGCGTTGCATGTTTGAACCCATCGATGCACGAGTGTTGTCATCGTGTTCAAGGAAGGGGATAAGGGCCGTAGTTTCAGAAATAATCTGTTTTGGAGAGACGTCAATATGCGTTACTTCGTTTGTATGAGAGAGTTGCGGTTCGCCATTTGCACGTGCCGCAACGCGGGTTTGTGTAAACTCTTCATTTTCATTTAATTCAGAGTTTGCCTGCGCAATGGTGAATTTCCGTTCAGCATCGGCATCGTAATATTCAACATTTGTTGTTACGTGGGGCTTTACTTTGACTTCTTGCTTATCTTTGAGTGCAGTAATTTTTTTAGCAATTTTTTCATCGATGAGCGTGCTCGATTTAGCAATGACGGTGCCTCCGCTCTTTATCTCTTCGTTTAAGCGATGTCCGGTAAGGTCGCGCATAGTATTGCGGACAGTATGCGAAACTGACCGGAACGGTGTTTCGATAAAGCCATAGTCATTTACGCGGGCATACGTTGCAAGGTGCACGACAAGGCCGATATTCGGACCTTCTGGTGTGGCAATCGGGCAAATGCGGCCATAGTGCGATGGATGCACGTCACGAACATCGAAGCTCGCACGTTCGCGGGATAAACCGCCGGGGCCCATTGCAGAGAGACGGCGCTTATGCGCAAGCTCGGCAAGGGGATTGGTCTGATCCATAAACTGCGAAAGCTGTGAACTCGCGAAGAATTCACGAAGTGCAGCAGTAATCGGACGTGAGTTGATAAGTTGCGTCGGTGTAACGGTATCGAGATCCATTACCGTCATACGATCTTTTGCAATACGGTCGGTTCGCAATAAGCCTACCCGGAATTTATTTTGAACGAGCTCTCCAACCGCGCGGATGCGTCGGTTGCTCAAGTGGTCAATATCATCCGGACGCTCTTCTTTATTATTAAGGCGAATGAGATATTTTAAAATTTGCACAAGGTCCGCAACTTGGAATGTGTGATACTCCTTAGTATTTGGCGTATCGATACCAAAGCGGCGGTTCAGTTTATAGCGCGCAACAGCGCCCATATCGTATTTGCGATAGTCGAAGAACATCGATTGGATAAGCGATTTTGCATTTTCTGGAGTTGCAAGGTCGCCGGGACGAATCTTGCGGTAAATTTGCTGATACGCCTCGTCTACTGTTTTAGAAGGATCCTTTTCGAGCGTTGCAAGAATGTAATCTACTTCGGGATTTGTATTCTCGTCCGCGAAGAGTTCCATAATCTCTTTATCAGTCTCATAGCCGAAGACGCGCAACAAGCTCGTGATTGGGATTTTGCGCTTACGGTCGATCTTAACAGTAATAATTCCTTTTTTATCGGTTTCAATTTCGAGCCACGCACCGCGTTTTGGAATAATTTTCGCATTATTATACTGCGGGTACAGCGGATTTTTTGCGAAGAAGACACCCGGGCTGCGGACGATCTGACTTACCACCACGCGCTCGATACCATTGATAATGAAGGTACCGCGGTCGGTCATGAGCGGGATTGAACCTAAAAAGACATCCTGCTCTTTAATTTCACCGCTCTCTTTATTAATAAGCTGAACGTGAACCTTGAGCGTTGCCTCATAGGTAAGATTCTTGTTTTTTGCAATATCGGGGCTGTACTTCGGCTCGCCGAGCGAGTGTTCCAAAAAGTGCAGTTCAAGTTTTTTACCTGAGAAGTCGCTGACCGGTGTAATTTCATCTAAAAGATCGCGAATGCCCTCTTCGAGAAACCATGAGTACGAGCGCAGCTGAATTTCAATAAGATTCGGCAGCTTTACATTTTCCTGTTTCCCACCAAGAAATTGGCGATTTGTTCTACCCGTAATAACCTCCATGCTGTCGATGTTCGGCAGATAAGTGTCGATCTTTGTCTTCTTATATTTGGGAGCGGTTTGCTTTAGGCTGATGCGCTTTGGCGTTGCACTCGGCTTCGCTTTACCAGCTGGCTCCTTCTTCGCTACAACCTTTTTAGTCTGCCCCGCCTTGGCGGTGGGTGCAGCTGCCTTTATAACTTTTGCAGAAGAAGGCTTCTTTGTAGAAGTCTTGCTCGTTACTTTCTTATTATTTTTCTTCACCGCTTTCTTTGCAGGAGCTTTTTTCTTAGCCATGAGCGACCGGGATTTAATGATGTAAAATGGAGAATTTTACACCTTGTCAATCACAACTCACTCAGGATAGGTGCGAAGGCTATTCTACTCACAAAAAGCCCGAAGTCAAATCAAGTACGCGCTTGTGCTAAAAATGGCTTGACTAAAATAGCCTATATGTCAAAAACGAGCTTCTATGCTTTGATATTCACAAAATACTCCTCATAAAAATCTTTACACTCCTTGAGATGCTTAATAACTTTTTCGTCGTCACCGGCCTGAATGTATTTCGGCGCAATTTTAAAAGAAATTGCTCCTTTGTAGCCGTCTTGCTTGAGCTTTGTGAAGAAGCTTTCGAGTGGAAGTATGCCCTCGTCCGGCAGCTGATACCCCTTGCCGCGCTTTACATTCGAAACATGCACATGCACTAAAAATTTTGCTAATCCTTTATACACGCGGATCAAATCATCCTTTTTTTCGGCAACACGGGTCGTATCGAGTGCGGCATGTTTAAATTTGCGTAGCTCATTGAGATTATTCAGCGCATGTTCGGGAATAATGCCTAAGAGTGCTTTCGCCGGCGCATTTTCAAGCGCAATAGAAATCTGCTCTTTTTGGCGAATCTTTGGAACTTCGGCAGTAAGCCACTTTGTATATTTAAAGTTAAAGATCTTCGGCGCCTGCACAACAATTATTTTACTGCCAAGCTCTTTTGCCATCTCCACAGCTGCAAGAATTTGCTTTTGAGATGCATTTCCTGGTGTCTGCAAAGCAGTGACCGGCAGCTTATATGCATCGCTCAATTCTTTAATATAGGCGACATTAATGCTGTCGTAATCTTTTGGATTGAGTACTAAGTCGAGACCGTCGTATCCCGCCTCTTTTACAAAGCGAAAGATGCGATTGAGGCCATAGCCCTTAAGAGAGTCAGAAGAAAGTGTGATCATATGTGATTTTTATTTCTATTTATTCTACCACAAAACTATCTCGTCATCAACTAATCAGCCACGGTTCCAAGCACTTTGGAGGTGTTACCGAGCCGTCGGCGTTTTGGAAGTTTTCCATAATGGCAAGGAGTGTGCGTGTGGACGCCATGGCCGTGCCGTTGAGGGTGTGGAGTGTTTGATTTTTGCCGTCGGCATCTTTGTACCGAATATTCGCACGACGCGCCTGAAAGTCGGTGCAGTTACTGCAGCTGGTCAGTTCGCGGAACTGATTTTGTGACGGAATCCACACCTCGATGTCGTATTTTTTGGCTGCCGGCGCCCCAAGATCTCCGCCGCAAATGTTTACTACTTGATAGTAAAATCCAAGCTCGCTCATAATTTCTTCTTCTATACTGCGCAAAAACTCGTGCTCCTCCCACGATTTATCCGGATGGCAAAAGCTGAACATTTCGAGTTTATCGAACTGGTGCACGCGTAAAATTCCTTGCGTGTCTTTGCCGTAACTGCCGGCCTCGCGGCGATAGCATGTAGAAAATCCGACAAAGCGCAGCGGCAGTTTTTCCGCGGGAATAATTTGATTCGCATACATCATGCAGAGCGGAACTTCTGCGGTGCCCACTAAATACAAATCGTCGTCTTCGGGATTTACATGGTAAATTTCGTTGCGGTCCGCCGGGAAAAATCCTGTGCCGAACATGGCATGCTCTTTGACGAGTGTGGGCGGAAGTATCGGCGTAAAGCCCTTTTTAATGAGCTTTTGGAGTACATACTGTACCAGTGCAAACTCCCACAAGACCGGATCATTCTTTAGATAGTAAAAGCGTGAGCCAGACATTGCAGCCGCAGCTTCCATGTTCAGCCAGTCGTTTTGTTCGCATAGCGCAACATGATCGCGCGGCTCAAAATCAAATTTTGGCGGAGCGCCGTGTGTTTTTTCAACTTTATTTTCCGTGTCGTCCTTGCCTTCCGGTACAGAATCGTGCGGCGGATTCGGCAGTTGCAGCATGAGCGAATCGATTTCATCACTCATTTTTTTCAATTTTGGTTCAAGCTCGCTCAACTCTTCTTTAAGTACTGCAAGATCCGCCAGCGTGGTTTCTTTCTCTTTGCCGCTCAGCTCCGGAATTTTCTTGCTTAGTGCATTTCGCTTTGCGCTCAGTTCTTCAACTTGTGTGACTAAGTAACGCCGTTCTTTGTCCAAAGCCAAAAGGCTGTCGATCAGCACGGGCTCTACATGCTTTTTTTTGAGTGCAGCCTTTGCCGGCTCGGGATTTTCGCGAAGGAGTTTAATATCTAACATCGGCAAATAGGCTACCTCACTTCGCGCGTACATACAACGCCGCCGCACTCCTATTATCTGTCTCGTCACTTTCTTCAATTTCGTGATCGATATCGGTACGGCATGCTATATACGTTATGCCGCTTTTTTCAGGCGTAAAGGTGCCTTCAAAGGTCACGGATTCATCGGGTGCTATAGTTTCACGCTCTTCTGAGGCGATATCACCAAATTGGCTTCTTATAAGGGCCCGTGAGTGAGCTGCTTCAAATTCGGAACTGTTCTTGATTGTGCATGCAATATGAATAGGGATGCCGACATGGTAGCCTTTGTCTTCAGCTTCGGAGCTTATTTTGAGATTGCTCGAGACTAAATTTGGTAACTCTACAGCTTTTGCCTCGGCTACTTCGGCTGCACTTGGCCGCTTGGGGAGCGGGGGGATATCTGCTTTTGTAAATGAATTCTCCAGGAGCATCATCATATTTACCCCTGTAATGAGGAGTAATGAGATCCCGAATAAGATATTTAATTTTAAGAGGAATTTTCCGTTCATATTTATTTTGATGTTTGAAGTTCCAAATATTTTACAAGAAAATGCTGGTTTTTGAAAGACTAAATTTAGAAAGGGCCTCATTGGGCTTATTGACTTATGTATCTAATATGGTAAAATATAAATAGGATAGTTCTTTATATAAAAAAACAAATAACAAAAAATAATTTATGATGCGTTCCCAATTTTTCACCGCACGTGAGAAAAGTCTCGCACTTGTTGCAGGAATTTTATTAGTGGTAATGATTGTTGTTGGATATACAAAATCGGCAACAGCCGAAGGTTCGGCAAATTCTCTAGTGGCTATGGAAGATACGAGTTCAGAAGATACGAGTTCGAGCGAAGATGATGTGCAAAGTGCCCGCAATTCTTATGATGAGCGCGTACAAGAAGTTGAGCAATGGGAGCGTGAATTGGCGGATTATGTTCGCAATGATGCAACTCTCGATACTACTACTGCTCAAAAAGCGATCGATGATTTCCGTGCACTTTTAGTAACTGGGTTGAGTTATATTGATGCAGGTGATACGGCAGCATGGTGGGATATTGGCGGCGATTTCGACGATCTTCGCTATACGTTTAACGATGCGACCGAGCTTTTTCGTAATGCAGAAGACTGGGTGAATGTCGAACGCTCATGTAAGAATCAAACTCGTGAATTAGAGCGCGATATTGCCCGGCAAGTGAAAGATTTAACACGGGAGTTAGGCCGCTTAAAGAGTGGTGATCAGACACGGAAAACTCAGTTGTTAAGCGAGATTGAGCAGTATTGCGGAGCGCCCTTGCAGACATTTCTTACACAGTTACAGCCATACTGCAGCGGCCGCCAGGGAGAAACACAAGATTATTGGGATATCGATCAAAATATAAATTACGCAAAGCAAGACTGTTACGACCGTTTGAATGAGGGATGGGAGCTGAATGGTCAACTGGGCTGTTTTGAAGATGTTTCACGCCGTATTAAAGATAAAGATCGAAATGTAATTCGCGAGTATGAGCGTGCGGTGAAGCGCATTGGTATAGAGAATTTGCCGATTGCCGTAAAGAGTTCGTATGATGCATTTTTAAATGCATACGCAGCTGCGGAGCGCGAACTTGCAATCGACTGTGAAGTTGCACGTGATATTTTGAATGATGGTGGATATCATCAGCAGGATTTTTGGGATGCGATGAACGAACTCAACGAGCAAGAAAATAATGTGCGTGCCGCAAAAGATGTCGGCCGCGACATTGAGCACCGTACAAAAGAGTATGAAAAGATGCAAAAAGAGTATGAGCGTGTATTAAAAAAGAATGGGGGGAGTGCACTTCCAAATGCAAAGAAGCACCTGGATGAGTTCGCACGTATTTTAGAATTAGGCAGAGCTGTATTAGAAGGCCGTCCTCAGGATTGGTGGGATGAGGGCTATAATGAGGATTTGAATGATATCCAAAATCTATTTTGGGAGCGCTTGAATCGTGTGCAAGCTGCGCGTGATGTGAGTCGTTGGTTAAAAGATGTTGAGCGTGAAATTAAACACCGCGAAAAAGAGATTCAGCAGATAGGTCGTGATGGCGGACGTGAGGTAGCTGAAGAGCTGGAAGAGATTTGGAAGCGCATGCGCGATATTGTCGCTGCAGCACAGTCTAAGTTACAAGAAGATCCCGAAGAGGCGCGCTCTGAATTAGAATCTATGGATGAGTTGCGCTGGCAGTGGGATGAATTGACTCACGATTTTTATAATTCGCGTGAACGCAACTTTTCACTCGCTGAATTTAAGCGGGAGATTGAAGGTGCCGAACACTTCTTAGAAAGAGCGCGCGATGAAGGCCGCGTGAGCGATTCTGAATTTTCAGCATGCCGTGAGATTGTTGATGAAGCCTACGGTCTCTTGGAAGATGCGGACGGAATAGATGAAATTCACGAGAAATTTGAAGAAATTGATGAGCGTGCACAGGAGGTTTGTCCAATTTTTAATGAGTATGGCGGGCCTGAGCGCGATCATGATTACTATGCAAACTTTGCTCAGGAGCATTTGGATGAGATCGATACCGATCTTGCAGCCGGCGTTTTGGAGCGTGTGAGTGACGATGTAGCGCAGCGCGTTTTGCAAAAATTGCTGCGCGATCCGTCTTCCATTGCAGCACTTATGCAGTCTGGTGGTGACCGTTACGGCGACAATGTGGCAAAGACGCTCGAGGCCGCTACGAACTTTTATGATGATGAAACACAGCGTCAGCTGATTGCTCAAAAACAAGAGATTTTGGAACTTACTCGCCGTTTGGAAGAGGCGCATAATCGCTTGCGTATTGCACAAGAAAAGCTTGAGCGTCTGCAGCAACTGCAAGATGAGATTGCAGCGTATAACTTTTACGGTGAAGCCGGCGATGTCATTCGCAATCAAGTTGAGCAGTTTGTTGAGGCAGCCGAATCAAACAGTTTGACCGATGCACAAGTCGAAGCGCGTCTTGTACAGTTGCAAACACAGAAAGACGAGGCGATTCAGCGTTCAGTTGAGGAGAAGCATAAGCAGGGGATTATACCGTTCCGCGATACTGACGATAACGCGTGGTATACGCGCTTTGTAAAATCTTTGGCAGACCGCGGCATTGTTGCCGGTAAAGGGGATGGACGCTTTGATCCCGGTGCTGATGTTACCGTTGCGGAAATTACTACAATGGCATTCCGGGTGTCAGGTGATGCAGAACCAAGTGGAGATAGTGAGCTTTGCGATGGCCGCTATGTTGAACACTGGGGTAATAAGTTTTTGCGCTGGGGCGAGGAGCGCGGCGTAAGTCTGCTGAGCAGTTGTGAGAATGTAGACCGCCGTGCGCTGCGTTGGGAAGTTGTACAAATGCTTTTGGAGGCAACGGGCCAAGATATTGCCCGTACCGATGAGCGCTGCTTTAACGATGTCGATCCGCGCGATAGTGAAGTAAATTCAGTCATGTGTGCCGGTAAGGCTCTTGGTATTGTTGCCGGCAGCAACGGCGACGCCAAACCATACGATCCTATTAACCGCGCCGAAGCAACAACAATTGTAAAGGCTGCCGGCGAACGTCTCTTTGGTATCTCATTTGCCAATACCAATAATCAGCGTAGCGCAGCGGATCAAGGTGATGATCTTGAGGAGCTTGATGACGGAAAAGCAAGAGAGTAGGGCTTCCGGTCATCGATATTGCCAAAAATGTATTGTGTTGTATTAAAAGAGTAGTAGAATGCGTCTACATTTATTATGGAACCAGGTAAACAAATTGAAGGAGTGTCCGAATATGCTCCGGTAAAAGATGAAGCTGTAAGCTTTGAAGCAGCCGAAGCTCAAGCACGAGCCGTTCTCGAATTAGATGAGGACGAGTGGACTTGTGAGGGGGATATGGATGCTGAAAGCGTAGAAGCGCATTATGGACCTCATCTGAGAAGTTACGATGTGACAGTATTTCCTTATCCCGGTAAACCTGAAAGGCTGTTGTGTTTTCTTCGT
>PCVQ01000044.1:29797-41745 GCA_002796025.1 Candidatus Peregrinibacteria bacterium CG11_big_fil_rev_8_21_14_0_20_46_8
TGCATCTTCATCATCGTCCACTCCAGAAACAGTGTCCGCACGTTCTGCAACAAAAGAGTAATTCACCCGGCCGCGATTGCGCTTCTGCATGATCGGGCTCCATCTCTGTCACATTTTCAACATTGAGCGGATTTTCACAGCGCTTATTGGGGCACTCGATTTCTTTTTTCATTGGTATAGTTCTTATTTTTTCTTCTCGTCTTCCACAACCTCGCCTTCAACAACGTTATCCTTTTTTTCGTCTGCTGTGCCGGTTTCTTCTTTTGACTCTTCACCGCTGCCGGCCGCTTTGTACAGCTCCTCACCAATTTTTTGAATTTCATCGCTCAGCGCTTTGGTCGCCTCTTCCAAATTATCTTTGCTCGCCTCTTTATTTTCGAGCAGCTTTTTCAGCGCATCGAGTTTTTCTTGTACCGGCTTTTTTACATCGTCGCCGATTTTATCTCCGGCATCTTTGAGCGTTTTTTCGGTTTGGAATACAAGACTGTCTGCTTTATTGCGCGCTTCGACTGCAGCATGTTTTTGCTTGTCTTCTTCAGCATGCTGCTCTGCCTCTTTGGTCATCTTTTCAATTTCTTCATCGCTTAGACCCGAGCTGCCTTGAATGGTAATGTGATGTTTCTTGCCGGTTGCTTTGTCATGAGCCGTTACTTTTAGGATACCGTTTGCATCAATATCAAAAGTTACTTCGATTTGCGGCACGCCGCGTGGCGCTGGCGGAATCCCATCAAGCACGAATTTGCCGAGCGATTTATTGTCTGCAGCCATTGGTCGCTCACCCTGCAAAACATGTACTTCAACTGCTGGCTGATTATCGCTTGCTGTACTAAAGACTTGCGACTTGCTCACCGGAATTGTGGTATTGCGCTCGATAAGCGGTGTGCTTATCGCTCCCATAGTTTCAATACCAAGGGTGAGAGGAGTAACATCGAGCAGCAAGACATCTTTTACGTCGCCCTGCAGTACGCCGCCTTGTATTGCTGCACCGAGTGCCACAACTTCGTCAGGATTAATACCGCGGTGCGGTTCTTTTCCAAAGATTGTTTTTACCTTTTCTTGTACTGCGGGCATACGTGTCATACCGCCAACAAGAACGATCTCATCGATGTCACTTGCATAGGTTTTTGCATCGTCCATCACTTTTTTGCACGGTCCAACAGTGCGTTCGATTAAATCGGCAACCAAATCCTCAAGCTTTGCGCGGGTAAGTTTTACATTCAAATGCTTTGGTCCGCTTGCATCAGCAGTAATAAAAGGGAGATTAACTTCAGTTTCGTGGACGCTTGAAAGCTCCATCTTCGCCTTCTCTGCAGCTTCGTGCAGGCGCTGAAGAGCCATTTTGTCGCTCGTAATATCAATGCCTTGATCTTTCTTAAACTCTTCTGCAAGCCAGTCCACGATGCGCTCGTCAAAGTCGTGCCCACCGAGCTGCGTGTCGCCGTTGGTTGCCAAGACTTCAAACTGCTTTTCGCCCTCTACATCTGCAATTTCGAGAATTGAAATATCAAAAGTTCCGCCACCAAGATCAAACACTGCAATCTTCTTGTCGCCGCCTTTTTTGTCGAGTCCATATGCAAGCGCCGCAGCAGTTGGTTCATTAATGATGCGCTTTACATCGAGTCCTGCGATTTTGCCGGCATCTTTGGTTGCTTGCCGCTGCGAGTCGTTAAAGTAGGCCGGCACCGTAATGACCGCCTCTTTTACCTCGTGCCCTAAATATTTTTCGGCATATGCTTTAATGTGCTGCAAAATCATCGCCGAAATTTCGGCTGGCCGGTAATTTTTTCCATCTATTTCAAACTCCACTTCGCCCTTTTTTCCTTTTACTACTTTATATGGCATACGATCTGCCGTCTCTTTTACCTCGCTGTATTGACGGCCTATAAAGCGTTTTGAAGCAAAAATCGTCTTTTCGGGATTAATCACGGCCTGGCGTTTTGCGGTTACACCCACCAAGCGTTCTTTTTCACTTTTAAAACCTACAACGGAGGGAGTTGTGCGTCCGCCCTCGGCATTGGGAATAACTGTAGGCTCGCCGCCTTCCATAAATGCTACACAAGAGTTGGTAGTTCCGAGATCGATTCCAATGATTTTTGACATGATTTTCTGGTTATCTAATTAAAAAACAAATTAGCAATCCCAATTATAGAGTGCTAAAAAAGGGGGGTCAAGGCCGAATTACGATGTGCCATCATCTGTTCCATTACCGACTTTTACCTTTGTCGGGCGGATCACTTTATCGCCGATTTGATAACCGGTTTCGAGCACTTCGAGCACAATATGTTCCTTGCCAGGTGCGGTTAAGAGCGGCTCGTGCTTTTGAGGGTCCATCTCTTTTCCGGTCGGATCTTCGATGGGTACGCAGCCAAATTTATTGAGAACTCCACGAAGCTGTTGGGCAACTTGCTCCATGCCCTTGAGCCACTCCGAATTTTGTAGCGCTTCGGGCGTATGCTTCATTGCCCGTTCAAAGTTATCGACCACCGGCAGAATTTCTAGAATTAATGAAACATTCGCAAATTTTGCGAATTCCTGCTTCTCTTGTTCAATTCGTTTGCGGTAGTTTTGCAAATCGGCGAGTGCGCGCTTCGATGTCTCTGTTAAATCGGCAATTTCTTTTTGCGCTTTTTCTAGATCAGCCAGGAGCTGTTGTGCGCCGTTGGTGTTTTGTTTTGAGTCTTTTTTCGCTCCGCTCATAATATACAGTTAGTTAAAGTTTAGATATCTTCTTCTTCGAGCATCCTTTTGATCTTGCCAACCACCGCATGATTAAAAGGGTACTCCATACGTGTCGGTCCTAAAATGCCTACATATCCTGTAAAATCACCGATGCGATATTCACTTACCACCATGGCACACGAGTGAATTTGCGCCAAGATATTTTCTTTGCCAATAAAGATTTTTGTCTCACTGCCAATATCTAGCGCGCGAAGTGTTTGTACAAAATTATCATTATCTTCCAGCACTTCCATTACTTGCGATGCCTGAACCATATTCGAAATAAATTCCGGCTGCTTGAGTACATTCGATACTCCCAAGAAAAAAGTTCGCCGGTTATCGGGCAGTGTTGCAAAGCCGACATTTTCGGAAACTTGACTCAGGATATTTACGGCATCGTAAATTTTTTCGCGCGCCTTTTGCATCTTGTAGGAGTTGCGTACACGTGCCAGTTTTTTTTCTGCTTCGCGCTCTGCACTCAAATAGTCGGCGAGCTCATTTACATAGAGCCGGTAGCCACTGTCGGTTGGAATGCGCCCCGCCGAAGTATGGGGCTGCATAATGTAGCCCTCGTGTTCCAGCTGCGCCATCTCGTTACGGACGGTCGCCGGGGATACCGAGAGTTTGTACCCCATAACAATAGCCTGCGAGCCGACCGGCTGCGCTGTCGCAATGAACTCTTTAATAATAGCATTAAGAATTGTAAGAGAGCGGTCCTTCATAGATTTTTTATTGGCTAGCAGTCAGGATAGTATAGTGCTAAAAAGGTCTGAAAATGTCAATCGGATTCGCCGGCGAAAATTCGATGCAATTCGGCTCGATTTTTTTATGCTCCAACTTAAGCTCCAAACTTTGCCGCCAGCTCAATCACGCGCGTAGAATAACCCCACTCGTTATCGTACCAGCTGAATACTTTCACCATATTGCCGTCCACCATGGTCAGTGCAGAATCTACTATGCTCGAATGAGGATTTTGTTTGAAATCTACAGATACTAGCGGCGCATCTTCAACTTGCAAAATGCCTTTCAACCGTCCATCCGCAGCTTCGCGCATCTTTGCATTTACCTCCTCCATATTTTTTGGCGGATTTTTTACATACGCGACAAAGTCGACCAAAGATACAACCGGTGTGGGTGCCCGTACGGCAACGCCATTGAGTTTGCCATCAAGATGGGGGAGTACACGGCCAATCGCCTTTGCTGCACCCGTACTTGTCGGAATCAGAGAGACCGCCGCGGCCCGAGCCCGCCGAAAATCTTTTGGATGAATACGGTCTAAAATACTCTGATCATTTGTATACGAGTGGATCGTTGTCATAAATCCCTGCTCAATACCAAAGGCGTCGTCGAGAACTTTAACCACCGGTGCCAAACAGTTCGTCGTGCACGATGCATTTGAAATAATTGTATGCTTTGCCGGATCAAGTTGATCATCGTTCACACCCATTACCACGGTTAAATCGTCGTCCTTGCCTGGCGCGGTAATAATTACTTTTTTCGCGCCCGCCTCAATATGCTTACTTGCACTCTCGCGATCTTCAAAAAATCCGGTCGCTTCCAGCACTACATCAACACCAATTTCTTTCCATGGAATTTTATTCGGTTCGCGCGAGCTAATGCAGCGAATTTCTTTGCCATTTACTGCCAATACACCGTCTTTTACCTGAATGTCGGCATCCAGCACGCCATAACTCGAATCGTACTTTAAGAGGTGCGCGTGTTGCTCTGCATCAGAAAGATCGTTCACTGCCACAATATCCACAAGATCGTGGATCAAATTAGTCCGAAACATCACTTTGCCGATGCGGCCGAATCCATTAATTGCTACACGTGGTTTTGCCATCGGGGTATAAAGTAGCGGAAATCAGGTGCCAAGGAAAGTATTTGACGAAAATACTTTTTATTCTTAAAATTTTCTCTTACTTAATGTCGAAACGTTTATGAGTGAGCAAGAATCAGGAGTCTCAGAACAAGGCATCGATTCACTGCCGCAGGCTGCACAGGTCGTGGCTAGGATGATCGCTTTTCACGGCAAAATTGCGGGCGAAGAAGGTATAACCGGTGAACATCTAATGCAAAATGAAGCTATAGATGGCCCAACCTATTCTTTGCTCAAAGAAGAATTTGCTGACTTAATAAATCGCATGAATACAATTCGGGCCGGTGCTGAGCCCGGTTCAGATGAACTTTATAGTGCTCTCTTGAATGCAGTAGTCGAATTTTTTATTGAACATGCAGAAAAAATTCGTTTCGCAGGAACTCTTTTAGCAAAGCCGCAACAATTGTGGCGTTGCATGGCTGCAATGAATGATGAATCGAATTTGCCACTATTGCATACGGCCCCTGCAGCGCAGCGGGAAGAAATTCGCTGCCAAATTGAGGCTGCGGTGAATTTAGCGAATACGAAAGTTGCGCTTGAACGCTACTATATGCAATTACTTGATGGGCGTGTGCTTTGCGAGCGAGAATTGGCTTATAATCCAGGCCTTTTTCAGGGCAGAGGCGGGCTTGTTTTGAGCAGTGATTATTATTTCGCGATGCGTGATAGTATTGCGCAGATAATGGCCGATGAATTTGGCATTCTTGTTGCATTTGAATCAATAGAGAATATTTTTGCTGGCCGTACAGAGGAGGAATTCGCTGCGCTCAGAATTAATATTACGGGTACCGTAGAGTGAGCTATACTGCCTGCATGCAGAACGAAATAGCTCAACAGGATGACATCGCCAAGGCAGTAGAAGTGTTGCGCAGCGGCGGTGTAGTGGCGCACGCAACGGATACCTGTTACGGCTTTAGCTGCGATGCTTTTAACGAGGACGCGCTTAAGCGGCTCTTTGCGGTAAAGCAGATGCCCATGAACAAGCCTATCTCTATTATGGTTGCGAGTTTGGAAGAGGCAAAAAAGTATGGTGAATTTACCGGTCTGGCGCTGGAGCTGGCTCAGCAGCACTGGCCCGGCGCGCTTACCATAATTGTGCCGCGCAAAGATTTGGTGCCGCGCTTTTTAAATCCAACCGTAAACTCTATTGGAATTCGTGTGGCAAATCACGAATTAAGTTTGGAATTGGTAAAGCGTTTTGGAAGTCCCATCACCACAACAAGTGCAAATGTCAGCGGAGAGATGAGCCCGCACTCGGTCGATGAAATTAATGCGCAATTTGCAGCACAGCCGCTCAAGCCCGATTTTATAATCGATTCCGGTGAGATCGAAAAAAATCCGCCGTCTACAATAGTGGATTGTACGCGTAGTGAGTGCACAATCGTGCGGCAAGGAGAGCTACGCTTGGAGTATTGAAGCAATTCCAATCACAATTTCTGTTGAAAATGTAACAATGGTTGCGGCAATGGCGACGCCAAAAGAAATTGCCGGAAAGGCGAGTGAGAAGGGGATATTAAAAAGATAGGCGAGTGCTGCACCGGCCCACGCGCCGGTTCCGGGCAGGGGAATTGCAACAAGTGTTGTAAGTAAGAGTGCGCCGCGCCTATTAAATCCTTCGTTGTGTTTTTTGTGTAGCCGGTCAAAATAGTTTTTAAGATGCTTGGTAAGAAAGGGTGAATGCTTGAAGACGAGTGTCATTGCCGGAGCAAGGTAGCGCAGTACAAAAGCGCCGATAGCAATGTTGCCCAGCACGCCCCATGCAAAAGCAGGTAGTGCATCCATATCGAAAATAGTTATTCCCCATGGAATAGCAAGACGCGATTCGCCCGCCGGAATCATTGAGGCAAAGAAGATTATTAGTCCATGTTTCAGCTCTTCAAAAAACATGAGCTTACTTTACGCAAAAATATTAGAGCGCGCGACTGGTCATTTTCTTTTTTTGTGGCTTTGGTCGAACACAAAAGTTACCCAATATCTTCAGAAACCCGCAATAGTAAGTCAATGTAGCTATTTTTGTTGCGGATTTTTCATTAAGCGCTTAGGAAAGCCCAGTTTCGTATACATTTTTTGTACTAACTTTATTTTTGTCACATTTTAAAAACTCAAATAGTTTGACACTTTAACCTGGCAAAACTATATTTCACGCACTAAGTGATCAAAAAAGTTATACACATATTGTGCACAAGTTTTGAACAATAACGTACATATACCAGTTCTTTTACATCAGGTTCTTGCCTTTCTAAAGCCAACAAGTGGTGATGTGGTTCTCGATTGCACACTTGGGGCAGGGGGGCACGCAAAGGAGATAGCAAAACTCATTGGTCCAAATGGACATCTTTATGGCATCGACGCCGATGAGCGCAACTTATCCATTGCAAAAGAAAATCTCAAAGATATTTCGAATATTACTTTTATTCACGATAATTTTGAGAATTTGGAAGAGATCGGTGAGCGTGTACTCAAAGAGCGCGGCGCTGTACACGGCATCCTTATGGATCTCGGCCTCTCTTCACTTCATATCGATCAGCCGGAGCGCGGTTTCTCACATCGCTTCGAAGGGCCGCTCGATATGCGCTTTGATCCCCGTCAGAACCTGACTGCAGCAGATATTGTAAATACCTATTCTATAAAAGATCTTCAGGAACTCTTTAGTACCTATTCACAAGAACGATATGCTCATCGAATTGCAAAACGTATTGCGGACGACCGCCCCTTCACTACGACAAGCGAGCTTAAAAGTTCTATCGAAGCAAGTGTTCCGCTTGCCCCGCGTAGGCGGTGGCGAATTCCAGGGAGAAAAGGAGTACACCCTTCGGTCACACGAGTCTTTCAAGCCTTACGAATTGCCACCAATAGAGAGATAGAGGTGTTAGGCCATGGACTCCATGGTGCAGTGAATGTCTTAAGTCCGGGAGGCAGAATCGTAGTTATAAGTTACCACTCAGTTGAAGATCGGATTGTAAAGAATGTCTTCAGAGATGCAAAAAAGGAGGGACAGCTGGAACTCCTTACAAAGAAGCCACTAGAAGCAGATACAGAAGAAACTGCCACGAATGTCCGGGCGCGAAGCGCAAAACTCCGCGCCGCTAGAAAAGTTTAAAACGTAATATGTCTCTCGAGTGTGTGTTGTTTCGACCGCAGCATACACTCGAGAGAATGCCAATAATCTAAGTAATTCAAATGTCCCAACTTGTTCTCACTCATCGTACTCGTCTCAGTAGAATCGTAGAACAACGCGGTTCACTCCCAATGACACTTCGAGTGGGAAAGTTTTTCCTCTTCTTCTCGTTAACATTTTTAATAGGGCTTATCAGTTTTTTGTATCTTTTGAAATTTACTGAAATTCATACGAAAGGATATGAGGTACGCAAACTGGAACTCCAACGTGATCAACTGTTGAGTGAACGTGAAGCACAACGAAAAGATATTGAATCGTTAAAATCACTTCAATCAATCCGCCAGGGAACGAGTTATCTCATTCCGGCGCGAAAAACAACATTTGTCCATCACGAAACAGGATTCGCCCTAGCGCCCAAAGCAGGCGGCTTACATTAGTTCATTAAATCGAAAAGGTTCTCCAGAGATTATTGATTCCGACTTGGAGCACGCCGATCTACCTAGAGAGCAGGCGCTAGTCCTCTGTCCGGATTCATCGACGCCAGGCTGATCAGTAATCTCTCCTTTTCGATATATGTTTGCAGAAACTTTTTTGCTATTCTCCTTTGTGATGATAACTCTTCACAACTTTCTTAAGCAGCAAAATTGCGATTCGCATTTAGCCCGCCTGATGGGCGAGGTTATACCGGATGCGATGGTTAAAATTAGGGCGGCGATTGATGTGCAAACAGGAGAGTACGCGGGTACGGAGAATGTTTCCGGTGACCAGCAGCTCGCTTTAGATGTGCAGTGTAATGATATTATCAAGGCAGCTTGCCGCGATTCGGGTTTAGTACACTCATTTGCATCTGAAGAAGAGGAAGCGCAAGTTGCACTCCAGGAAGATGCTCTTTTTACCGTATGCACCGACCCACTTGATGGCTCGTCTTTGGCAAATGTGAATTTTGCGGTCGGCACGATTGTTGGAGTGTATCCGGCAGGGGAGTTAAAGGGGAGAAGTGCAGGCGAACAAATTGCAGCATGCTTTGCGGTCTATGGTCCCCGCACCACGCTCATGCTGACCGTTGGCGATGGAACTCATGCCTTTACCTTAGCGCCGGACGGCAATTTTTATATTGAAAAAGAGCGCATCAAGATCCAGGAAGAAGCTAAATATTTTGCGCCGGGCAATCTACGTGCGGCAGCCGAGCGCGACGAATATCTTCAGCTTGTAAACTCTTGGATTAAAAAGAAGATGACACTGCGTTACTCCGGCGGTATGGTGCCGGACATTAATCATACCTTTATAAAAGGCAGCGGGATATTTTGTTATCCCGGTTTCTCAGAAATGCCGCAGGGAAAGTTGCGCCTCCTCTTTGAATGCGCACCCATGGCGCAGCTCGTCGAGCAGGCTGGTGGCTTGGCACTCGATGGCGCAGCCCAGCCCATACTTAGCCAAAAAATAGAAGCGTACGCTCAGCCCACGCAGATTTTTATAGGTTCAAAGAAGACAGTTGAGGAAGCATGCAATAAAATGCTTTGAATTTTTGAGAATTGGTAATTGAGAATTATTTGAAATTTGTTATTTGTGCATTGGTTATTCCTTTAGTTTCTGCTATCTTTCTGCTTCCATGGACGATAAATCCCGCAAATATAAGCTCATGGAGCAGCTTGTTGCTGAGGCTCAAAATGGCAATAGCGACTCTTTTGGGAAGCTTTATGACATGATGGTGGATCAAATTTACCGGTATGTCTACTACCGTGCCGGTAGTGAAGAGGCTGAAGATCTTACGGAATTAGTCTTTTTAAAGGCATGGGAGAATATTCATCAATATAAGAGCGGCAAAGCTAATTTTAGCGCCTGGATTTTTCGCATTGCGCACAACCTGGTAATCGATTTTTACCGGGAAACAAAGAATAACTATATCCAAGAGCTCGATGAGAATTTAGTAGATACGAGCATCGAGGCGAATACAGATCTGCGGGCTCACCGTTCACTGAATCGCGATATTTTGTACGATGCTATGAAGGAGCTGAAAGACAATTACCGGCAGGTGTTGACCTTGAAGTATATTAACGGTTTTTCAAATGTAGAAATTGCAACAGTTTTAGATAAGAGTCAAGAAGCTCTGCGAATTCTCCAATTTCGGGCGCTCCGTAGTTTGCGAAAAATCTTAGAAGATAAAGGAATAACTAACCTATAAATACGTAACGCAATCCTGCCTTTGCCGTATTAATCTACCGGAACTCAAACACACCCCCATGTTATTTTCACTGTTTAATTCAGATAAGGAGAAAAAGCTCGATGCTGCACTCAAAAAAATAGAGTTTGTGCGCCCTACCGAGGCACAAAAAAATCTTATGCGCAGCGATATTTTGCGCGCTATTTCAACTCAGCACCATCAAGAGTCATTAGGGTTTGCGCATCTGGTCCGCTCTATGAAAAAAATAGGTGCCGAAGTAACGCCCCATGTGCATTTTCGTGCAATGCTTCGCCAGAAACTTATGGCTATTGCGGAATTTAGTACAAGGAACTTTACCCATGTGTTTGCACGCCTTTTTCACAATCATCGCAAGCTTTGGACAGGGAGCATTGCAGTCTTCTTTGCGTTTACTCTGATCTTCAACTTTGCACTGGATGTCGAACGTGCTGACGCCCAGTACCGTACCGTTTTGGAAGATGTCTTTGGCGAGGTAACAATTATTCGTAACGGACAGATTATTAAAGGTGAAAAGCAGCTGAACTTGCGCGCGGATGATGTGGTTCAGACCAGCGAAGGCTCATATGCGGTCATCCGCTACTTAGATCAAAGCCTTACTCGTCTCGATGAGGGAACAAATGTAAAAATTTCCCGCCTTTTTATCGATTCCCAAAATACCTCAAGTACTATTGTGGATGTTATTTTATATAAAGGTCGGATCTGGACGCGCGTCGTAAATTTGCATGACGAATCAGCACATTTTTCTGTGCGCGCACAAAATACGACTGCAGTTGCTAAAAAAAAGGCAGCCTTTGATGTGAGAATTGCCGATGACTTGAATGGAGGAGGTTCGAAAGTGAAGGTCTCTGCTATTGAGAATCAGGTCGATGTACAAGTTTCTACAAAGCAAAAGCTGGTTCAGACAACTTTATTAAAAGGTTATAGCGCAGAGACCACCGATGATAATTATTCTCAGCCAAAAATTAATAACGATGAGGATGAGGAAGAAGAAGAGCGTGAGTGGATTGCAACAAATCTCGTGAAGGATGCGGAATATATTGAAAATGTTAAAGAAGAGAGCAAAAAACAGCGTCTCGATAAAATTCCAAATGTATTGCAGGGTGCTGCAGAATCGACAGAGATAGCACTTACTTTCGATGATTTTGATAAGCAGATGAAAATTTTAGATGCAGCACTCCAAAAGCTGCCGCGCGCCGAACTCTTAATTGAGCGGGGACGTCACCGCAACGCAACCCGCCTGCTGCAGGAATTTGAAGCCGAGTTACAAACCTCGCTCGCATGGATTCAGAAATATGATTTGCAGTACCCATTGAAGGCCAATGCACTTAAGCGAAAAATGAATACGCTGCTTGCTGATGTTGAAAAGCAGCTCGCACTCTTGCTTCCCGATGATCCGGCATACGATGTTAAGCGCACCGTGAGTGAGGCAAAGGTATCTGTATCCAGCGGCTGGAAGGAGCGCGTCCAGCGCAAATTGGATCTTGCCGATACGATGCTCGAAGATGCACGCGATCTTTTAAAGAAAGGTGATAAGAAGCGAACGGCGGAACAAGTTGAACTATATAGCCAAATTATTGCAGACGTTGCCGCAGATGTGAAAGATGCACCAGAAGAGAATAGGGATGAGGTAATTAATGAAATTTTAGAGAGGAAGGCGCAGGAGTTAAAGACGCTTGAAGAAATTAGTGCTCCAAATGCCGACGAGCCCTTGATCGATGTACTCCTTCAGGCAATCGATCCCCAAGCAGATATTGATCAGAAGCTGCTCGAAACAAGTTTGCAAAAAACACTTTCCGAGGCAAAGGCACTAACTTTAGAAAAATTGAGCGAAGCTATTATTGAAGCCCAAAAACAGCCCGCTGCAGATGAAGCCATTCAGAAGATTGAAGATGTTGAGCTCAATGGAAAACAACTTCTGGATGTAGAGCTTTCTCCAACAAGCATTACCATTCAGAGTGGAGGAGATGTTGTGAATGTGCGTCAGGGGGAGTAGGGGAGACTAAGCACCGGAAAACAAACTCAGTACCCCTAAA
>PCVQ01000060.1 GCA_002796025.1 Candidatus Peregrinibacteria bacterium CG11_big_fil_rev_8_21_14_0_20_46_8
GAATCCACAGAAGAAACAGACGGCGGATTATTGCCTAACGAAGCAATCATTTTGGCTATGATTAATTCTGTGGCCAATTATGCTTTGGGAATCTATAAAGGTCTTCAAGATCTAGGAGGTGATATACGTCGAACATATATTTCTGAAGTTTTAGAAAGGCTCGAATTTGCCGGATACCTAGAGAGTCACTATGAGCTGCCCAAAGAGACACCCGAAGGTAAGAAAAAAACAGGCCGTATGCGCCGCGTTTTTTCCTTAACAGAAAAAGGGAATGCGGTGTTGCGTGTTGAAAAAGCTCGTATGAAAACACGTGCCGAAATTTTGGCAGCATTTTGGGACGATGAGTTCGCAGTTGATCGCGGCCAGGATGAATTTGCATCCCAAAGTAAGTCTTTTTCATTCACGCCGCACGAAATTTTCGTTCTAAAAATAATCGAAAAAAATCCCTCAACATATCAGGCTGCAATTTTGCAGCAAACGAAGGACCTGATGAATCCAGTATCTGAAGCTCGATTGTCCATCATAGTAAAGAAACTTACCAAACAAAATTATATCATTAAGCGTAGGGAGACCGATGAAGAAGCGTCTGGCCGCACGCGCGGTAAAAGACAATTATTAGAAGTAACAGATGCCGGAAGAGATCTATTGAGAGTTGTTAGCCAACAAGAGCGTACACGCGCACAGGCCTTAAAAGCATTTTGGTCGGCGGAAGGGGATTTGTAATGTTTGTAGGTCGGTTTTATGGTCCGCTTAGGATTTTTATGCTTCGCGCTCGCCCCCAGCCGCACGGATTCAGCATGGAGCTTACTATGCAATGGCATAAACTTGAAAATCTAGTTTTGTTAAGATTGTAGCTCGTAAGCCCTTTTGCCGCCTCGCTACTTGACATTTTGTAGAAAAGCAATTATAAAATACTCTTAAGTTTTAACAAGAAAATATATGGAACGTCCTAATCTAAAGAGAGAAGCGGCGCTTGCGGTAGCAGTTATGTCCGCTTCTTGCAGCGCAGAACTTATGGATTTGAAAAATGCCGATTATCAAGATGCCGGTGCTTATCAGGATGCTGGTATGAACCAAGATGCCGGTGATACTCCAGAAGGATGGCAAAAATTAATTGATGCACGCTATAGATATATGGCTACTCCGGTACATGGTGCTGATCGCGCAGTACTTGAGGATGTAAGTCCTGACGACATTCGAGAGGTTGCACGACAAGTTGAAGAAGGAGTTTTTGACGCGCTGAAAATAACATTAACGACACTGGATCCCAAAGACTCCAATTTAGATGCAGAAAGAGTGTGTGATCAATTCGGATTGTCAGAATTCGGAACTCTTGAATCTCCTTATTTGAATTGCGATTTGTATACTCCACTGCCTGGCGGTCCAGAGATATCGACAAATGGCGAAAGATTTGCTTTTGATAGAATTGGAATTAATCCGGACACCGGATTTGATATTGTTAACAATGAACCAACAAATGGTCCGGCTATATATAAGACTCGTTTCTTAACAGAGCCCGGTGGCAGACGGGGCGGTTTGGCAGCTTCCTTTTTTCTTAATTTAGAGCATGCGGAGCGAACGGGAGAGCAGGGCCGCCAGTGGCGCGTACAAGTGACCGGTTTTCGTGGTCGTAGATAACGTGCATTTCTCAAATTCATTTTGACACCGCTCAAAAAGCCGTTATAATAAGCACGTCTGAGAAAGCTGGCAACCTTGGCACAAGGCTAAAAAGCCCTAAGCCGCAGGAGAAATAAGTCCCGCCGAGACATACAATCCGACCGCTTCCCGAGTCATTTTCTATACGTACAATGAGTTTCCGGAGGCCGAAAGATAACGTATGCGCTCTCAGATAGAGCGCTATTTTTTTACTCTCGTACACACCATGGCAATTACACGACAAAAAAAGGAACAAATTCTTTCAGAGCTTATCGACAGCTTTAAAAATGCAAAATCAGTTGTCTTTTCTCACTATAAAGGCACAAGCGTAAAAGATATCGGTGAGCTTCGTAACAAACTTCGCAGCGAACAGGTTGAATTTAAGGTTGCAAAGAAGACATTGATTCAACGGGCTGCAAAGGAGGCAGGAATGGAAGAGATTCCGGCTGGCTCAATGGATGGTCCAATCGGGCTTGCAATTGCTATGGGTGACGAAATTGCACCGGCCCGTATTATTCACGATTTTGGCAAAGATCATGAAACCGTTGCTATTACGGGCGCATGGTTTGAATCAAAAATGATGAATGCGGCTGATGCAAAAACTCTTGCAACATTGCCGACCCGCGAGCAATTACTTGGTCAGTTGGTTGGATTAATGATGTCGCCGGTTGCCGGCTTCCATGGTGTTTTGAATAACGTATTGACCGGTTTTGTTCGTGTATGTTCCGAGTTGGAGAAAAAAGGAGGCGCTGTTCCTGTGGAAGCGGTATCGACACCGGCACCGGCCGCTGAAGCTGCCGCCGAAACTCCATCCGAAGAAGCTCCTAAATCAGAATAATTTTATCTACAATTTAATTCCTAATTCCTAACCCCTAATACTATGTCAGACGAATCAACTACAGTAGAGCTCAGCAAAGAAGCACAAGGCGTGCTCGATGCTGTTGAAAAGCTCTCAGTTATGGATCTTGCTAAGCTTGTAAAAGCTATGGAAGAAAAGTTCGGTGTTTCTGCTGCTGCTCCTATGGCTGTTGCTGCTCCTGCTGCGGGCGGCGGTGCTGCTGCGGGCGGCGACGACGAGGGCGGTCTTGTTACCGTTGTTCTTAAGTCCGGCGGTGCACAAAAGATTGCTGTTATTAAAGCAGTCCGCGAGCTTACCGGTCTCGGTTTGAAAGAGGCAAAAGATCTCGTTGACGGTGCTCCCAAGCCCGTTAAAGAAGGTGTAGAGAAGGAAGAAGCGGATAAGATGAAGAAGGCTCTTGAAGCAGCTGGTGCTGAGGTTGAATACAAATAAGCCGTCCGCGACGGTTCAAATGAGCGCTTTTGGAGCATTGCTTCAAGGGCGCTTTTTTGCTATAATTAATAGATTAAAAAGATATAAATATGGCTGAAAATACAGATAAAAATAAAAATATTTTGCCCGCGGCACAACCTGTCGCGGCGCCACCTGCGCTGCCGGCACAGCCAATGGTGCCGGAACAAGCTGCATCACAACCAGCGGCGCAATCTCCTTCGGCCTCTCCACAAGAGCCGGACGACTCATCCTATAAACTCGATACTTCCGGCCAGCCAAAAGAGAGCTTCGGATTTTTAAAGAATTTATTGAGCAAAAAAAGTGCGGCTGCCGGTGATGCCGATGATGGCAATGCATTTACAAAACTTTTTGGAAAGCAAGATCCGGCTATGCGCTCAACCGCTCCTTCACTTTCGAAAGTGCTCGGACCTCAGCCGAAAATTTCGGCAACCGATATGTTCGATAAAGAAAAGCGCCGCCGTGCGCTTGCAGGCCGCGCATTTGGTTTTGCCGTATTCGCCGCCTTGGCGGTTTACACATTTTTTTATCTCCAATTAAATCCAAACGCAACAATTCTTCAGAAACATTTTGGTCCAAATATTGCAATTCAATTCGATGCAAGCAATGCACGGCTCGAAAAGGCAAAGACCGATTTGAATATCGCAAATTATATGCGGGCGCGAGTGCTGCTCGATGATGTAAATAGTAAAATCGATCCGTATCAAAAGCAGGTTGCAATTGTAACTTCGGATTTTGTAACCGACAGCGAACGCGCTATTGCAGAGGTGCAAGAGCAAGAGCTTGGCGCCGAAATTAAGAAAAAACTCGTGCACGTGCAGGATATTTTTAAAGCACCGCTTGGTATCGATACCTTTTCGGTTGAGCCGGTAACGCCAATGCAGCGCGATCAAAAATTTCAAGCTTTGCTTGTGCAGGCCTTAGGGGAGCGCAAGCAGCAGCTCCATGCCGCTGCACCCGAAGGAGAAGTGGTAGAAACAAATGCGCTCGATAATGTGATTCGTCTCGCAGAGAATCAGTATTTTATCAACACAATTACTAATTCAAATTTAGAAGAGATGGAAACAAAAGCGTTTAGCGAATTGCTCGAAAATATTCGTGCACAGGGAACCGATGAACATTCCGCCGTACAAAACATTATTAAGCAGCGTCTGCGCTGGTCCGAAGTAATTCGCGATGTACATGCGGTAACTGAGAAGGTAGATGATTTATATGGTCTCGGCTTTTTTGATACCGTTGGTGGTATTCAATACAACTCTTATAGTTTTGATGCGCAAACCGGCAAGATTTCGATCCGCGGTACGACAAAAACATCCGACAGCAAAACATTTAGTTTTATTTCTGAGCTCGTTGAACGCATCGAAGGTTCGCGCAAATTTAAAAATGTCGATCTTCCAAGCTTTAGTAAGAGCAAAGATGAAGAGGGAGACTATACATCGAGTTTGAGTTTGGTATTTGAATTGCAGCCCGCAGATGAGCGTGATCCCCGGGACGACAGGCTCACCGAAGATCTTGAAGTTATCGAATCTGCACAACCCGAATCGGCCCAATAATTTTTTTCTTGTATGCGTAACACTCCTTCATTCATTAATAAAAGTAACTTCTACTTTCTCGTCGTACTTGTGATTTTCGGCATTACTGTTGCGTACGGTATTATGCAGTACCAGGTAATGATGGCGATGAAGGTTGCTGTTGAAGACAATGAAAGCCGCATTGCTCAACTGCAAGAAGAGTTTCGTACTGCTGAGGATGATTACCGCACGTTAGCTGCTGACTTTACCGAGCGCCACGAAGATTTCTTGAAGAAGATGGAAAAAATTCTTCCGCCCGATGCCGGCTACACCGATCTTGCGCGTCTTTTCGATAACTTTTTTGCGGGAATCAATCGTCCTGGCAACGAGATTGAGCAGAATAATCTTGTATTTGGACAGCCGCAGCCGCTGGAAGATATGAATCACATTTCGGTCTTGCCGGTGAGTATGAATATTAAAGGCTCGCGCAGTAACTTTCTGAAATTTTTGGAATTTATAGAAAACTCCGGAACTTTGGAGAGCGGTACGCGCTTAATGGAGTTGAAGTCGATTACATTTAATTTTGAAGATGGCGGAGAGCTTGTAAAAGATCCGACCCAGGATGTTACGTTTAGCGTGCGGATGAATACCTATTTTCGGACTTCGAAAGTTGCAGCTTTGAATTAGATCAAATGAAATCTTTCTTACATGGTCGATGTACCGGCACAATCAGGAGTACAAACGGGCTCACCGCCGCAGTCCGGCGGCACGCAATCTTTGCAAGAGGCGATTCTTGCCGGTAATGTTCCTCAAATTGTTTTGAATACAATTTCAAGTGCGCTTGAGATGCGCTCTTCGGATATTCATATTGAGCCGCAGCGGAATGCAACGCGTATTCGGTATCGTGTTGATGGTGCCTTGCACCGCATTGTTGAGTATCCGAATAATATGCATCCTGCGGTGGTTTCGCGCATTAAGATTATGTCGAATTTGAAGATTGATGAGCAGCGCATTCCGCAGGACGGCCGCGCTTCGGTAACTTCAAAAGATAACCGTGAAATGGATCTGCGTGTCTCGACATTGCCGACCGTAAACGGCGAAAAAATTGTAATGCGTATTCAAGATAAGTCGCGGAAGATTCCGTCGCTCGAGCAGCTCGGTTTGGCCGGCAGTGCTTTGCGGACTATCGAAAAGTCGCTTGGCATGCCGAATGGCATTACGCTTACAACCGGTCCGACCGGTTCGGGTAAAACAACAACGCTCTATGCGTGTCTCAGTATTTTAAATACGGAAGATGTAAATATTATGACCGTCGAAGATCCGGTGGAAATTCAGCTGCCGGGATTAAATCAGAGTCAGATGCATCCGGAAATCGAGTATAATTTTGCGAGCGGATTGCGCACGGCGCTGCGTCAGGATCCGGATATTATTATGGTGGGTGAGATCCGCGACCGCGAAACAATAGATGTTGCAATTGAAGCTTCGCTTACCGGTCACTTGGTTTTTTCAACTATTCACACGAACAGTGCCGTCGAAACGCTCACGCGTATTAGTAACATGGGTGTGCCCGGATATTTGATGGCATCGACTATTAATTTGATTATTGCACAGCGCTTGGTTCGTAAAATTTGCGAGCAGTGTCGTGTAGAAGAGCCTGCAGACGAGGCCTTACTTAAGCGCGTAAAGCACGCACTCGAAACGGTAAATGCCGAAGAGCGAAAGCACTACGATCCCGCGCTTTTTACTGAATTAAAATTCTATATTGGTAAGGGGTGCGAGGCGTGCAATAAGACCGGCTACTTTGGCCGCGTTGGTTTGTACGAGATGATGTTGATGAATAATAAGTTGCGGCAACATTTAATTGATGGCGACTCTACGTTGCAAATTGAAAAGACGGCGATTGAGGGAGGTATGGTTACCCTTGAACAGGCCGGAATCTTGAAGGCGCTGCAAGGCGTAACAAGTTTGGATGAGGTCTATAGCGTGGCGAGGGAGGCGGAGGGGGAGGAAGACGGGAATACGGGAAAGCAAGAAGCAGGAAAGGAAGCGGGAATGCAGGAAGCCGCCGCTAAAGCGGGGCAGGCAGGACAAGAAATGCTCCCGCCGCAAGCCGTACAATCACAGCTGCCACCCGCACCGCCGCCGCAAACTAATCCGCAACAATGACAAAAAAAGCTCAAGACTTCCTCGTCGATGCAAAGCTCGGCGCCCAGAAGTTCGACATTAAAGAAAAAGACAAAGAAGAAAAGATCGTTCTTTCTATTGAGGAGGCCGCAGTTCCGAGCGCCGTAATTAAAGGCAAAAAGGTGCGCGCTTCCGGTGTGCAGAAAGGTCTTTTGGCGCGTGTTGACGAAAAGTTGCGCTCGATGACCAAACCGAACTCGCGCGATAAGGCGACTTTTTTCCGGCTCCTTGCAATCATGATTAATGCCGGTATTCCGCTTATTCAATCGCTCGATACGATCATGAGCCAAACGGTAAATCAGCAGTTGAAAGAGGCGATTTATGAGATGGCGCGGCTGGTCGAAAAAGGAAATAAGTTTTCGGAGGCTTTGAGCAATTTTCCAAAAATTTTTAGCGATGCACAAATTGGAATGATTCGTGCAGGTGAGGCATCGGGTCAGCTTAATACGCTGTTAAAGCAAATTGCAACGAGTATCGAAAAGACCGATTCGATTGTGCGTAAAGTTCGCAGTGCGATGATTTATCCCGCTTTTATTATTCTTGTGATGATTTTGGTGGTGAGTGCGATGATGATTTTGGTGGTGCCGAAGATTTCGGAACTCTTTACCGATAGCGGCAAAACATTGCCGACGATTACCGTTGTAGTTATTGCAATCAGTAACTTTATGGTCAATAAGTGGCCGTGGCTGCTTGGCGGTTTGCTTGGTTTTGCTATTGCCGTATTTTTTGGACGGCGCACACCGCAAGGTAAATATGCAACCGATTGGCTGTTGTTACATATTCCCGCTTTTGGAAAGATTGTGCAAAAATCTATTATCGCGCGCTTTGCTCGCTCGCTTGGAAACTTGCTTGAGAGTGGTATTCCCATTATCGAGACCTTGCTGATTAATGCAAAGACCGTTGATAATATGTTGTATGAACAGCGAATTAAATTGGCGGTGGATGACGTTTCGCGGGGTATTCCGCTGGGCGAGAGTTTGCGCGATACGCCGGAGTTTCCGGAGATTGTGGTGCAGATGATTTCGGTGGGAGAGCAGACCGCGCAGCTCGATACCATCGCAGAAAAAATCGCTTTATATTATGAGGATGAAGTGGACACCGCGGTTGCCGGAATTTCAAAAGTGATTGAGCCCTTTATTATTGTGATTATCGGTGTGGCGGTCGGTGCGATTGTTGCGGCCATTATGCTGCCGATTATCCAGCTGACCGAGATAACACAATCGTTATAGTATGAAAAATTCGCGCAGTGCATTTACGCTTATCGAAATTCTCATTGCCGTTGTAATCTTTGCAACCGTTGCGACCGTTGTTGGCAGTACCTATATTAAATCGATTCGCGTTGATTCTTCTTCGAATTTGGCGCGCCAGTTGTACGACGATACGCGCTTTGTTATGTCATTAATTGAGGGGGAAATTCGGAGCGGCGCGATTGATTATGATGAGTACTATAGCAGGAATGTAGTGCTGGGAGCGGTTGGTGCGGGTGCGTTGCCGCCGGGTGTGAGGGTTGATGATAACGATCCCAATCTTTATTACGAATCAATTCATACCGCCGATACTTATGGATTACATTTCGGCCGCTACTACTCTTCGTTTTATCATCCGGGCAGCGATAATTTGTTGGGATATTTGTGTAATAATAATGCCACGCGCAACGATCCAAACTGCACGCCGCTGCGCAATACGCTCGATCGCAATACCGGGCAAAATCCCTATCTAGGAAAAAATGCAGGCGCGGTGCCGGACGATGAGAATGCATTTTGCGGGGCGGTGTATTATGGGCAGGGGGCGGTGAATAGGCAGGGGCAGTGTGCAGCGGGCGGAGCGCCGGCGGTTGCGCGACCCCAGCCCGAATTGTATTTAATTAGTGCCGATGCAAAGCGCAAGACGCTCTTGGCGCGCGAAGTTGTGGGTCCACTTGGCACGCGTGCGCTTTCTTTATTGCGTTTGAGCGGCATTGATAATGATGGCGACGGCTTGTCGGATCTTTTTACATGCGCACCGGAGTTTGATTGCAGAGGAGGGGAGAATATTGTTGGATATCCGCCTCCGCCTGCTAATGATCAAAATTTTGCAGATTGTGGAGTGTCCGCAGGCGAGACGCCGCGTGCACCCGGAGTAGAGTTGACGATTTTGGATGCCGGCGCGAACTGTGAAAATACGCGCCTTGGTTTTAATAAAGATTTTGTGCCGATTAGTCCGCTGCGTATCGATATCCAGCGCTTGGACTTTCATATTACGCCGGTCGAGGATCCCCACTATGCTTTTGCCGAGGAGGCGGTGCAGCAGCAGCCGATGGTTACCATTGTTTTGACGGTTGCGCCGAGCCCGGACTATGCAAGTGCTATCGATTTGGATCCGGTTACGTTTATAAAGACGGTGATGGTGGGGGTAGAGAGTCCGATTCCGGCACCGGTGAAGGTTACGCGCTGAGGTAGAGCAGGGCATTTTCCGAAAAGAAGTTCTAAAAATAGAGAGCTTTGTTTTGCCGAGCTTGCGCATTTTATTTTTGATTGTCTAATCAGGGCCTAACCTGTAATTTCGGCGCCGAAATGTCTATTTCGCAATTTTTTTGAATATTTGGCAAAAATTTCCCCGGTGGAAAAAATCGCCATATTTAGTTTTTCTTATCTAATTAAGGTTGTTTTTTGTAATGAAGAACTGACTGTGACGTTTTCCTTGTCAGTGCGCGGTTTTGATCTATTAGTATGATTAGCAATAAGGTTGACATCTTGGCTAATTCATGATTTAATGCGATTCTGTCCTCAAATCTGTTGCGGGCCGGTTTTGGGCCCTCGAATTGCCTGCTTTGCCGGGCGATTTAACAGGTGAGGAGGCAGGCGCGTTTACGGGTTAGCCGTCTTCCTAGGAAGGCCAACTCACTAAGTTGCGCATCCGATCCTTGAAAATTTGGCCTGAAAATCGGGTAACATCCCCTTACGTGCTGGCATCCTAGCTTCGGCCTGGATTGTTTGCACGGAGGGTGGATTCCTACCCGATTTTCAAAAACAGTTAAGCGAAAGCAAAACTGCATGAAATTTGGATGGGAAAAGTTCGAAAAATTAGATGAAAAAATGAAAAGATAGGCCCGCGTGTGTGGGCCGCATTCCGACGTGTGCACCGGAATTCAAAGATAGTGTGCGAAACTGCAACAGCAAACCAAGGGAGGGCGCGCCATGAAGCGCACCAACTCGTCTCAGAAGTTCAACCCCTTGCCCCGCTTGCTGATCGGGCTCGTCTGCATCAGCACCCTCGCCGCGGGCTGCGGCGGCACGGAGACCAAGATCGTCGAGGTCGCGGTCAAGACGGCGCGCGTGCGCATCACCCCGGTCAACGAGTTCGATCGCGTCGTCCCCGACGCGCCGGTGTACTTCGATGAGGTGCTCGAGGGGTACGGGCCGGTCACGGTCACGTACAACCTCAACGAGGAGCACTTCGTCCGCATCGGCACGACGCGGAAGTACTTCATGGCGGATGCGTCGATGATCATCGAACTTGGCGAGGAGGTGAAGGAGCTGCGTCTCTCGATCAGTGGCTTCAATCTCGCAGAGACCTGCTTCAAGCCGGTCAAGCGGGAGAAGAACAGCACGCGGCTTGAGACGCTCACCGCACAGTCCGTCAACGTCAACGGCGCCGTGCTCACGGAACAACAACGGGACGGAACCTACTGCGAGACGGTCGACGCGGAGAGCGATGTCCGCGCCTACGCCGTCGCGACGGGCGATTTCCAGACGAGCGAGTTCGCGATTCCGGCCGACAAGCTCGAGCCGGGCATCTCGTACACGTTCGAGCTGTTCCACGTGCCGGCGCAGAACGCGGCTTACTACTGCGCCCACACCACGCCGGTGCGGGGCGAGATCTTCGTCGAGACGTTCTTCGGCGCCAAGCGGAGCGTGGGCTGGCAACTCGGCCAGAACATTCTCTGCACGGTGGTCGATCGGATCGACGAAGACCGCTTCGCGTTCGGCGCGGTGGACGGCGATACGGCCGCAGAGGTGGAGTTCGCGGGGCTTGGTCAGCTCGCGAACTATTCAGAGCAGCGTGAGACCGCGGTGGGATGGTATTCGCGCGCCACCACCGATCTGCATTGTGTCAGCGTGAAGGGGCCGTGGGGTCCTGGCTCGGTTGATCCGTCGTTCCTCAAGATCGATGGGGACGAGCTCTTGAGGCCTTACAGCGATCGTCAGGTCTGTAAGGCGCTCACCCCGCACCTGAGCCACCAGCTCGAGTGCGGTCCCGCCAAGTACAATCCGCTCGTGGTGCGCGAAACCACGGTGCGGATCCCCGCCAATTTCATGCAGCCGGGCCAGCTCTTCAACCACACGTGTGAGTACGTGCAGGAGAGCCAGCCCGGACCGGGGCCCGAGCCCGGTCCCAACGACAATGGATTCCGCAACATCGAGGTTCAGGTCGAGAACGACTTCGGTCTGCCGCAGGCGGTCCGCTGGGACATCACCAGCTACGCCGAGGGCAACCGGAGCTCGACGATCTACTGGGACAATGGACGCAACATCGGCGAGGAAGAGTTGCGCATCCGGTTCCAGCCGGAGGCCTATCTCAACACACCGCCCGACTTCGTCCTGAGCGTCCAGCAGCTTCGTGACCTGAACCCGAACGTGCCCTTCTATGACAGCGAGCGGAACGTCTACACGTTCAAGGTCGTGTACGGGCGCCAGCGCGCCTCGTACCTGGCCTGCGTCGTGACGCAGTCGAGCGATGGCAGTCAGTACACCGGCAACTTCTACGGATGGTTCAACGGCTTCGAGCCCGCCAACCGTGAAGAGTCGCACTGGCGCTACCGCGTGGTGCCGACCGATATCCCGGTTACGATCGGGTTCGGCTGGTACCGCGAGGGGCTTCGCTCGCCCCGTCCGATCAACGTGAAGGCGAACCGCTATGGAGACGGAGAGAGGCCGCCTTGCTTCGTGGGAACGTACATTCAGGAGAACCGCGTGGCGGAGCTCCGGATCGGAACGTTCAGCCAGCAGGGCGAGATCTTCTTGAACGGGAACAGCATCGGTCACTCGGCCTCGACCAACGGCCAGCGGGATGTCTTCGTCAACGTAGACATCTTCCTGGCCAACAACGTCGCGTTCGAGACGGTCGGTGGTGTGACGCCCCGGGTGCAGGCCGGCATGGTGTGGACGAACACCGGCCAGTTCACGTTCGTGGCGCAGGATCCGGCAAACCCGGATCAGCCAGGAACGCTCCCGTGGCAGAGCACCACCGAGGTGCTCGCCGAGTACCTCCCGTAGCTTCGCTCACCCGCCCGCGGCTGACGCCTAAACAACGTCGGTCGCGGGCGGGGCCCGTTCGCTCGCTTTCGCTTCTCGTTCAGCTCACCCTCGCCCGGCGCCTGGTGCATCGGTCGGGGGTGAGTGTCAGTAGGGTAGGAATCCAACATCTTGAAGCTCCGGTACGTACTGCATGCGTGGCCGGAGCTTTTTTCCTATGCCCGTCGTCTCGCAATCAAACCTCACGAATCTTCCCTCGCTCGATCTCCCACGGTCCTATGTTCCGCCCGCGGCCGGTAAATTTTTCCATGAAAGGCGATTCTCGCATCGCGGTCTGTGTCTTCTGAACTTGCTCCACAAAGTAGTGTGCGAGTTTTTTCTTTTTGCCTTCGCGCGCCTGCGAAATCGCAGCGCAGTATCGCCCATGATTTTGTGTAAAAAATACGACCGGCATGTAGCCGCTTTGCAGCAAGTAGGCATTGAATAAGAGCCGGCCAACACGGCCATTGCCATCGGAAAAAGGATGAATCGCTTCAAATTGATAGTGAAATTCCAGCGCCAATTTTGGCGGATACTCTTTTTTGCGCTTTGTATTGAACCATGCCAGAAGTTTGCGCGTAGCATCGGGAACTTTTTTCCAGTCGGTTGTTTGCTGATTGTTGATTGTATTATTTTCTTGCTTAAATTTTCCTGCGATTGTTGGTGCGATTCGGCCAAACATTTTCCTGTGAATTTTTTTAATGGAAGAGAGGTTCCACTGCATTTTTTTTGAAAAAGCAAAATTCAGTGCGGCGAGTGCATCCGCAGCTTCTATCTCTAGGCTTGTCTTCGGCGTGCCTCCGGACATCGCCGCTTTTTGGAGCTCTTTTTCAGAGATTTTTGATCCCTCTGCGCGATTTGAATGCAGTACAAAGAGGATAAAGTAGAGTACGCGAAAGCGCATCAGCTCTTTTTGGAATAGTTCGGTGTGCAATGCTTGATACCAAAAACGAGCCTGTTCAATATGCTTCGTTGATTTTGGTGCAAAGAATTTTTTCACTTCGGGCGGAAGGTGTTCGTGCGCAGTGTCCGCAACATCTTCAAAAAACGGTTCGACTTTTTGTTTCAAATTGTCGGGAAGTTCGCGGCCAAGATATTTGCTTATAATCCGCTGCCGATTTTTTATCTTCAGCGGAAATTCCAAATAGTAATACTCACTTCCTTTAATTATCTTTTTTCTTACAAATTTCATTCAAGAGGTTAGTTAATTAAGTTGCCTATATTTTATTACATTTTTTGATATTTGCCAAAATTTAACCTGTAAAGTTAGTTAATTATCTAAAGATTTTTGTGAAATTATTTAGTCGATTATACAGTCACAAAATCCCAAAACGAATCGCGATTAATCAGCGTAAGCGAGCTGTCGGTATATGCCGATAAAAAGTCCTCGTGTTTTTTTAATTTTCCATCTCCCCATTTCATTTCGTATCCATCGAGTTTGCCGCCGGACTCTTCGATATAATCGATTTCTTTTTTGTCATAGGTTCGCCAGTAATATTGGTTTGCGAACTGTTGATTTACTTTCAGCATTTTTTTGCGCTCACTGATGCAAAAATTTTCCCAAAGCTGCCCGGCATCTTGGCGCAGCGAAAGATCATTAAAATTTTGAATAAGCGCATTGCGAATGCCGGTATCCCAAAAATAAATTTTTCTTTTTTTGCCGACTTCTTTGCGCAAATTTCTGGAAAACGGGCCGAGCCTGAATATTACAAATGTCTCTTCAAGGAGATGAATATATTTTTCCAGAAATCCTTTGCTTACGCCCAGCTTGGCCGCCAATTCGTTATAAGAAACTTCATTTCCTATTTGAAATGCCAAAAGTTGCAGCAATCTAAATACGAATTCGGAATTTTTTTGCCCCTCAAAGGCCAGCACATCTTTAAATAAATAATCTTTTGCGATCGATTCGAGTTTTGGTTGAACTTCCATGCCCGAACTGGTGATGATTTCGGGATACAGTCCAAAATTTATGAGGTTGTTTAAGAGGCCGTAGAGTTGGGGGCGGCTATATGTTTGCGTCAATTCGTGTATGGTGAGCGGCGGCAAAAAATACTCCCACTTTCTTCCGGTAAGCGGCTCCGAAATTTCATTTGCAAGATCGAAGCTGGAAGAGCCTGTGGCGATGATTTGAATTTCTGGATGCGTGTCGGTGAGAATTTTAAGATTGATACCAATGTTTTTTATTCTCTGGGCTTCATCTATGACCACAAGTTCGGCATCGCCAAGATACTGTTTTAACAGGGCTGCATTTTGGCTGCTAAGGTTATGTTGCACGGTAATATCGTCGCCGAGAAGGTACAGTGTTTTTTTGCGGGCGCTGTAGGCATTTTTAATTTTTGTTACCAGTGTTGTTTTGCCGACGCGTCGCGGACCGTAAAGGATAATAATTTTTCCTTTGAAGAGATTTTTTTCGATTTTTGTGAGAATGGTGCGTTGGAATTGCATATATTAAGGTTGAATTATTTTAAATTAGGACAATTATAGTCCTATTTTATAGTAAATTAGGATTTTTTCAATTCTGATTTAGGAAATAAAGGCCGACTTTGCGAACTTGCATATCTGTATTTTTGATGTTCTAATCGGGCGCTAACCTGTAATTTCGGCGCCAAAATATCTATTTTGCAACATTTGTTGCGTTTTATCCACAAAAGTGCCACAATCGGCCCTCATGAATAAATTCAAAGAATTTTTTACCGGAGGCAAGGGGGTGCGTGAAGCTCAAAAGCAAGTCGATCGGCTGAAGCGCAAAGCAGGCAAGCCGGGCGGGCTTTCACAAAAAGAAGAGCAACGCTTTGCGGACGCGCGCAGCACAACGCGAAAACATAGTTTAAAAATACTAGGTACGGTCGGCTTAGGCAGTGCTGCCGCTCTTACTGCCGCGGTTATGAGTTTTGAGCCGTCTTCGGACCGGCCTCAAAATGGTGGCAAAGCCCGGCCTGCCCATACTAAAGCAGACAAAAGGTCTCCAATTCAACCACCAATTCCACAACAAAAAGCTCCTACCATTCCCGAACTTTTTGCCATGCAAGAGGAGCAAAAATTTCGTACGCTCCGGGCGCTCGAAAAATTCGAGAATTTTAGCGAGCGTACAAAAGAATTAGTTAACATGCTGAGACAAAATGCCTTCTATTCAATTCCGAGGGGGCCAAAAATGACACAGCATTTAATGCGCGACGATCCGGGTGGGTCGGCTCCGTCGATACCGCATCTGCAAAATTCTCATGCATTTGAGGTCGTTTTTATGCCGGAAGTGTATGCACATGCAATGCCGAGCTCGGTTATTTGGGAGGGGAAAGAGAATATTATGCGGATTGCGACCGATCTCAAATCGGATGAATGGCTCGGTATTGTTTTATTGCATGAGCTTTCGCATGTTTGGGATCAGTATTTTGGCGGCGAAAATCCGAATGATCCTCAGCAATGGACCGAGGGAGAGGTGCGCGCGCACGAGCTTGAGTGCAAGTTGATTGAGAGTCTTAATCCGGAAAAGTATGCGCGACTGATCGAAGAGGCCGGGCCGTTGTGGCGCGCAAAAAATTTCCGCGGCATTATGGA
>PCVQ01000055.1:0-170 GCA_002796025.1 Candidatus Peregrinibacteria bacterium CG11_big_fil_rev_8_21_14_0_20_46_8
TATAAACTCGCTGCGCACCTTTTCAAATTCCTCCTTCGTATACTGCCGATTCAAAATACAGTACTTCTTCCGCCGCAGGCCGATACAGCCGAATAGGTCGTTGCTATTGTGGCAGCTGTCGATGTAGTCGCACGAGTCTACATCGTACGAGACATGCGAAAAGCGCAGGC
>PCVQ01000055.1:185-15146 GCA_002796025.1 Candidatus Peregrinibacteria bacterium CG11_big_fil_rev_8_21_14_0_20_46_8
AGGCGTGGGAGTCGTACTGGAGCTCGCAGTTAAAGGCGGCTTCGTAGGTGTCGTAACAGTCTTTTAAAAATCCCGCATCGTAGCAGTAGCGGCTGTCTTCACTCTCTATCACATCGTAACTGTCGTGCACATTTTTAGAATTATAAATCATGTCGCCGGAGGCGTTTTCGCTGTTAATCAAAACTTGTGCGCGGCGGGGAATTTCTTCGTCCAACAACTGCAAAAATTTAGTGCGCGATTTTTCGAAAATCTCGTATGAGCCGAGGTCGACCTTCTTCATTTGATCCTCATACTCCTGGCGCGAAAACTGCTTATTCAAAATATTGTACTCTTTGTGGTTGAGATTCCAGCTCATGTAGCAGTTGGCAACGCCGCGGCAGTTGTAGATAAAAGCGGAGTCGCGCGAGTTGTCGCTCAAAATCGCGTACTTACAGTTGTAGGCGCCGACCGAATAGAGCGACTCGTAGCAGAGCTCGGACTTTTCGAGTTGATAGCAGTCGGCAAGATCGCGGCAGCCGCCGATAATCCACTTTGAATAGAAAATATCTTCGCCCGTGGTGTCCACACACAGATACGAATTTTTAATGGCCTCGGAGTGGTTGCAGTACTCGCTGTTCTCTGAATTTTTGAGATAGATGGCGAGGCGCGGGACCTTTTGCTGGAGGGCGGCGTACTGCTCGAAAAAGGATTGGTTGGGGTTTGGGGGCGGGAGCTGCGCGCCAAAGTCCATGGGATCCCACTTGTCGCTCCACCAGCACTCGTTGCAGTACACCGGCCAAGGCGTTTGCGCCGGGTAAATTGAGATGAGATTTTTATTGCAGAGATCGCAGGCGCGCTTATATAAGGTGCGCTCATTGCGCCACGCTAAACGGCGCTGCTGGCGGCACTGGGGGCAGTGGGTCGGGGGCGGCACCTCTATCTTCGCGTAAAAGGCGCGGTCGAGGTTGCCTGCCCCGCCAACGGCGGGGTCGATTTCGAAATGCTGCTTACACGCTCTGCATTGAGGCATGTTGGCATTGTAGCCTCTATTTCCCTCTCAGCAAATCTTCAACAGACTTTCCTAGTGCCGGCATATAACCTGCGAGTCCCTGTTGCGGAGCATAAATCTTACAAGGCTTGCGCGCTTCAAGACTTGGCGTTCTATTATCGCACATCCCATTGCTTAAATGTTCACATACAATCACAGCCGCCCCCTTTGTGGCATCTTGGATGGTCACGAGAGCAGGCTTGCTGATTTCGTACTGGCCGGCGCACTCTACGGGTGGAGTGACAACGCTTTCTGGAGCTTGTGTCATAGTCGTCTTAATTAAAAAATAGCGGGCGCAGCTTAGCACGGAATGTGCTGGGCTGCATGGACTGCAGCAGAGTGCTGGCGCTGAACAGCATTTCGAAGCTCTCTCAATGAGTAATCTGAAGAAGGCTTCTTAGCAATGTAGCCTAAAAGGTTTTGCGACCGCTCGAGAGCTTTTGTAACCTCGGCACGCACATCGAAATATCTATTTGCATCATCTGCAATTTGAAAACTATCTAATGCACTTAATATATACGGATCACTTTTATAAATCTGCTGAAGTTGCACTTTTTGGCGCATTGCAAAACGGATCGCAGCAATAGCGGTCTGCGGATTCAAAAGTCGCAAATATTCGGGCTCTCTATGACGGAGTCGATGGAGCGTTTGGAGGGCTTGAAAAGCTAATTTCCACTGGGCGCTCTCTTGTACAATGAGATAGAGTCCAGCCCTTCGGTTTTCTCTCGGGTTCAACCCTTGTCCTTCTATAAAGCATACGAGTGCCTCTTCTTCACGAAGCTCGCCCGTGCCATCTATAGCATGCTCTATCAGTAATTCCGGTATGATCTCGGCGGAGCCCTCACGTGCAGCCGAAAGTCGAATAGTGCTCATAAAAAAATTTGCAACGACAGTGATCTTAAAGCCAAAATTACAACTTGTCAATATGATATAATCACCTATACGCATGGAGCTTTACGATCAAATTCGAAAAATATCCCTCATATTTTTTGTGGTGCTTGGGCTGGCGCACTTTGTTGCTGGCATGCTCTATGTGCAGGGGTACTATCTGCCGGGGAGCGGGCTGGCGAATCGGGTGCTCTTTATTCCCCTCTTGTTGAGTCTGTTTTCCTATCTCTATGCGGGCGCAAAATATAATCAAATGAAAGATAGGGAGGGTTCCGGCGCTGGGGGGACCGCGGCAACGCTCTATATGATTGTGGGAATTGTCGTGATTCTTGGCATGATTGCCCTTGAATTTTTGCTGCCAGACGCGCAAACTCCTCTCCTATGAAAAAAGTGATTGCCTTTGGAACATTTGATCATTTTCATGCCGGCCATGAGTCGTATTTGCGGCAGGCGCGGGAACTTGGCGAACATCTCACCGTTATTATTGCGCGCGACGAAACGGTCGAGCGGCTTAAGGGGCGGCGTCCCGATTATTCGGAGCGCGAGCGGCGCAAGGCGGTGATGCGGAGCGGAATTGCGGAACGCGTAGTGCTGGGCCAGCACGGCGATAAGTATGCGGTCTTGCTTAAATATAAGCCGGATGTAATTGCGCTAGGATACGATCAATTTGCATTCACCATCCGCTTGAAAAAGTTTTTGATCGATAACGGTATGGATGCGAAGATTGTGCGACTCGAACCGTACAAGCCGGAGGTGCATAAGACGTCGATTATACGGACGCAAAAACTGGCTGGATTGGAGCAGGCAGTGTAGAGGCGGCGCGAATCAGGGGGGCGGGAGGATTGCCGCGGCTAAGCGGCGCTTGTTTGCCGTTGCATATGGGCACATCATCTTTAGGCACTCGCCTCGGCGCATATTGCCGTGACACGCTTTCGATCCATTTTGTGCGCGCGAAATTAAACAGCTCGCGTTTGTGTTGCATACTTCCCATCCATCTTATGCGCAATATCGTGATGGCCCTTGCAGAGCGGCGCGATAAAGTACGGATTGTGGCTTTGTGATACCGCAAAGCGTTGAGTGTGGTGCAGGTTTGCAGCCGGTTTGATGCAGCCGGAAATCGAGCACACCGTGCCAAATTCAGCATGAATGATTTTGCGAATCGCAGCGGGAATGTGCCGCGAAGTCCGTTTGCCGATATTTTTCTCGACTTCTTCTTTTTCGTTTTGCTCGAGCGCAATTTTTTGTTTGGTATCTTCGATTTTTTCATCGCGCTCAACCAGCAGTTGCAGCAAGATTTGATTGAGGTCGAGACCTTTGTTGAGCAGCTCATGCAGTTTGGTTTTGAGTCGCGGAGAGAGTGCGGCGAGGAGGTTGAGGTCGGCAGCAGAAATTTGAGCGGTGCCATTAGGATCATTTGTAGTCGGCATACCCAGAACCAAGTTTTTTGAAGCAGCAACATTTTTCTCCGCAGTATTATTTGTGCTTTCAAACTTTTGACTGAGTTCATCCCCACCTGTGCGCTCATCCCCGCCTGCGCGGGGACCGCTTTGTACGGGCAAAGAATCTTGGCCCGTTTTTGGCTCAAATAAGCCATCCTGGATTTTATTTTCATCGTTTTGTTGCGCCGCTGCAGTTTGAATTTCCATTTCATTTTTCGCATACTTCACATCTCGCACAAAAGCATCGATCGCGGCCTTTGAGAGTTTTTGCACAGCGCGCGCAAGCTCCGTCTCATTTTCTTTTGTAGCAATCGATGCAACACGAATTAATTTGTTGTGACTAACTTCGCCATTTACTAAAAGCGCATGCAACTGCGGCAATTCTTGAAATTTGCGATCCAAACGCAGCACAACATCAACTTGATCGCGACTCATCCCTGCAAGTCTCGCCGCGAATTCATAAATGGAATAAAAGCTGCGCTTCGCAAGAAATTTGCGCTGTTCAAACAATTTACGGCGCTCGACCTCCGGCAAAAGTCCGGCAAATTTGCGCCGCGCTTGCAATGCCTGCGCGCCATACATTTTGCAGAGTGAGTAGAGATTTTTGTCGGTGAGTTTTTGATGATTGTTGCTTTGAGTCGCTATATCGCCCCCGCTGAGATCGCGGAAGTGTAAAGCTGTTTTGGAGCTATTTTCTGTCACAAATTGTGAATTTTTCATAATAGAATCGAAAGATAAAAAATATTGTATACGCAGTAATTAATTGCCCAACTGCATACTCAAATTTTCCCTTAAACAAGCCAAAAACTCAACGAATCCGGCTGGCGCAATGCTGTCAAATTGTGGCGCAGCGCAACTCGGAAACGGCTTGCATAAGCCATCTTATAAAATTGCCGCGGGAACTGAAAATTAGAATGTTGTAGTGTAACAAAACTGCAGCGTCCCAAACAACTCCCGCGTAAAAATAAAACTCCAATGTTGTAGAGTAACAAAACTGCAGCGTCCCAAACAACTCCCGCGCAAAAACAAAAATCTCAATGTTGTAGAATAACAAAACCGTATAATTTAAAAAAAATGCATAGTAAAGCCTCGCATCCAAACCAAAATTCCAATCTTTTAAAGAGATAGCGGCTGTTCGCGGCATTTAGAGCATAAAACGTCTATTCATACGCTAGGAAAAATTAGCAGGCGCGAGTACGGCCTAAACGTGTATAATGGGCGCATGAATCCGTTTGAGAAGGCTTGGGAAAATCTTTCGCGCAATTGGATTACCGCACTCCCCGCGATAATTATTTTGGCCGTGGTGCTCATGTTGTTTAACGGCCTGCTTGGCGTGCACCAGCAAACAAACGCCACGCTGGAAAATTTACAAAACAAGTTTTCGATTACGATATTTCTGCGGAACGACGTGGATGAATTTGCTGTAAGCAATCTGATTTCTAAACTGGAGGCGCGTGCCGACGTAGTGCGGCCCGTTCTCTATACCTCAAAAGATCAGGCAAAAACTTTTATTCAAAATGCATTCTCGCTCAATGCGGAGACACTCCAAGATTACAATCTCTCGCTACCGCCAAGCCTCACCATTACACCCACGAAACCGCAGCATGCCGGACGCATTCAAGCCTACGTGCAAAGCGAGGCGCGTAATCTGCTGCACGACGTAAATGCAAGTCAGACCACACAAGAGAGCGTCACCACACAAATGAGCGAATTTATTCAAAATATCGAGGCGACGACCCAGCGCGCGCTCATATTTTTTATTATCTTTTTTATTGTTGCCGGCACACTGCTGATCGCGAGTACCATCTATTTAACCCTAAGCCACCGCCACAAAGAGATTGTCATTATGAAGCTGGTAGGCGCACACTTTGGCAGCGTGAGCGCGCCATATATTTTAGAAGGAATTCTCATCGCACTTGCGGCCTATGTGCTGAGTGTAATTGGAACAAGCGCATTTGGCTTGCTCGACTTAAGTGCACAACTGAGCCTGAATGCACTAGTGCTTGAGCTGGCCGGAGTGCTGCTTTTAGGAAGTTTTGTAAGTTACCTCACCAGCTACTACTATCTCTCTTCATGAAATTTAAAAAGTGTTCGGCAATTATTTTGCACGTCGTACGGCGCGGAGAAAATGACCGCGTGCTTACCGTACTGACAGACCGATTTGGGCTGTTACGCATTATTGCAAAAGGTGTCCGCACCATTCGCAGCCGGCGAAACTATCACATCGATCTCTTTAATCATGTTGCACTCGAAATTCAAGAGACCGACCGTGCGCTGTATCTTCGAGAAATTACAACGATTGAGCGGCATGCAGGCTTGGCGCGCATGCCGGATCGCTTTGCAAGTGCATGTCTTATGAGCTCTTTTATTACGCGTACGCTCCCCTTCGATACGCCGCAAGACGAGCTCTTTGATCTAACGCTCAAGACTCTGACACGACTCCACGACGCCGAAGATACAAAAGAAATTCTGCTGACCTACTTTTTAAAGGCGGTCCGCGGTATGGGGCTGCTGCCCAACCTGCTCACCAAAAACACGCTTCGGCGCGAACTCTTTGCAACGCTCGATACACTCGATCCTCAGTTTACTTTGAATGCGCGGCGCACATTGGGAATTTTTTCGAGCTGAGCCAAAATCTTTTCGAGCTGGTCGAGGTTGGAAATGTCGATGGTGTATTCGGTACGCGATATGCCGCCGGCCACTTTGTGATCTGCCACCTCAATAATATTGGTCAAAAATTTTGCAAAGACATTTGAGATATCGCGCAACATACCGATGCGATCGTCGGCATGTACACCGATTTTTACGGAAAAGTTTTTATCCGCGGGACGCACAGGCACGATGCGCGCCGGATCGCTCTTGCGAATTACCGGGCATGTTTGGATATGAATCGAGACGCCGCGGCCGCGCGTAATGTATCCAACGAGCTCATCGGTTGTGCTGGCATCGCAGCACTGCACAAAGTGATATGGCACCTGCCGCTGACCGGCGACGAGCAAGATGCGCTCGGCGGTGTCGTTGGCGTGCTGCGCAGCTGGCTGGGCTGGTTGCTGACGGATTGCACGCTGCTGGCGCTCCTCTAATAGCTCGTTGAGCGAGAAGATTTTTCGCAGCACCGCACTTGGCAACACCGCGCCGCGCCCAATTTCGCAAAGCAGTTCGCGGCGCTCTTTAAAGGTAAGATTGCGCTGATCATAATGTTTGAGTGCCGAAAGGGTGACATCGAGCGGCGCCTTGCCCCACTGGCGAAGTTTTTCGTTCATAAGTTTGCGGCCATGGCGCAAGTGCTTCTCTTCATCAAAGCTGCGGAACCAGGCGCGGATACGGTTACGCGCATGATTTGTCTTTACAAAAGAAAGCCACTGCTGATTTGGAGCCGCATTTTTACGTGTTGTAATGTCGACCACTTCACCACTCTTTAACTCATAATCCAGCGGTACAATGGTGCCGTTAACGCGCGCCGCTGTGCAGTGATTTCCAATTTCGGTATGCACTGCGTAGGCAAAATCGATCGGCGTTGCGCCGTGCGGCAAATCTTTTACATCACCGCGCGGGGTCAGTACAAAAATTCGGTCTTGAAATGTATCTGAGCGAAGATTTTCGAGCAACTCTTGGTTACTTACAATCTCCCTGCCGATCTCACTAATACTGGTAATCCATTGGTGTTGCTCATGAAACTCCTGTCCGCTGGAACGGCTGGGCTGCTCTCCATGAAATGCAAAATCGCTCAACAGTTTTGCATGACTTCCGGCCGAACTCGGAATAACGCCCTGCTCTTCGTAAATCCAGTGAGCCGCCACACCGTACTCGGCCTCTTGATGCATCGTCTCGGTCCGGATTTGAATTTCCGTAGGCTGAGAATGATCTTTGGGACCAAGCCCCACAAGCGTGGTGTGCAAACTGCGGTATCCATTTACTTTTGGAACGGCGATATAATCTTTAAAGCGGTTCGAAAGCGGCGTGAAGTGGTTATGGAGAATGCCGAGTGCGGTGTACAAGTGCCCAATATACGGCGTGCCGTGCTTGTAAATGTCGGGCAAGATAACGCGCATAGCAAAGACATCGAAAATTTCGGTAATCGAGTTTTTATTTTTCCGCTGCATCTTGCGGAAAATCGAGTAGAGGCTCTTTACCCGTCCGTCGATGCGCGCCTGAATCCCCTCTTTTGCAAAAATTTCGAGCAGAATGCGGCGTGCGGTATCGATGTACTGCTCGCGCCAGCGGTCGGTCTTTGCAATCTGCTGCTGGATGTCTTTATATGTTGTTGGAGCGAGATATGCAAAACAGAGCTCCTCGAGCTGGCTCTTGAGGCGGTAAATACCGAGCCGCGATGCGATTGGCGCATAGATGTAGAGTGTCTCTTGTGCGATGCGGGTCTGCTTATCGGGGCGAACGTGCTGGAGCGTTCCCATGTTGTGGAGGCGGTCGCACAGCTTAATTAAAACAACGCGGAAATCTTTTGCCATGGCCAAAAAGAGTTTGCGCAGATTTTCCACTTGCGGATCGTTGAGTTTGGAACGCACTTTACTGAGCTTCATCATACCTTCGCAAAGACCACGCACGTCGCTGCCAAAGGCCTCTTCAATTTCATCGAGCGTTACGGGAGTGTCTTCGGCAACATCGTGAAGCAGGGCGCCGATAATAGTATTTTCGTCGGGATGGTACTCGAGCAAAAGCTGAGCAACTTCCAAAGGATGGATTATATAAGGCTCACCAGAAAAGCGCTTTTGATCTTTGTGTGCTTCTGCAGCGAACTCGTATGCGCGAATAACGCGGTCTTCATCGAGCGTCGGCAGGTATGATTTGGCACTGGCAATAATTGAATAAAGCGTCTCCATAAGCAGCAAAAAAGCATTTTAGTATATGCTAAATTGTGCCGTAAATACAAGCAATAAGCCACGCAGATAGTTATAGGATTTTCCTACTGCCCACCCGGGCCGACCTCGAATCCACCGCCGGGCTGTGTAATAAAATCGCGCTCGGTGGTTACATCAGCAGGATGTACCGGCAATCCTGTACCAACATTGGGTACACGGAAGCTCCCCGGTGCCGTCCCCAGCGAACTTGGGGGTCTTTGATCTGAAGCGGCACCGCCGGTTGGGACGTCAGCGGCACCGCCAGTTGCGCCCTCTGGTGCCCCCACTTCCCCATTTTCAGCCGGCGGAGGAGCGACTCTCAAGAGATCAAGATCTATATTTGGTACATCAAAGAATTTAATACCTTGCACGAGGCTCTCTTCATTTAATTCTATAGCCCGAATTAAAGCGGCGATGCGTGGCAGTGCATCGGTATAGAGCGATTGAATCTTTGCAAGCGCCTGGAAGCGGGCACGCAGACCTGCCTGCTGCTGTGTCACGATAATAAATTCATCCAAAAGCGACTGCGTCAGCTCTGCATTCAGCGCATCGAGCTGCTCAAAAAAATTCTCATCTAAAATTGCCTCTTCCTGACGCCCCACTTCAAAGGCAGAACGAATTTGAGCGATTTCTTGATTCAACTGCTCGAGATTATTCGTTCCTCTCATATGCAAGAGCCGCAAAAGTGCAACATGCGCGCGCAATTTCGCACGGCGGTCGGTCGTGCCGGCAAGCAGCTCATCGATATTTACCTCAAAGGCATTTTTCATCTGACGGAATGTCAGAATATAATCCACAATTCTGCTCTCTTGCTGTCGCTCGTCGCCAACCGCAACGGTCGCTTGCAGACCCGTACTGCCAATACGTGCAAGCCTTTCTTCTGAGACATCACCTATCTGCCGCACCGCATCGAGTCCGGTTTCGTCAGGTACTTCGGGCTCTTCATCGCCAATTGGCGGGATTTCATCGGCGCCGCGGTCACGCAAAAAATCTAATCCAAAGCGCGCTCCCAAAAAGAGCACAACAATTAATCCCAAACAGCCCAGCCCATAAAAAATGTGCCGGCGTCCAATATTTAACTCCTCCAAAATTTCGACCACTCTATCTCCAAAACCACCCTCCTCTTCAAGATGGGCAGGCTCCGCGCCTTCTCCCTCGGCACCTCCAATAATCTCTTGAGCTGCCTGCTTTGTCTCGGCCTGCTCATTTTCAATGAGAATCTCCTCCTCTTCTTTATCTTCGGCCTCATCTACAATTTCACCTTCGATTGGCTCGCCTTCGCTTTCGCCCTCGCTCTCGCCCTCACCTTCACCACCCTCAGCCGGCCCTTTCGGCCCGTCCGATAAAAAGTCTAAAAAAGACTCCGATGATTCCGCGGGCTCAACAGGCTGAGCAGCAGAAGTTTCGGGTGACTGAGGCTGCGGCTCTTCCGCTTTTTCTTGGGGCTTTTTTTGTGATCGGTCATCAGCCATATCTCTTTATTTTATCACAAAAAATCAATAAAAAACAGGCATGACAAGAGACTAAACAATACGGAGAAGCTGTTCGTTGTCAACGGGTTTCCCTTGGAGAAACTTGCAATAACAGGTTAATATTGCCGACCGAAAGCGGCGTACTGCCTAAATCCCTAACTTTATCTTTATGTCTATACCTGTTATCGCTCTTATTGTAGCTGGCGTATCACTTCTCTACGCAGTTATTCTTTCTTATATTGTACTGGCCTACGATGCCGGCAACGACAAAATGCGCCAGATCGCAGGCTTTATTCAAGATGGAGCAAAGGCCTATCTCGGCCGCCAATCCACAACTATTGCAGTAGTTGCAATTGTTGTTTTTTTAGTGCTCATCTTTGCCTTTGATGCCAACGGCTTTGCATTAGGTGCCGGCTTCTTAGTGGGCGCCTTTTTCTCGGGCTTGGCCGGATACATTGGCATGTCGATCTCGGTCCGTGCAAATGTACGCACTGCACAAGCAGCGCACACAAGCCTTGCACATGCGCTTAAAGTTGCATTTCAGGGCGGGGCGGTAACCGGATTTTCGGTGGTCGGTCTGGCACTGCTCGGGGTAAGCGCCTTTTATCTTATCTTCCAAAAAGTAGGCAATACGCCGCTTGTCGATGTACCGAATCTCCTCATTGGATTTGGATTTGGAGCATCACTCGTTTCGCTCTTTGCACGTGTTGGCGGCGGTATCTTTACCAAAGCCGCAGATGTAGGTGCAGATATTGTTGGAAAGGTTGAAAAAGATATTCCGGAAGATGATCCGCGAAATCCTGCATTTATTGCAGACAATGTCGGTGACAATGTTGGAGACTGTGCAGGTATGGGTGCGGACTTATTCGAAACCTATGCAGTAACTTTAATCTCGGGAATGATCTTGGCGGCAACTGTTATCGAAACACAAGAGAGCATCGAGTATCCCCTTGTGCTCGGTATTGTTGCGATTATCGCCTCTATTATCGGAAGCTTCTTTGTACGTCTTGGCGAAAGCAAAAATATTATGGGCGCGCTCTATAAAGGGCTGCTTGTTACAGGTGTACTATCGGGTATCGGCTTTTATTTTGTTACGCGCTACACCCTCAACGACAACTATATCTTTGCAGCTGCTATTGTGGGACTTCTTGTCACCCTCGCGATTACAGTTATTACCGAATACTACACCTCTACCGAATATAAGCCGGTTAAAGATATCGCCCGAGCGAGCGAGACCGGTGCAGGAACAAATGTTATTACCGGCCTTGCGGTTGGTCTGCAAAGTACACTGATGCCGGTGCTCGTAATTGTTGCTGCGATTTTAGTTGCATACTACCTTGGTGAAAAATCGACATTGGCAAACGGAATCTACGGCATTGCGGTTTCTGCAATTGCCATGCTCTCTACTACCGGCATGGTCATTGCCATCGACTCGTATGGTCCTATTACCGACAACGCAGGAGGCATTGCCGAGACCTCTGGTTTAAAGAAAGAAGTACGCGAATCGACCGATGCGCTCGATGCTGTGGGCAATACGACAAAGGCAGTCACAAAAGGCTATGCTATCGCTTCTGCGGCACTCGCTGCAATTGTGCTCTTCCAGGCATTTACGCACGAGAGCGGTGCAGAGCTCGTCTTTGATATTAACAATCACTTTGTAATTATCGGTCTCTTCATCGGCGGCATGCTGCCATTCCTCTTCTCTGCGTCTGCAATGTCTTCGGTTGGAAAAGCCGCACACGCAGTGGTTAAAGAGGTCCGCCGCCAATTTAAAGAGATTAAGGGAATTATGGAGTACAAGGCACAGCCGGACTACGGAAAGTGCGTTGATATTGTGACGAAGGCTGCGCTCAAAGAGATGATCTTCCCGGGACTGCTCGCAGTACTCTCTCCGCTTATTATTGGTCTGCTTTTTGGTCCGCTGGCACTTGGCGGTTTGTTGGCCGGCGTAATTGTGAGTGGCTTCTTGCTTGCGCTCCAAATGAGCACCGGCGGTGCGGCATGGGACAATGCTAAGAAGTATATTGAGAGCGGCGAGTTCGGCGGCAAGGGTTCGGATGCGCACAAGGCGGCTGTTGTCGGTGACACGGTTGGTGATCCCTTTAAAGATACCGCAGGCCCTGCACTCAATGCACTCATTAAAGTAATTAACACGGTTGCACTGATTATTGCTCCGATTATTGCAGGCACACATCTCTTTAGCTAAAAAACATTCCTGTTATGGCAGACCTTCATGTTACCGTTGAAGCGATTCAAGGCAACGACGCTGTGCTCAAAAACGGCACCGTAGAGTTGCGTCTGCCATTGCAGTATCTTCCAAGCGGCGTTCGGCTGGGTGAGGCACTTATTCTTAAAACTGCACCCGCAGCCGAGGTACAGCAAGATCAGTACGAGAATATGAGGAGGCTTTTGGAGGAACTGATAAATTGAATAATCAAGCACCTCCAAATTCCAAATACCAAACAAATTCCAATTAACAAATTTTCGAATTAGCTAAAACTCCTTTCTTTGATTTTTGGTGCTTGGATGCGCTTGGAAAGCTTTACCTATTTCTCTTCCTTCTTCCCTTCTCCCTCTCCCTCCTTCTTCTCACCTGCTGCTTCACCTTCAGCTACCTCAGCTGCTTCTTCCGGCTTCTCTTCTTCAACCTCCTGTCGCGGTACCGATACCTTTACAACAGTCTCTTCGGGCTCTGCCAAAATTTCAACTGTGCTTGGCACCTTTAAATCTTGCACGTGAATTGAGCTATTCAATTCTTCTAAGCCGCTCACATCGACCTGAATCGAGTGAATAAGATCTTTTGGCAAACACTTAATTTCCAAGCTGTGCTTGTTAACCTCCAAAGTACCTCCAAGATTTTTGACGGCCGGCGCCACACCGATAATCTCTATCTTAATCTCAGCTGTTACCTCTTTATTCATATCGACATGCTTGAAATCGATATGCGCAATTTGATCGGTTACTGCATCGTAATCAACATCATGCACAAGCACCGGATACTTCTTCCCATCAACTGAAAGCTGAATAACCGTGCTGCTTCCCGCCTTCTCATAGAGCTTTCGAAAGGTCTGATAATCAGCAGTTAGGTGCATATTTTTCTGCCCTTGACCATAATATACAGCAGGTATACGTGATTTGCTCCTCAGGCGCTTTGCCTTCTGTTGGAGATCGCGCTGCTCTAATTCCAGGACGATATCTTCTTGGGTAGTAGCGTTCATAGCGGGCGTATTATAGGTAAAGCGCTCGCTTCAGGCAAGTCGAAAATTCCATAGCAAATCAAAGGCCCCGCCGGACCCCGTTTTTACGGGGGAGCCGGCAGGGCCTCAGTGATCGGGGCGACTATTGTTGAGCCCCAACTTCTTCCTCATTCAAGGCTTCGTACATGCGGTTAGCAACTACCATACCTTGAGCACGATCTAATTCACCATCTGGGGTGAAGACATCTTCTGTTGTAGATGTAGAGACCATGATATTGCGGTCGCGGATGAAGTCGATCGCCTCAGCATATGGGTGATCGGCTGGTACATCCGATGGCAATGGAAGGTCTTTTACAGGTTCAACATTTTCGTCCTTCAATACTTCGTACAGAAGCTGTGCAGCTTCAGCACGAGCAGCTGGCTGATTCGCTGGTTTCGGAGCATTCAAGAGAATGTTCACACCGCGCTCTTCAAGCTCAGCGACACAACCAGAAGCCCAGTGTGATACACCTGGTGCAGTTGTTGGAACTGCATCTTCTGGATCGGTAACCTCTTGGAATTCGATACCTGCAAGGCGGCACGCGCGGACAGCAACTGCCTCGAGCGTTTCTTTACCTGCTGGGTTAATCTTATTCTCATCATTACGAGCAGTGAGTGTGCGGTCAAGCGCATTCATTGCGTGAGGAGCGTACCAAACTGTAGTGTCGGTGATATCAGCAGAAGGGATACTACCGTCTTGCACCTTCGCAGCAACGTCGCTGTTCAATGCAAGTACTGTAGCAAGCACATCTTCTGCCTTCGCAACGAGCTCATCTTCTTCAGCACCTGCTGATGCGAAGTTTACGAGTGTTGTAAGCTGAGCATTGATTGACTCTGCACCGTTCTCACTTGGAGGTGAGCTCACTAATGCATTAGCAACGTCATCAACTGTCTTCACCAATTCATCAGGAACTAAGCTGCGAATCTCAGTAAGCTTTTCGGCAACTGGGTTCACACGATCGATGATTGCATTCTGACGGCTCTCATTAACAAGAATTGCAGTGTTGTTCAAAGCCTTTGTAATACCTTCGTTACTATCAAAAGCAGAAAGCTTCGACATCGCATCTGCATACTTCTCATTAACTGCAGCAAGTGACTGTGTTGCAGAAGTAAGTTTTTCGGTCAATTTCGCGACCTTGTCAGTTACTTCCTTCAACTGAGCCTCAAGACGTTCAATGTATGCCTTCGTATCATCGTCAAGGGCATCGCGGTCGCCGATCTCATCGAGACCGTACTGCGATTCGAGACGTGATCGTACCTTATCCTTCAAAAGGTCATCGGTACCAAGGAAGTTTGCATTAGGACCTGGGCCACCGGAAGCCATAAGAGCGAAAAGTTTACGAGCAACTTTTTCTACACGCTCAAGGTCGCCGGCATCACACGCCTCAAGACCGATATTGAGCAAGTCGCCAACTTCTTCTGGTGGAGCACCAAATGGGCTATTTTGCTCAGCTTCGAAGCGGCGAATACCCATCTCGAACATCTGACACTTATTGCCCTGCTCAAAGTGCTGACGAATCTTATCTTCGATCTCGTGAAGTTCACGCATCAAAGGTTCAACACTCAACAGACGGCGAACCGGAGAGTCACAATCAAGTGGTGGTGGTTCCATAGGACCGAACATTGGGCCGTGTGGACCTTGTGGGCCTGGGCCAAAACCGCCTGGAGCTACTGGACCTGGACCACGCTGTGCAGTTAATACAGAGTTGAAACCAAACTGAGCACCCTGCTGGAACTGTTGTAACTTCTCTTGTGCCTTACGGAGGAAGTCATCGTTCCCGCCGCCGAATTGGTCGAATCCTGGAGGAGGTGCGAAACCGCCGAAGTCACCAGGGCCGCCTGGGCCGAAGCCTGGACCGCCTGGACCGAAGCCAGGACCGCCTGGACCGAAGTCACCAGGACCGCCTGGACCGAAGTCACCAGGACCGCCTGGACCGAAGCCAGGGCCGCCTGGGCCGAAGCCTGGACCAAATGCATCAGGCGCGAAGATACCCCTCTCTTCACACTTCTTCGGTGGTTTAAAGTTAACAGTATCTTGTACTA
>PCVQ01000055.1:15160-15302 GCA_002796025.1 Candidatus Peregrinibacteria bacterium CG11_big_fil_rev_8_21_14_0_20_46_8
ATTCCCTCTGCAGTAAGACCAGAAAGGATGTTGTTTGCACGTGCATCAACTTTATCCTTAATTTCTTTAAGCTTGCTCAAGATCTCTGCATCGAGACCCTCTTTCTGAGCTTGCTTGTACTCAAACGCAATTTCCTGAGCCA
>PCVQ01000041.1:0-7811 GCA_002796025.1 Candidatus Peregrinibacteria bacterium CG11_big_fil_rev_8_21_14_0_20_46_8
CCCACAACAACCAGCGCTGCAGGGCGGTCTGCTCTTCTTCCTTCTTGAAAAATTCAAAAGCGACTCCGTCGACCGCTACGTCCTGTAGCGTCTGAACGAAGTCGTGCAGGAGTATTAGGACGAGTATTGCGCCCGGAACTCCTTGCGCCCACGGGAAGCCGAGTATCACGGCCCCCATGAGCAGGTTTGAGGTTAAAAGAATCGGACCGCGCAAACCCTTTGCGCGGTCCACAACCGGGCCCCACCATAGCGGCTTCAATACCCACGGAAGGTACTGAATGGCCATGGTGAGGCCGCCCTCCAAAATCGTCATATCGCCTTCATACATACGCCGAAGAATAAGAGCCGTGATAAAGCGGCCCGTCATCCCCTGCGCACAGTAGAAGGCGGCGAAAATGAGTTTCAGCATTTTCGCTTCTCCCTTCTGGCAAGACACTCTTTATTACCAGAGAGTGGCCCGCCTGTGTCTAAGGTAAGTAGTGCAATCCTTGCACCGCTCACCGAGTTTCTAAAAACATCAGCGCAACACAGCCTGTGCTACGCAATGTGCCGGAATTCCGGCTGCTTTACACAAACAGGCCACTCCCTCAGCATCGATATGTCAAAGAGCGCTTTCTGAAGAGCTTAAAGTAAAATAAAAACATATATTTATCAACATGTCGACATTGACCAAGATTTTTATTATTGAATTTTGTATATCCACAAGACTGTGCCCGTGCACACAATCCACTTGCAAATGCAACTAGGTTGCATTAAACTCGAAGCTACAGTATGCCAATCCACTCAATCTTCCGCACCCTCCAACAAAACGGCAACCGGATCACGATGTGCCGCCGGGCGCTTATTAGCCTTCTCTTCGAAAGTCCAAATCCACTTTCAATCCTCGACCTTAAAGCCGCACTCCAACAAGAGGGCCTCGAATTCGACAAAAGCACCCTCTACCGCGAAATACAATTTCTCATGAATAACAATCTCACTGTAGAACTCTGTTTCCACACCGGAGAAAAAAAATACGAGTGGAAGCGCGAACATCATCATCATCTCATTTGCCGCCGCTGCGATGCAATTGAAGAAGTACAACTTGATGAATTAGAAAACGTTCTGCCAAGCATTGAAAAAAAAATTCATGCCTCAACAAAGTTTACAAAAATCGATCACGCACTCGATTTTTTTGGACTCTGCGTCCAATGCGCAAAATAAGTTTCACACTGTTACTCATTAACTAAACCATAGCTATCATGCAAACCTCACACAAACGCATCGTAATTCTTATCGGAGTCATCATCACACTCATTGCCGTACTTGCGGCATGCAGCCCAACCACAACACCACCGCAAACAGACGACACAAAAATATCTATCGCTGCAACAATTTATCCACTGTCGTACATTGCCGAAGAAATCGGCGGCGACTTAATTACACTCAATTCAATTATTCCGCAAGGTAGTGAGGCTCATGCTTTTGAGCCGACTGCCCGCACGGTTGCATCACTCAATCAAGTTGATCTCTTTCTTTATAACGGAGCCGGAATCGATACATGGGCAGAGCGGCTGCACCCATCGCTCGAAGCACAAGGTGTTCATGTAATTCGCATGACGGACAATGTAACATTGCTTAATGCAGAAGAACACGAGGAAGAAGATGACGATCATGGCGATGAAGAGGAGCACGGCGAGTTCGACCCTCATATTTGGCTCGACCCACTCGTAATGCAAAGTCAGGGGCGCGTAGTACGTGATGCATTCGTAAAATTAAATCCGGAAAATGCTGCACAATACGATGCAAATCTTACCGCCTATCTTCAAAAAATGGATTCCTTAAACGCCGAATTTCGTGCCGGCCTGAACGAATGTGAACTCGACACTATCGTTGTCTCTCACAATGCATACCAATATCTCGGCAACCGCTATGGCATAGACGTAGAAGCAATTTCAGGAATATCACCAGAAGAAGAGCCTTCGCCGCGACACCTTGCTGAACTTGTACAACTTTCAGAAGAAAAGGGTATCAAGCATATTTTTTTCGAGGAGCAGACGAGTCCGAAATTTTCCGAAACTCTCGCGCGCGAAATTGGAGCCGAAACTCTTGTGCTCTATCCCATCGAAACGCGCACAGAGGAACAAGTTGCAGCCGACGATGATTATATAAAGATTATGCAAAAGAATCTTGAGAATATGCGACTTGCGCTACGGTGTTAATTCTGCGATGCTCACGGCGTGAAAAGAGCAATTTTAATCTCAATTCTCCTAGTTCTCTTTGCCCAGCCGGCGCTTGCGCAAGACATAGATGCAACATTTCATCGTGCAACAATTACAAACGCAGTAGAAGACAGTACGGACACCGAACTTATTACGATTCAAGCAGAGCTCGCAGATGAAAAGCGTGGCATTGAGCTCACCATACCCAGGCCTGCGCTGACTTCTGAAGATGTTGCAGAGTTACAGCCAGGAAAACAGATCATCGTTATTCGCTCGGGCCTCGATGGCGTAGAGCGATTTACATTGCACGATATATACCGGCTCGATGCCATTTTTTGGCTCTTTATAGGTTTTGTCATCATTACTATTACGATTATTGGACGACAGGGTATTTTTTCGCTCGTCGGCCTTGGCATCACGCTTATCATTCTTGTTGGGCTCGTCGCACCACTCATTCTTAAAGGATACAACCCCCTCCTCGTTTCGTTTCTTGGTGCTCTTGTAATTGCAGGAATTTCAATCCTCGTTGCACATGGTATAAAAAAACGTACTCTCCTTGCTTTGTTAAGTACCGTTTTAACACTTGGAGTTTCGCTCATACTCGCGCTCGGTGCAGTCTCTTTTGCTAATCTGCTAGGACTCGGCAGCGAAGAGGCCGCATTTCTGAAAATTCAAATTAATCCGCTTATAGATGTGAGAGGAATTTTACTTGGTGCCATTATCATTGGAGCCCTAGGCGTACTTGATGACGTAACCACTGCTCAAACTGCAACCGTAGAGGAGATTCACAAGGCAAATACTAAGCTGGGATTTCATTCGCTTATTAGCCGGGGCATGTCTGTCGGCCGGGAACATATTATCTCTCTTGTGAATACACTGGTACTGGCCTATGTTGGAGCGGCATTCCCAATTTTCTTGCTATTAACTACTGCTTCACCAGAACCGCTCTGGGTGACACTGAATGCTGAATTCGTTTCTGAGGAGCTTGTACGAATGCTCGTCGGCAGTCTCTCATTAGTTCTCGCAGTACCTATTTCTACAATTATTGCCGCTTGGCAATATACTAAATAGCATAAATATCTCCCCTGAAAAGCCTGAAAAATATGTTGCGCCTTTGGCCTACTTCCTTTATAAATAAGCGGACAGGATCGCTCTGCTTCCTGTTTGTACTGCGGGCGGTTAGCTCAGCTGGTTAGAGCGCGACACTGATAATGTCGAGGTCGGAAGTTCAAGTCTTCCACCGCCCACCATTTTCTTATGATTGCTACCAACGAAAAAACACTCATTAAACTCGCCCTCCAAGGAAAAGTAGGCCCGGCCGATGAGTTTCTGCCTTTTGAAGTAGGCCACAATGGCGAGCCCTATGCGTTACCGGGAGTTGGATCAATTACTTATAATGTTCGCGTTGGGGATCCAGCTTTTGGCTGGACTTCAGACCATACTGAGCCGGGCGTTTCAACCGTATGTACGTCAAGTGATAAAGCACACATGCGCGGCTATAATTTTTTGTCGTGTGTTGGTAATGAGGTAATTATAACCAGCGGCGATGCAAAGGGGAAAAAGGGTGTAGTAACCGGCATGCATGGCGGCGTAGAACATGTGCTTCTAGATTTTCCGGATGCAGTTATCGAAAAATTAACCCTTGAAGATAAATTTTTAATTCGGGCTCACGGACAAGGCCTCCGGCTCACAAACTTTCCCGATATTAAAACCTACAATCTCTCACCGGCATTGCTTCATAAAATGCCGATGAAAGAGAAAAAAAATGTTATTGAGATTGGCGTAACGCACATTGTGCCGGCTGGAATAATGGGCTCGGGTATTGGCTCTCTCAGCTGCACACGTGGTGACTACGATATAACGACGCAAGATGAAGAGACCGTTAAGAAGTACAAACTCGATACCATTCGACTCGGCGACATTGTGGCCATTGAAGATGCCGATAACAGTTACGGCCGCTGCTATAAAAAGGGTGCGATTTCGATCTGCGTTGTGGTGCACAGCAACTCGTTTGTTGCAGGACACGGCCCGGGTGTGACTACGTTGCTGACCACAACTAAAGGCGCGCAGATACAACCTGTACTAAACAAGCACGCGAATATTGCGGAGATTTTGAAGATTGGAAGACATAGAAATAAGTAACCAAATTCAAATTTCTCATTTGCATTGCTTAGTTGATGCTTGGTTAATTGGTTAGTTTTCAATCCTACCACCTCCCGCCCGCGCCGCCGCCACCTGACATTCCTCCTCCAAATCCCCCGAATCCCCCACCTCCACCAAAACCGCCTCTTCCTCCGCCGCCGATCCACCAGATTCCGCTGCGGCCTTTTTTGCCGTAGTTCTTAGAAACTACGTAATCAAATGCGGTGCCTGCCATTCCTAATCCAAATGAGGAAAGGAGGAAAAAAAGACCCGGAAATAAGAACCAGCCAATAATTGCGCCAAAAAGTGCACCCAAAACTCCCCCAAGCCACCACGACTTTGTGCGCCCCAATAGATGCGTAAAGAAAATAAAAAAGAAAATTCCGAATTGAAAAATGATACCGAGCAGCGATTCAATTGGACCGCTTGGTCCGCTTGCATATTGTGACTCATATTCATCAGCCGTAAACTCCCCACGAGAAATCTCCATCATCCGCGCGATACCGTTAGAAATTCCAACCGCATAACCGCCTTGTTTAAAAGCAGGAAAAACTTCTTCCCGCAACAGTGTTCCCACAAAACCGTCCGGTAGTACCCCCTCCAAACCCTTTCCCACATTAATGAACGCCTCCCGATCTTCAATTGCAATCAAGAAAAGCACGCCATTATTACGATCGGCTTTTCCAATACCCCACTGCGTAAATAATTCTTGTGAATACGTGAATCGATCGAGGCCGCCCAAATTTGGGACAATCGCAACCACGATTTCGTTCGTTGTCTCGCGCTCAAATTCAACGAGCAATGACTCAAAGGTTTCCCGCTCTTTCGCCTCCAAGACTCCAGCAAAATCGTTTACATAGCCGCTTGGCGGTGGCAGATCAATTGCGGCAAGAGTGCTGCTTGGGAGCAGCAAAAATGCCAGTGGAATAAGAAGCAATTTCAAAAAACTCTTTACCATAATAGTTGATGCCCAACGGCAAAAGCGCAAATCAGAATTTACGCTAATTATTAAAATCTACTTCAGGAACAGTATTTGCAGCATCGTCACTCGCCTCAAAGCGTGGCCGTGGATCAAAATTAAAAATTCCGGCAATGATATTACTCGGGAAGCGGCGAATTTTCTTATTGAGTTCGTTAACCACGGCATTGTAGTTATTGCGCGCGACTTGGATACGATTCTCAGTTCCCTCTAATTGATCCTGCAATTTCTGCACACTCTCTGAGCTGCGCAACTCAGGATAATTCTCAACAACAACAAGCAAGCGGCTCAATGCGCTCTCAACGCTTGCAATTGCTCCAATACGCTCTTCCGAACCGGCTGCAGAACCGCTATAGCGCGTGCGCGCCTCGGCAAGCTGCCCAAATACTTCACGCTCTTGCTCAAAAATTCCTTCTACCGAGCCGACTAAATTTGGGATTAAATCAAATCGGCGCTGATACTGCACCTCTATATCTGCCTGCGCGGTCTGAGCATTTTCATCCAAACCGACTAAACTATTATATGCACCCATTCCCCATAGCAATCCAACAATCAATACTCCTAAAACTGCAAAAAGTGCAACTCTTCCAGATGACATTTTAGACATAAAAAAAAATTAAAAATAAAACGGCACCGGAGAGTATACCAGATGCCGCGTGATGCGCAGATACAAATTTATTCAAAATTTATTTTTCAAAAACACCAATCACTCGCTGCTTTGTACGAACAGCATCAAGATCTACCTCCGTATTTGGCCGTGAAGCAAAATGATCAGGCAGCGATCTAGGCCGTGGCGGCAATTTAGTATTAAATCTTGCATCCATCTCATCGATAAAATCAGGAGCAGAGCCTACTTCTTCGTGTCCTGATGCATGTAAACTAGACATAGTTGTTGTCAGTTAATAAATAAAAATTTGATGCGAAGATTTTATGGATATATTTGCGACAAGTCAAGACTGAAAAGAAAATCTTTGTCTGTTCAATATAACGAGAAATAAATATGCATAGATATTTAGCGCTACTTCACAAGCTCAATAATATGTCAGAAAAATCTGAAATACAGTCATACACTCATTTTATTCACATACATAAAAAACCAAAAAATATTTGGCTACTTTAATTTGCCCCGTCTTATGGCGGTGCAAACAGTTAAAATCAGAACGTAGTAGAGAAAAACGTTGCCTTCGCCTATAGCGAAGGACTTTGGCGATAGCACCTCTCGAGAGGGATGCTATCGAACGACCTACCCCGATAAATCGGGGCTATCCTGCACAATGGCAGGACTTAATCTCTTTAAAAGAGGTATTCCATCCGCAGGTTCTCCTACGGATACCTTGTTACGACTTAGCTCCAGTCAGTGGTTTCGCCCTAATACTCGCAAGAATACTTCAGGCGCCCCCACCTTCCATAGCTTGACGGGCGGTGAGTACAAGACCCAGGAACATATTCAACGCAGCGTGGCTGATCTGCGTTTACTAGCGATTCCAACTTCATGAGGTCGAGTTGCAGACCTCAATCCGAACTTGGGCCGGTTTTAAGGATTGGCTCCCCCTTGCGGGTTCGCTGCCCTCTGTACCGACCATTGTAGCACGTTTGTCGCCCCAGATATAAGGGTCATGCTGATTTGACGTCATCCCCACCTTCCTCCGACTTTGCGCCGGCAGTCTCCTGCGAAAAATACAACACAGGACGAGGGTTGCGCTCGTTTATGGACTTAACCAAACACCTCAAGGCACGAGCTGACGACAACCATGCAACACCTGTCTTTGGGTTCCTTGCGGCACTCCCTGCTTTCACAGGGATTCCCAAGATGTCAAATCTGGGTGAGGTTTCTCGCTTATCGTCGAATTAAACAACATGCTCCACCGCTTGTGTGGGTCCCCGTCTATTCCTTTATGTTTTAGCCTTGCGGCCGTACTACACAGGCGGAGAACTTAACGCGTTAGCTTAGACACAGAAGGGGTCGATACCTCCTACATCGAGTTCTCATAGTTTACGGCGTGGACTACCAGGGTATCTAATCCTGTTTGCTCCCCACGCTTTCGTGTCTCAGCGTCAAGAAATGCCCAGCAAGCTGCTTTCGCTTTTGGCGTTCCTCCGAGTATCTACGGATTTTACCCCTACACTCAGAATTCCGCTTGCCTCTGCACTCTTCTTAGCTTGGCAGTATCGAGAACAGCTTCCATGTTGAGCATGGAATTTTAACCCCCGACTTTCCAAACCGCCTACACACGCTTTACGCCCAGTGATTCCGGATAACGCTTGCACCCTCCGTCTTACCGCGGCTGCTGGCACGGAGTTAGCCGGTGCTTATTCCTAGGGTACCGTCAGAATTCTTCCCCCAGAAAAGAAGTTTACGACCCAAGGGCCTTCATCCTTCACGCGGTGTTGCTCGGTCAGGCTTTCGCCCATTGCCGAAGATTCCTCACTGCTGCCTCCCGTAGGAGTAGGGACCGTGTCTCAGTTCCCTTGTGACTGGTCGATCTCTCAAT
>PCVQ01000041.1:7828-15015 GCA_002796025.1 Candidatus Peregrinibacteria bacterium CG11_big_fil_rev_8_21_14_0_20_46_8
CCTTGGTGGGCCATTACCCCGCCAACAAGCTGATAGGCCGCAGGCCCCTCTAGAAGCGATAAATCTTTACCCTTTCGGGACTATGGGGAATTAGTCAGCCTTTCGGTTGATTATGCCCCACTTCTAGGTAGGTTCCAACGTGTTACTCACCCGTTTGCCGCTCGGCTCGAAGCCTCGCACGACTTGCATGTGTTATGCACACCGCCAGCGTTAATCCTGAGCCAGGATCAAACTCTTCGAAAAAATGATTCCGCCGAAGCGGGATCAAATCAAATAATTTGAAATTGGTTGTCCCGATTAGATCGGGACGATTGAACTTCAGAATAAACGATTTCTCTACTACGTTCTTGGACTTTAACGTAGTTGCCGAATTGTAAATGAGCAGTACGCTCCGAACTCAGAGCAGGACAATTTTAGCAGGCTTTCTTCTAAAGTCAACAACTTTTCCAGGTTAATATCCTAGTAAAATCAGCACCATATATTACTAATATGGCACCCCTTGATATGTGACCTGAAAAGCCGTATCCAGTATAATGAATTGAGCACTCTTCTTCATAATTCATAACAAAATTTTAAAATGCAGCAAACTTCTCGAACTTCTCGACGCACATCTGGCGGCGCACATGATCCGCAAGCAACGCTCCTTGTTCCTACGGTTATCGAAAAGACAAATCTTGGCGAACGAGCCTACGATATTTATTCCCGGCTCCTCAAGGATCGGATCATATTTCTTGGGAGCGCTATTAATGATCAAGTAGCAAATTCAATCATCGCCCAACTCCTCTTTTTAGAAAATGAGAGTCCAAAGAAAGACATTATTATGTACATTCAGAGTCCCGGAGGTCATGTAACCGCTGGCATGGCGATTTACGATACAATGCAATACATCAAACCCGATGTTGTAACGGTATGTGTTGGTATGGCAGCATCCATGGGTGCGATCTTGCTCACTGGCGGCGCAAAGGGCAAACGCTTCTCACTGCCAAACTCAGAGATAATGATTCACCAACCACTTGGCGGTGTTGAGGGTCAAGCAACTGATATTGCAATCCATGCTGAGCACATTGTAAAAATGAAGGGACGTTTAAATAAAATCATTTCAAAACATAGCGGCACACCGTTAAAAAAAGTTGAGAATGATACTGAACGCGATCGCTTTCTAACTGCCGAAGAGGCACTCAAATACGGACTCATCGATAAGATTGTTGAAAAACATCCAACCACGATATGATGCGACGGCAAACTATAGCAGCGCTCGCCATCACGCTTTTGTTAACTGGCTGTTTTGGCGGCGATGATGACAGTATAAATGGTGCCCCAACGGGCATGCACACCTATGCAACAAATGAATTTCGCATCGCAATTCCAAATGCGTGGGAAATTTTAGAAGCTCATCAATTTACAAGTGATATTCCGCCGAATACCTTGATTGCCTTTAGAAATAATGTTCGCAATGAGAACTTCACCGCCAACGTTGCAATTATTCGCAATCCACTTGCAGAAGAAATATCTACCAGCGATTATGCGCGGCTTCTGGTAGAAAAATTAAAAACAGAACTCATTGGATACCGTGAACTGCAAATTGAAAATAGAACAATTCAAGTGGGCGAAAACCAGCACAACACTTTATTTATATATGTAGAGGGGCGTGATCACGCTGCGAGCGACCTAAAACAATTTATACAAATCTCTGGTGTGAAAGAAAAAAATGCGTATATTGCTATAGGGTCATTTTTAGCAGATGAAGCTGAAACAACTGCCGACCTCGTCGGAAGCATGATTAGACCTTTCGAAATGCGCTAGCTGAAAAACAAACATGGCCGCGTAGCCAAGTGGTTAAGGCGACGGTTTGCAAAACCGTTATTCGCCGGTTCGATTCCGGCCGCGGCCTCCAGAAATTACAGTTTTTTTGAGATTTTAATATTCTTCAGGATTATCATCGAAATGTTCCAAGAATAATTCATCATAGTCAAATCTACCAGCAGAAGATTCTGTACCAAGCGGGTGATCAAAAAAATCGGCACGATACGTAGGCGGACTAAGATATTTTGGATCCACTTCAATAACATCCATCGAAGCGCTACCGTGATATGGCGGGCTTCTTAATGAATTTCTAGCAGCCCGTAAGTAATGTAAATTTTGTCCTCCAAAAAGATTTTTATTCAGTACTTCTTCTACCATATGAGCTATGCCTCCAAGTATGTCTTCAAGACATTTAGCATTGGGGGAATTTATATCACTCTTTGCCTTACGAACATGTTTCATAATTGATTCAACATCCCGATGCAAATCACTAGAGGTCTCGCCTAACACAGAAAGCATAGACTCCAGATCGCTCTGAGCATCGTTAAGCGCTTCAAATGCTTCACTAGCTTTTATAGACATATATGTATTATAGTATATATATGAAAAATGCAATTTCGGTTTCTAGTGAGACCTAAGTGCATATGTGGTGCCCGGGGCCGGACTTGAACCGGCAAGAGCTTTTGGCTCACGACATTTTAAGTGTCGCGTGTATACCATTCCACCACCCGGGCATATTTACCTCTATTTCTGCCACGATGAGTCGGCTTAAGACTATGACAATTTGGACAAAGTATTCTCAAATTTTCAATGCGATTATCATGCCTGTCTCCATTCACATGATCAAGCTCAAGTGGAAGATATCCATCTGCTGTAATTTTAGACCAACCACATTCTTCACATTTTTTTTCTTTCAATCCGGCATTAAAAAGTCGTTTCTTTAATTTGAAGCTTTGAAAAGGTGAGTTCCTTTTTAAGATATCCTTGAGTGGTCGAATAGGCTTACCGATACCACGAAGCCCCTTATTCCAAGCTTTACCCTTAAAATGGGTAATATCAAGTTTTGCCTCATGGACGTATTTTTTAATTTGCTCATAATTACCACCAGCTTCCACAAGGTTCAATTTTTTTAAAACCTGCCTATAACTTTTTGAAGATTTTACTGCATCCGAAAGTTGTGAAAGATTCCATGATCTTTTCCGCATACAGCAAAAATACTATAAAGGTAAACGCGATGCAAATAAGACTAAAAGTTACGTCTACCGTAATCTCTACCTCACCTCAAGAGTCCCCTCCTGCTCACCATCGTCCAAATCAATCTCTACTTCGCCGACCTCAAGCTGAGAATTTTGGGGTATTTCTTGTGAGCTGTCACCAAATAAGACAACCCCAATTCCAATCGCTAAAGCGATAATGATAAGGATGAGTAAGATCTCTATAAATGAGAGCTGTTTTTGTGCGTGAGAATTTTCCATTGAGAAACTAAAAAGGCCCCTCCTTTTGGGAAGAGCCTTTAGATTACGTTATGAACGCTTTAACATTGGTAGCCCAGTCTTCTTGTTCTCGACGACCATGTAGCCTTCTGGAACCTCTTCAAGGGCTCCTTCTCGCTCTTCGCGGGCGAAGAAGAAGATTCTCTGCTTGCGACCTCCGCGGAGCGTTACCTCTTTAGAGTGCAAAAAGTAGGTTTGTCCCTTGGAATTAGTATGAGCATAAGCCATATTTGGGTTAGGTTAAGGAGTAAAACCTTAAGGTTAGAATACCATGTCATTAGGAGAAAAGTCAACCTGATTTACAGGTTAGCTTCAGGTTAGACACTTGAGGGCAGGTATATCACCTCCTTCTCGTCGTTATCCCGCTGAAATATAAGGAAAACACCTTGTGCATCAAATCCTATACCGATCTTATCGCGGCCGGCATACCATTTGTCACTTTTATAACGAGTTTTGAGGTAATTAAAAACAAGCTTACGCAACGCAAAAACGTTTTTGCGGTTGCCTAGTATATTTTCTCGATGAGCCGCATTTGAATTCACTGTGTTCGAGTGCCGGATGGCTGTGCCAATATCCATGCCATATTGTATTGGAAACATTTCGACATTGTTACCTGCCCAATATTCAGGACGAACCTGCGGCGCCTCATCTTGAAGCGCTTGAGCATAATATTTTTTCATATTCCCTACATAGTGCGGATTAATTCGTTTCCAGTACTTGCCGTTATACATCCGTGCCCAAGCATCCCAATCTTTATCAATAGGAAAATAGTCAGCTGTGCGGCGGCCATTCTTCTCAATCAAATATGCAAGAAAGAGCTGAGCCGCATTTTTGGGATGATAGAGTTGTCCTTCAGTCATATTCAATTTTCTTCGTGCTGCAATTCCAGGACCGGTCTGCACAACATGGAAAATTGAAAAGGAAAATGCACCTGGGCCGGGCTCCCAACGGTGAAAAACAAATTGACCAAGCGGTTTACCTCCTGATTCCTGTTTTGCAGCCGCAATCATCGTTGCCACCAAAGTATCTTCATCTACTCGATCCAAAATTTCATCGACTCTTTTTCCATATGCCGAATGTAACCTCATATCACGAATCGCCTCACTGCAATACTCAGCGAATTCGGTATCTTCAAGTACTCGCTCTTCAGCCTTAAGAGGAATAGGAATGAACATCCCCTTTTTCAAGGATTTCTGCGGAATATTGAATCCACTCACCTTCTTTGTTGGCTTTTGCACATGAGCAAATTCCGGATACCGTCCTAATTTTTGGCGAATTTCAGCAATAGTCTCTTCATCGTTTTCAACGATATAAAATACAAGTCCCACATCGCGAAAAATTCTCTCGCCGTGCTCTAATTGCTGCAGTCGCTGGGCACGCTCCTCTGGCAAAAATTCTCCATTGGGAATTTCCTCAAAAAAATATCTCCAAGATTATTCCAGCCCTTGTCTTCAGATTTTTCTTGCGTACTCTGAGCGATAGTGGGCGGCTCTGGAGAAGGTTGAGTTCGTGTGCTACAGGCAGTCGCAGCAAGTACCGTGCTCATAATAAGTGCGAGGCGAGAATGCCTGGTAATAGGCTGCGCAGACTGTGGTGGTTCTTGCTCTCTCTGTTGATCAATATCAGAAGGCGTTTCCCTTTTCATAGGCACTCAACCTACAACATTAAACCTCATCTGTCAATAGACAGATGAGCCACTATTGATCTGATGAAAGATATATCCTAAACTGCCCTGGGCCAGTAGCTCAGCTGGTTAGAGCAGATCCCTCTTAAGGATAAGGTCGAGGGTTCGAATACCTCCTGGCCCACCATGTTTTCCCCATGAAACGAATCCTCTTCTACACCGATACGCCAATGCTCGGCGGAACCGAAGAGCAGATGTACCTCTTGGCGAAATTTTTGCCGAAGGATCAATTTGAAATCACGATCGCCTGTAGCAAAAGTACGGCACTTAATGAGTGGTGCGCGCGGCTTATTGGAATCGGTTGCAATATTGTGCGATTGAATGTGATTCATAAGCATGACCCGCGCCATTTTTTGTATTTAAAAAAACTGCTGCCACAATTTGATCTTCTTCACTTGCATTTATGGAATCCGGCAAGCTGCAGATGGGCACTTGCTGCAGCTCGTGAAATACCGACGATTATCACCGAACATGATCCCTTTCCGCTCAGCGACTTTAAACAATGGCTGAAAAAAATATTAAGTACATCGGTAAAAAAAGTTATTGTCTGCTCCGAAGCTGCACAAAAAATTGTGCACGAAAATTTTGAGATGTTTCACAATAAAATTGCTTTAATTCGAAATGGAATAGATGTTGAAACCTGGCGCGAGCGTGTTCAAAGTACTAACCGCGATGAAGTGCGTGCAAAAATTTTTGGTGCAAAACAGCGCGATACTATAGTGCTCTGTGTTGCAGAACTGAATGAGCGGAAGGGGCAAAGATATTTGATTGAAGCATGTGCAGCACTGCGTGAAACACATCCTCATATTAAATTGATTTTAGCGGGAACAGGACCGGCTCGTTTGCACTATGAAAAACTTGCGCAACAACTGAATGCCGACTGTTTATTTTTGGGACGGCGGAATAATGTCGCAGAACTGATGGCATCAGCAGATATCTTTGTATTGCCGAGTATACGCGAGGCATTTGGATTGGTAATTTTGGAAGCTGCAATTGCACAGGTGCCGGTAATTGCATCAAATACTGGCGGCATTCGAGAGTTGATAAAAGACAATGAAACAGGACGTTTAGTCGCACCGCAAGACAGCCAAGCACTAAGCCTCGCCTTAAAGGATATGATTGAAAATTCGTGGGACTGCCGAAAATTTGCAACTGCGGCACGCCAAGTTGTAGAAGAGCATTTTGATGCAAAAAAGATGGCGGAAGAGACGGCCGCACTATATGATGAGGTGCTTAATCAAATAACCAACTAGCAGATGGCGAAAAGCTCGATTATCTACACATGCACAGAGTGCTCGCATCAGGCGCCAAAATGGGAAGGGCGCTGTCAGCAGTGCGAGTCGTGGGGCACATTGATGGAAGGCGAAAAAATGGCACCGACTCAGCGCGATAAAAAAATAGCAGCGCATGCACGCAGCCCAAAAGAATTTACTAGCGTACTTGCCTCGCTTTCAAAATCTATTGCAACTGCAACCGGCATCGAAGAGCTCGACCGTGTACTTGGCGGAGGAATTGTAGATGGTGCACTTATACTGCTCACAGGCGAACCGGGTATTGGAAAATCTACACTGACACTGCAAATTGCAAACGCACTTTCACAACAAAGTAAAAAAATCCTCTACATTTCCGGCGAGGAATCGGAAGAGCAAATTTCATTGCGCGGGCAGCGGTTAAATTTGCAGCTGCAAAATCTCCACATCCTTGCCGAACAAAATCTCGAATCTGTTATTGCAACCGCTGAGCAAGAAAAGCCCGAACTCCTTATTATCGATTCCATTCAAGTGATGAGCAGCGGCGCCTTGCCGGGAGGAGGCGGTGGAACTTCACAAGTCCGCTTTTGCACCGAGCAACTTTTAGAATTTGCAAAGCCGCGCAATATTCCGGTACTTATTATCGGCCATGTAACCAAAGACGGCAATTTGGCGGGGCCGCGTGTGCTGGAACATCTTGTAGATACCGTCCTCTATTTTGAAGGCAGCCGGAGCCACGAGCTCCGCATGCTGCGGCCGGTAAAAAACCGCTTTGGCTCAACACAAGAAGTTGGGATCTTTGCCATGGATAGCAAGGGCCTACAGCCAATCGATAACGTGCAAGATTTTTTCCTCAAAGATCGGCACGCCGGACAAATCGGAACCTGCCTTGTTGCAACCATGGAAGGTTCACGTCCGATTATTGTTGAAGTTCAAGCGCTCACAAACAAGACAGCA
>PCVQ01000015.1:0-13016 GCA_002796025.1 Candidatus Peregrinibacteria bacterium CG11_big_fil_rev_8_21_14_0_20_46_8
TGCACGCCCAAAAGACGAGAGCAGATGCAAATCCCTCGTCTATTTAACGCTCCAAAAGCTGCCTCAAAATCACGTTCAAGGTCTACAAACTCTGACTCTCTTTTATACTCATGATGGCAGACGCGGGCTTGGCGGCAACGGCGGAATTGTATTACGCTGCTTGAATATCAGCGATGCAGAACTTACCGGCGTACTTGTCCACGAAATGGGACATATCGTCGATGAGCAGTTTTTGCAAGGAAGCAACAACCGCGCACTTACAAACTTTTTCGACTTCGGCCGGCCGATTCTCGCCGACGATCCAAGTTATATGTTCTACAACATTAGCTGGGAAAACAATACAGAAAAGCGCCTTAACACTGTGGCTGCCGACTTTGTTTCCGGCTATGCGGCAAGCGATCCGTTCGAAGATTTTGCCGAGAGTTATGCTTATTATATTTTGCACGGTGAGGAGTTTCGTACGCTCACAGCGAGCAATTCATCATTAAAGCGCAAATATGAGGTGCTAAAAAGTTATGTATTTCAGGGCGCAGAGTTTGGCAACTTTATGCCAAGCGAACGCTCACTGAATAAAGTGACACGTGAATACGATGTAACGGTTATGCCGTACGAGTTGCGTGCCTTTCTAGAAAGTTAATGAAATGCTGCGAGCGCACGGCGCGAGCGCGCAGCCGCAGTGAGGGAGGCCCGAAGACGCGCGGCGCGTCGCCGACCGAACAAGGCGAAGCTTACAAATAAGGACGGTTCTGCGGCTCCGGCTTCGGTCCTCGTCACCCCAAAACTTGCCCTTTCTGTTTCATCCAGGAGGGGCATTTTGGTTTTTTTCTGGGGTGTCTAACCGGATTCGAACCGGTGATAACAGGACCACAACCTGTTGTGTTACCACTACACCATAGACACCACGCGAGCTAAATGCGCAGTTCAGAACGAACCGCTCGTTTAGTTTACGAGTAGCTGACCTAAGAATCAATATTTCTTTCTCCGGTTTCCGCTAACTGTTTTTGATCTTGTACCTGCTTCTTTAGCTGAGTGAACAGTTTTTTCATAACCAGGGCGCAAAAATTGTAATAGCCATCATAAGCCATGCTTGGAAGCCCCTCACGCTCTTCGAAATAATCGCTCATAACATTTGCCGAACAATCGATAAGTACCTGCTTAATAGCGCCTTTGTCGGTCAATCCCCGCTCCAATACAAGCGGTGCGTTTGCCGAACCGGCATCAAAAATTCCTTTAATCCATGCATCGACTTCGCCTTTAATTTCAAGAGGTAGCGCAATATTTGCAAATGAATCCGGGAGTGCAAGCTTCATCTCGAGGGCCTCTTGATCATCCGGCGGCTGCAATTTGCCAGCTTCGGTCAGCTCTTTATGCTCTTCGGCGCGAACAGCAGCTATTTCATTTCGCACATCCTCCATACCAAGCGTCACGATACTTAATACAAAAAGCGGCGGAATATTTTCTTCAAGCAAGCGCGCGATTAAAAAAAGCACACCTTTTTTCTTTTGATCCTTAATAAATCTTAAGAGAATTTGGACTAGCTTATCTTCCTTCTTTTTCTGCTTACCTTCCTGTTTCTTTGCCTTTGCATCGGCAGCCGCACCTTTTTTTACATTTTCTTTAAAACGTTCAAATGCCGCAGGATCAAAACCTTCGGACTCTTCGGACGGTATAAAACTTTCTAGATCAGACATGAAAAAATTCGCTTATGCAACCGAAACAAACACTTTTCGGTGCACCTGCCCGTCAAAGCGCTTGCGGCGCTTTTCTTCAAAAAGAACTTTCCCATCCTTCACTGCAAAAAGTGTGAAATCGGTGGCAACACGAACATTCTTACCAGCCATGAACTTAGTGCCTTTTTGGCGAACAAGAATCGAACCTGCCTTTGCAACTTCGCCGGCAAATAGTTTTACGCCACGGCGTTTTGCCTGTGAATCTCTACCGTTTCTGGATGAGCCTGCGGCCTTTTTATGAGCCATATTCGCTTGTAAGGGGCTAGAACAGCTCGGCTATAGTAATAGATTTTATCTCGTCGTGCAACCTTTTTGCACGGCTCGTGCCAGACTTCCTTATATCAGGTTAAAATGCTATACTATAGAGATGCTTTTCCGCAAAAAAATAGCTATTTGGGGGGTGGTGACCGCTCTCTTTATTATGGGAAATGCGGCGGTGCATATTGCCTATGCCCAGCCAACCCTTGATCCATCGGCTGACCAGATTGAGACACTTCTAAATACCAAACTTAAGAAAAAGCTGCAGCGGGCAACCTATTTTGTCTTTGGCATTAAAGAGCGAATTGCAGAGTCTAAGGATGAGCTGGCTTTGCTGCAAAACAATATTGCCGAACTTGAAAGGAAGATCGATGAAAAGCACTTTGAAATTGAAGACTTGAGCGGACAGCTTGCAAATTTGGATGCACTGATTGCAGCTAACGAAGAGAAAATCCGGGCTATACATGTACAAATTGCACAGACAAAGAATGCAATAAGCGTGCTGGAGAGTGAGGTACAAGAGCGGCAAGAAATTTTAAAAGCTCAGCGGAAGATGCTCGCAGAGACGATTTCTACTTATTACTTATATGCAAACACATTGCGCGATCCGGCCAACGATCAGCCAAACTTGCTAGCCTTTCTTGCTGCAGATGAGAGCACGGGAAAAGTTTTGCAACTTCATGAATATTTAGTTTTTTTGCAGCGCGGCGGTGTTGAACTTGGCAATAAAGTTGAGCAACAGCATGAAGCCATTTTGAGCCGGCAACATGAAATTGAGGATAAAAAGAAAAATCTAGTAAAGCTAGCTGCATTACTGGACCAAGAGCAGCGCGGACTCGAGCTTTCGAAGCGTTCAAAAGAGCGTTTACTGGAAGAGACAAAGGGGCGGCAGCTGGTCTATGAAACACTGCTCGAAATTTCGCGGCGCGAGCAAGAGCAAGTTTCTATTCAAATTTTGCGCTTAAAAGAGAATTACGACTTTGTTATTTCCCGAATGGACGGATTGGAGGAGAGTGATATTGAGGGACTGCTCGGCGAATCGCTGGAAGATTTTCAGGCAGCTGCCGCGGATTTGCGGGGGCAAGCTCCCCTCTCCTGGCCTGTTTCTCCAAGCCGCGGTTTAACTGCACTCTTCCACGACCATGCATATGAAAAAGCGCTTGGTGTTCGCCACAATGCAGTGGATATTCGTCTGCCCCAAGGCTCCAAAGTACGTGCAGCAGCCGATGGCGTAGTCTCTAAGGCGATCGATGCCGGACTCGGCTATAGCTACATTATGATTGCGCATCCGAATAAGTTGGTGACATTGTATGGCCACATTTCTGAAATTTTGGTTGAAGAGGGTGAAGTTGTGAAGCAAGGACAGACTATCGGTTTGTCCGGCGGCATTCCGGGTACTGCGGGTGCTGGCTGGCTGACTACCGGTGCACACTTGCACTTTGAGGTTTTCGATAACTTTAAGCATGTGGATCCGCTCTACTACTTGCCGCTCGAATTCGTGCCGCTGGAAAGCCTGCCCGAAAAACACTTGAAGCGACTGACTGACGATAAAGTGGCGCGATAAATACGGGAGAATATGTGATTTTGCTATAGTGTGCGCATGCAGAGATTTTTTCTTGAGCCCCAAAATTCCGGTAGCGACACCGTGAGCATCGATGACCGTGAAACGATTGAGCAGATGCGGCGCGTTTTACGCATGCAGCCGGGCGCGAAGTTTATTGCGCTGGATAATTCCGGTGACGAATTTGTGTGTGAGCTACAAGAGATTGGCAAAGTTGCGCATGCAAAAATTGTGGAGCGCAGGAAAAATACAGCCGAGCCGGATGTGGAACTTACTCTCTATCAAGCGCTGCCCAAAAAGATTGCGCTTTTTGAGATGGTTTTGCAAAAAGCGACAGAAATAGGCGTAGCGAAATTTGTTCCGCTTATTACAAGGCGAACCGAGCGCGGCGAACTTCCCAAGCGCGAACGCATGCAAAAAATTTTAAAAGAAGCTGCAGAACAGAGCGAACGCGGAAAAATTCCCGAGCTCAGCGAGCCGGTAGAATTTGAAGATGTCATAAAAAAAGATTCGATTATTTTAGCGGAGCGCAGCCAAGGCGAACGTTTAGAACGCGCAGCAAGCGGCACAAAAATAGATCTCTTTGTAGGCCCGGAAGGCGGATTTACTCAAGAAGAGCTGAGCTTAGCACAAGAGCGCGGCGCTCTATTTGCCAGTTTAGGCCCCCGCATTCTTCGCACAGAAACCGCAGGGATTGTGGCGAGCGGGATTTTGCTATTATAATAGCGCGGCAGCAATTTAAACATTGGGGAGTAGCCAAGCGGTAAGGCACCCCGCCTTTGGCGGGGCATGCGGGGCGAGACGAATTGATATATGTATTATGCTTACATTTTACAGAGCAAAAAGGATCAAAAATTATATTTTGGTCATACAAATAATGTAGAAAAACGACTGGCTCGGCATAATGATGGTCAGGTAAAATCGACTCGATCAAGAAGACCATTTGCGCTAATATGCTCGCGGTCATTTAGCAGCAGATCAGAAGCAATGAAGTTAGAAAGATACTTAAAAATCTTAAAAGGAGGAGAAGAGCTAAAGAAAATCTTAAAATTATGGGGAGTAGCCAAGCGGTAAGGCACCGGGTTTTGGTCCCGGCATGCGGGGGTTCGAATCCCTCCTCCCCAGCCAAATTTTTGTCAGGTAAATCCACCCGAAAAAGTCTCATATGTGTCTTTGATATTTCTTAATCTAAATCATATGCCTGCACAAAGTGAACAACAGAGAAAAGCTGCTGCGATTGCACTGTCGGTTAAAAAGGGTAAGAAGCCAAAGTCGACCTTACGCGGAGCTTCAAAAGACATGTATGAGTCGATGACGCAAAAGCAGCTGGAAGATTATGCAAAAAAGTAACTTAGTCTACTATGGATAATCCATACATAGAGGATATGGAAGCACGCCTGGATCTACTAAAAAGTGAGGTCCGGGCTGCAAGCACAACACAAGATACCCAAGTGCTTGATCAAATTCGCGAATTAGAAGAGGAAATTGCTGCGATAGAAGCCTTAATCAAATCCCGTAAACCGGAAGGTCCAGAGCCATTGGAACCTTGGATCGAGGAGGCAGAAAGAGCAGTGGAGCGCCTGGAAAGCGACTGGAATCGCATTACCGATGAGATGCGGTCGTAACGTTGATTGATTCTTCATCAATATCTCGTTAGACTTCGGGCACAATGTCTGACGAGAATAATTCAGCAATGCCAAATAGCGGGCCGGTTGTGCGCAGTGACGGTTACGAACTGGAAGTAGACCGCGATTTGTGTGTAACGCTTGCTGTCTGTTTAGGACTAGCTCCGGAAACTTTTGAATTAGACACCGAGGGCAAGGCCGTCTTTAAAAATCCCGAAGGCGAAGATATACATACTTTATTAGAAGCGGCAAAGGGTTGTCCGGTAAATGCGATTATCATTCGCAACAAAGAAGGCAAACGGCTATGGCCGGATCCTGAGGTTGACTAGTTACTTCAATGCCTTCCTAAGCTTTTCAAGCTCTAGCGCATTCACCACATCCTTTTTCTCACACCAGCCTCTGCGCGCCCAGCGGACGCCGAGTTCCATAAGTTCTAAACTTGCGGTGGTGTGAGAATCGGAATCGATTGAGAATTTGCACTTCCAGCGCTTTGCCTCGCGGATATAAAAATCCTGTAAATCGAGCCGCAAGTATTGGCTGTTAATTTCGAGAACCGTGCCGGTATTTGCCGCTTGTTTAAAAATTTTCTCGTAATCAATTTGATACGGTTTGCGGCGTCCAATAAGACGCCCGCTTGGATGTCCGATAATATGCACGTAGGGATTCTGCATCGCCTTTATGATGCGCTCCGTATTATCTTGGTTAAAACGGCTGTGCACCGATGCGACGACAATATCAAACTCTTTTAAGATGTTATCCGGATAATCGATCGAACCATCCGGCAAAATATCTACTTCTGTGCCAAAAAGTATCGTGATTTTTTTCAACTTCTTATTGAGTGCATCAAGTTCTTTTTTCTTTTCTTTTAAACGCTCCAGACTGAGCCCGCGCGCAACACGCAAATTCTGCGAGTGATCGGTCATGGCAAGGTATTCATACCCGAGTTTTTCGGCAGCGAGGGCCATTTCTTCCATAGTGTTGGCACCATCAGACCATTTTGAGTGGGAGTGAAGATCACCACGAATATCTTTCAATTCAATCAATTTTGGAATCGCGTGCTTTTGCGCCGCCTGAATTTCACCCGTATTTGTGCGCAGCTCCGGCGGGATATATTGCATATTTAAGGACGCATAACACTCCTCTTCAGTCTTGCTCGCAACTCTCTTTTCGCCCTTGAAAAAGCCGTATTCAGACAATTTCATGCCGCGGGCTTTAGCAATGGTCCGCAATGCAACATTGTGCTGCTTAGAGCCGGTAAAGTACTGCAGTGCGCTACCGAATTCGTCCGGTGCAACCAAGCGCAAATCCACTTGCAATCCGTCTTTTGTAACGATCGAAGTCTTTGTCTCACCGCTTACCAAAACCCGCTCTACCAATGGCAAGTCACGAAAGCACTTCATGATTTTTTTGCTTTTATTCATGTCACCTGAAGCCAGCAAATCGATGTCGCCGACTGTTTCTTCTGCGCGGCGAAATGAACCGGCAGGGACCACTCTACTTATACCTTCGCACTTTTCGAGAGCAGCTATCATCGTCTTTACAGCCAAAAAGACCGTACCAATGGAGCGGCGCTCGGTTAGCGAGTTGCTGATTTCCAATCCTTCCAACATTTTTTGTGCAGATTTTTCACCAAGTCCGGGCAGCTTTTGCAAACTGCCGTCGGCAATAGCTTTCTTAAGTGCTGCAATACTTCCAACGCCCAATTGATCGTGAAGCATTTTAATGCGCTTTGGACCAAGCGTCGGTACAGTAAAAAGCTCAAAAATTCCTTTGGGAACTGCACGCTTTAAAAGCTCATACTCTTCAATCTCGCCATTTTCAATGTACTCCTCTATTTTTGCAGCAATCCCCTGGCCAATGCCCTTTACCTTTCGCAAACGATCTTCGGCAACTAGCTTTTCAACACTTTCTGGAAGCGATTCAATGGTAAGTGCCACATTCTGATACGCCCGAATTCGAAAGCGGTCACTAGGATCGCCCAAAAACTCGAGAATTTCGGCCATCTGGTTAAAAATCTTTGCAAGCTCTTGGTTCACCATAGTGGTATTATACAGCACGCAAATTATTCTTCCTGTATGAAAGTTCGCCTCCACAAATATCTTGCAGACAAAGGAGTGGCATCGCGCCGGAAGGCCGAACAGTACATTCGCGACGGCTTAATACAAGTAAATGGAAAAGTCGTGCGCGAGATGGGAGTACAGATTGATCCCGAAAAAGACCGGGTCGAAATCGACCCGTCTCTTCCAAAGCTGCAAGAGCAGCACTTTGTGTATTATGCTTTGCACAAACCGGTGGGATATGTCTCGACGGTCAGCGGCAAAGAACGCCCTAAAGTTACCGAACTTATTAAAGATGATGACCAGCGCCTCTTTCCTGTTGGACGTTTAGACAAATTAACATCTGGTCTCCTCCTGATGACAAATGATGGGCGTCTCACCTATCAACTCACCCATCCAAAATTTGAAAAAGAGAAGGAGTATGTTGTAAAGGTACGAGAAACTATTACTCCAAAGCATCTGACTATTCTCACAGAACCCTTTTTTATTCAAGGAAGAAAGACGCAACCGCCAACAATTGTGCAGCAAAGTCCCCACATGCTGCGCATAATAATTAAAGAGGGCCGCAATCGGCAAATACGCCGCATGTGTGAACGCGCTAATCTTCATGTGGAAAAATTAAAGCGAATCCGCATTGGAAAAATAGGCCTGGGTATTCTTGCGCCCGGAGAATATCGCTCTCTTACAAAGGCGGAACTTGATGCTATCGGCCTCGGCGAATCGGCTGAACCGCGCCGGTAAGAATATCGTGCGTTCGCTTTGCAATCAAAATAAATTCTGATTTACGAAGTGCTTTATCTAAATAGCACTTTTTACTTATAAAGCGGGATGCAAAACGATGAATTCTCGAACTTTTAATAATGGCACCATAGGTAATTTTATCGTCACTAGAGAAATCAAGTTCCCGCATATCGAGTTCTGTTCGCGTAAAATCGCGGCACAAAAAGGCCAATGTAAGGCGCGTGGTACGGGTATTTTCAATATCGTAATCGATTACTTTAAGCATCGCACGGTAGACATCGAGACGTGTAGGAACACGAGTCATCAATGTAGATGGGATTAAATCCGCTTTTTTTGCGGAAGCACGACAGTTGCGCCCGGTAATGGTATCTTCACAAGAGAGTCCCTTAAGTCCAAGTGCAACTTGAGAAAGATATGTCCATGTAAGGGCATTCTCAGGACCAAAGTTTTTACTCACTGGAAGCGAATATGAGCCGCTTGCTACCATAACATCAGTCACAGCATTGATTGCCGAAAAAATATCACTGCTTCGGGAAACATCGGCAGGGAACACTGCCTCCTCTTCTTCTGCAGCAGGACGCTCTTCGTCTTGATCCTCATCGTCATCGGTGACTGAGCGGCTGCCGCCACCACCAGCAGAAACTGTTTGTCCACCACCACCTCCTCCACTGGAAGCCGGAGTGCTTGGATCTGCGCAATAATCTGTAGCAATTGGCGTAACTACAACAGGATCGCTACCCGTAATAGTAAGCTGGGAATAGTTTGCAGTCTGTCCTTCAGGAAAACATTGCACGCTAATGCCGCCATCATTGGTAAGATTATGTTTATCAAATGAATAGACCAATACATAGGCCGCATCTCCTTTTGTAATTGTTAAACTTGAACTATTTACAACAAGTGAACCAAAGGCAATATCGCTCACGATCTTGTAGCTGCCCGTGCTCAATACCACGGTAAAATCAGGATCACTCACATTTACATTCTGCGCAGAAGCAGTAACACCGAATGTCAGAGCAGCGAATATTCCGGCTAATAATCCTATTGGGAGGATTTTTTTCATCCCAATATGATATCATTTTTGCAATAAGTTCACAAGTTCGGAATCAGGTTTTAGGTTAGTCCAGAACTGCACCTTATCCCAGTTCATATAGATTGTATTTGCGGCTTCCAGCTCAAATTCTCCTGGAATATCTTCTTCAAGCCGGTAAGAATCTGCAAGATAGGGATGTGAGCTGTTGAGCTCTTTAAGATGACCTACATAGCGATCTCCATTTTCAAAGGTCACTAACTGATACTGCTCTGGAGTAATTGTTGGACCACTCGTTCGCAAATGGATAACAAAGGCAACTGCCAATATTGTAGCAATAATAATTATGCCGAAAATTGAAATTGGACCGTGATATGTTGATTCGGTATTCATATTGTTTGTACTGTATCAATTCTCCTCATTTCTTTTCAAGAGCACCAAGAAAGCATCTTGTGGTATTTCAACGCGTCCCATTTTTTTCATACGCTTCTTACCGGCCTTTTGCTTTTTTAAGAGCTTATCTTTACGTGTCCGGTCGCCTCCATAGAGCTTTTCGGTAACATTCTTCCGGAGTGCCCCAATTGTCTCGCGAGCAATAATTTTTGCGCCAATGGCAGCCTGAATTGCTATTTCGAAGTTAGCCCGGGGAATAAGTTTTTTGAGCTTTTTGGCTAAAATCGATCCGGTACGGTACGCATCTGAGCGGTGGGTAATATGCGAAAGGGCTTCGATTTGTTCGCCAGCAACATGCATATCGAGCTTTACAAGATCCTCGACCCGGTACTCTAAAAACTCATAGTTCATCGAGGCAAATCCGGCAGTCGCACTTTTAAGTGCATCATAAAAATCGAGAATAATTTCGGCCAGTGGCAATTCCCAATACAGAATCGCCCTATTATCATCGAGATATTGAATGTTGCGCTGAATGCCGCGCCGCTCATCACAAAGTGTAATAATTTTGCCAATATATTCACGCGGAGTGATGATCTCCAACTTCATAAAGGGTTCGCGAATTTCACGAAAGCTTCCGCGATCAGGAAGCTCCGAAGGATTCGAAACGCTCCGTATTTCACCCGAATTCATCAAGAGTTCATACGATACACTCGGTGCAGTTGCAATAAGATCGAGATCGTATTCGCGTTCAAGGCGCTCTTGTACAATTTCCATGTGCAGCAGTCCAAGAAAACCACATCGGAATCCATGGCCAAGCGCCGTCGAGTTCTCCGGTGAAAATTCCAATGAAGAGTCATTGAGAGACAGCTTGAGTAAGGCATCGCGGAGGAGCGGATACTCTGTTGCATCGGTCGGGAAAATTCCGGCATAAACAAATGGTGTTACTTTGCGATATCCGGGAAGTGGCTTAGGATTGGCAGCACTCCCCTTCCACAGGGTGTCACCAACACGTGCTTCAGATACACTTCTCACACCGGTTACAATATATCCGATATCCCCGGCATGCAGGGCACTTTCTGGGCGGTATCCAGGTGCAAAGCGCCCGACCTCAATTACATCGATGCTGTTTCCCGCATGTAAAAATTTCAAAGTATCCCCTCGGCGAATATCACCGCTCATCATGCGGACATAGGTTACTACCCCTTTATAGGTATCATAAACAGAGTCAAAGACAAGCGCCTTTGTCTCTTCATCTTCCATTGATTTTGGCGGCGGTACTCTATCGATAATCGCCTGTAAGAGCTGTGGAACATTTTCTCCGGTTTTTGCTGAAATATGAATAATGTCGCGCCGGTCGACTGCCAGAGCTTTTTCTAATTCATCGCTGACGCGCTCGACATCCGAGGCAGGCAAATCTATTTTGTTAAGTACCGGAATAATTGTCAGATCGTGTTCAATTGCAAGAAAGGCATTCGCGAGTGTTTGTGCCTGAATTCCTTGCGTTGCGTCGACAACCAAAATTGCTCCTTCGACTGCAGCCAAACTTCGGGATACTTCATAGCTAAAATCAACGTGACCTGGTGTATCGATAAGGTTCAACTCATACTGAACTCCGCCAAGTGTACTCTTCATATGAACTGGCGCGAGCTTGATGGTAATTCCCTTCTCCTGCTCCAATTCCATAGAATCAAGCATTTGTTCACGCTTCATCTCACGTTCAGTAAGCGTACCGGTGAGTGCCAATAACCTGTCGGCGAGCGTCGACTTTCCATGGTCGATATGGGCAATAATGCAGAAGTTCCGTATGTTATTTTGATGAGACATCCGGCCTAGTATAGCAGCCTTCCCGGCACTAGCCTAAAGGCTATTTTTAAGGTATAATTATTAGATGCAATTTAAGATTCCACAAGATGTATTACGGTCCGATAAGATCGTGGGGCCGCTAACATTACGGCAGCTTATTATGGTAACAGCTGGCGGAGGAACGGCGTACGGCCTCTATTCGGTTTTAAGCAAACAGTACTTTGTAGAAATCTGGATCTTTCCAGTTGGCTTCATAACACTTCTCACTTTAGCATTTGCATTTCTTAAATATAAAGATATTCCCTTCGAAAGGGCACTGCTCCTCTTTTTAGAATACCAGCTCAAGCCTCGCCAGCGTACCTGGCAAAAGATGCGAGGCGACTATATTCGCTCAGTTTTTGACACAGTGCTTCATGTTGAGAAAAAAGCAGCTAATGATAATGATCTTCAAAAGAAACAAAAGACACTCCATGAAATTGTTAACATCGTAGATACACAAAACCCTCTAAATCATCAGTCATAAATCATGTGGAATCCACTTTCATTCGCCTCCAAAGGGGTACGGAATAGTAAAGCAAACCCAAAAGCTGCAACACAGCTCCATATGCGTATTGCTGAAATTCGTGACAATACCGTAGTGCTAAAAACTGGCGGATTACGAGGTGTCATAAAGGTTTCTAGCGTTAATTTCAATTTGAAATCTGAAGAAGAACAAAATGCGATTACATTTTCATATCAATCTTTTTTGAATACGCTTGAATTTCCTGTACAAATTGTTATTCGTTCGCGAAAACTCGACCTCGATAATTATTTAGAGGCACTCAAAGAAAAGGCAACAAAACAAACGAACCAACTTCTGCAACGTCAAACATTCGACTATATCGATTATATTCAGCACCTCATTGAATATGCAGACATTATGGAAAAAGAGTTTTATCTTGTGGTGCCAGCCGATCCTGCACGTTCAGTAAAACCAAATTTTATAGAACAATTTTGGAGCCGCATGCATCCGGCAGATTCCATTGCCTCAATACGCAGACGGCACCAGGAATTTAATGAATTGAAAAAACAGCTCACCCAGCGCCTTGCCACAGCAAGTAGCGGCTTGGAAAACTGTGGTCTCAAAACACGTTTGCTCAACACGACGGAGCTGGTTACACTCTTTTACAGTATTTCAAATCCGGATACCGGACGTACGCAAAAAGTTGACGATCTTTCGAAGAACGACGTAAAGAGTGATACAGAATTAGGACGCACGTAAAAAACTTTTTTCTCGTGATCAGTATTCTGGCGTGGACCTACTTTCGCAATCTAATGATAACTATCATCGGCCCTGGAGTGCTTAACTGCTGTGTTCGGGATGGGAACAGGTGTTGCCACTCCGGAATACACGCCAGAATACTGACCACGAATTGTAACAATCGCGCCGTGCGCTCCTAATTCTGAAAAAGGAGCGTTATCACGGAGCATTCTTTACCCAATAATTGCTAGTTAAAAGCGAGTACTAGAAGAAGTCAATCGTCTGTTAGTACCACTCGGCTGCATCCATCGCTGGACTTCTACCTGTGGCCTATCAAGCCCGTGTTCTTCGGGCAGACTAATGGAGATATCTTATCTTGGGAGAGGCTTCCCACTTAGATGCTTTCAGCGGTTATCCTGTCCGAACATAGCTACTCTGCCATGCCGCTGACGCGACAACAGATGCACTAGAGGTTCGTTCACTCCGGTCCTCTCGTACTAGGAGCAACTTCCCTTAAATATCTTACGGTCATGGAGGATAGAGGCCAAACTGTCTCACGACGTTCTGAACCCAGCTCGCGT
>PCVQ01000015.1:13099-27785 GCA_002796025.1 Candidatus Peregrinibacteria bacterium CG11_big_fil_rev_8_21_14_0_20_46_8
ATCCCTAGCGTAACTTTTATCCGTTGAGCGATACCCAACCCACGTTGAGGTACCGGATCACTTTCGCCTGCTTTCGCATCTGCTCGACTTGTTGGTCTTGCAGTTAAGCTCCCTTGTGCGAATACACGTCCAGCCTGATTTCCATCCAGGCTAAGGGAACCTTTGCGCTTCTCCGTTACTCTTTAGGAGAAAACCGCCCCAGTTAAACTACCCACCAAACACTGTCCCCGAGTTTTTACCTCAGGTTAGAGTCAAAGTATGTGCAGGGTGGTATCTCAAGGGTGGCTCCACCTCGGCCAAAGCCAAGGCTTCAAAGCCTCCCACCTATCCTGCGCAACACATACCTCGAATCAATGCCAAGCTATAGTAAAGCTGCATAGGGTCTTTTCGTCCTTCCATGACTAACTGGCATTTTTACCAGTTCTGCAATTTCACCGGGCACACTCTCGAGACAGTTTCCAGACCGTTACGCTATTCGTGCGGGTCAGAACTTACCTGACAAGGAATTTCGCTACCTTAGGACCGTTATAGTTACGGCCGCCGTTCACCAGGGCTTAGATTCGAAGCGTGAACCTCTCCTCGTGACCTTCTGGCACTGGGCAAGCGTCGCCTTCTATACATCACCTTGCGGTTTAGCAGAAAGCTGTGTTTTTGGTAAACAGTCGCCTGGAATCTTTCGCTGCGGCTTTTCCACCCTTGCATCACGAATGAAGCAAGAATTTCCAAGCAAGGTTTATCCCGAAGTTACACCTGCTGTATTGCCGAGTTCCTTAAGAGTGTATCACCCGAGCACCTTAGTATTCTCAACCTGCCCACCGGAGTTGGTTTGCGGTACGGAAACCTATACTTCTCGTCCTGAAGGTTTTCTTGGCGGATGAAGCGTCTAGAATCGATCCACCGAGGTGGACCTATTTGCATCACGCCTCGCGAAATCTCACGGATTTGCCTATGAGACCTTAAGCTAAACGCTTGCACGTGCATTCATTACACACGCTCCAGAACTCCTTCCGCGTCACTCCCGAACTAGCGCCAAGTTCAGAAACTCGCCAGCTGAAATTACACCGAAGTGTAACAACAACCGGAAAGAATCATCCCCCTTTGCTTGGTCGAAGTATAAGTTGTATAGGAATATTAACCTATTGTCCATCGATCCGGCCTTTCGGCCTAGAACTTAGGCCCGACTAACCCCAAGTCGATCAACGTTGCTTGGGAAACCTTGGGCTTTCGGTGATCAGAGTTTTCATCTGATTTAAGTTACTTATGCCACCATTCTCACTTCCCACCGCTCCACCGAATCTTACGATTCGACTTCAGCGCTGATGGGAACGCTCCTCTACCGCTCACCGTTTCTCGCTAAGTTCGAACTGGTTTCGAACACAGTGAGAAACGGTAAGCCCGTAGCTTCGGTTACAAGTTTAAGCCCCGTTATATTTTCGGCGCGAGACAACATCGACCAGTGAGCTGTTACGCTTTCTTTAAAGGATGGCTGCTTCTAAGCCAACCTCCTGGCTGTCTGTGACATCTCACATCCTTTACCACTGAACTTGTATTAGGGACCTTAGCTGACGATCTGGGCTGTTCCCCTTAGGACTTACGGCACTTCGCTGTCGCAGTCTGACTCCCGAGTTGACGTCTATGGTATTCGAAGTTTTTCTTGGGTTGGTAGGTGTATTGCACCCCCTAGCCGAAAAAGAGCTCTACCCCCATAGAGTAAAAAACTCGAGGCTAGCCCTAAAGCTATTTCGAGGAGAACCAGCTATCTCGGGGTTCGATAGGAATTTCACCACTACTCACAGTTCATCACCGGATCTTGCAACATCCGTGTGTTCGGTCCTTCCCCACCGGTTAAGGCGGGTTCAACCTGACCATGAGTAGCTCACCCCGTTTCGGGTCTAGTGCATGAGACTAACGCGCTATTAACACTCGCTTTCGCTATGGCTTCGCCTGTTCTGGCTTAACCTAAAACGCCTCATACAGCTAACTCGGTGGCTCGTTCTACAAAAAGCACGCCACAATCCTGCCGAAGCAAGACCGTGACTCTTTATAAGATAAGAGTTTCAGATACTATTTCATCCCCCTTTCGGGGTGCTTTTCACCTTTCCCTCGCGGTACTTGTTCGCTATCGATCTCTTGTACTGTTTAGGCTTGGAAGGTGGTCCTCCCAGTTTCAAGCCGGATTTCTCGTGTCCGACCCTACTCAGGATACTCCTCAGTCTTTGTACATTTCGCCTACGGGGCCATTACCCTCTTTGGCGGTCCTTTCCAGGTTCCTTCGGCTATGTACGCAGAATCTTAAATGGAGTCCTACAACCCCGAGCCCGGAGGCTCGGTTTGGCCTATTCCCATTTCGCTCGCCACTACTCTGGGAATCTCAGTTGATTTCTTTTCCACGGCTACTTAGATGTTTCAGTTCACCGTGTAACCCTCTTATACTTAAAGTATAAGATACCATGACATTACTCATGGTGCGTTTCCGCATTCGGACATCCCCGGCTCAAAGCGTGCTTGGCTCGCTCACCGAGGCTTTTCGCAGCCTGCCACGTCCTTCATCGGATACAAGAGTCTAGGCATTCACTCTTATCTTTTAGTAACTTACTCTAGTAATTTCGCCTTTAACTAGCAATTGCTAGGTAAAGCGCAGCTGTGTCTAGAGACACAACTATTGGTGCTTATAATTTTACAATTAATTTGGGTTTGTAAATTTTTGCAATGTCGGCGCAAAAATTTACGATTGTTACAGACCAATTGATCAGTTGATTGGTCTGTCCTAGTTTTCAAAGATCAAAATAAAAGGGATGTGCCTTGTGCACATCCCTCAACCACTCAAGCCCCGATCGAGTCGAGACATTCAGCTATTACCGCGCTGCCGAGTGGCTAAGGGATGGGCGAAAAGAATCATAGGTGCTTAAAGCTGCTCTATTATATTTATAACAGATTAATTGTCAAACATTTTGCAAACATTTATTTTTAAGCTCAGTCGGCTCGAACTGGCAAAGCCAGATTCTCGCTCGACTTCGCGCTCGCGCCGTGCGCTCGCACTCTTTATTCCTAAAATAGCGGCCCCAAAACTGAGCCAATAATCGACTGAATTGTGCCGAACATCCAGAGCAACGAGCCGACCGAAATTGCCAAACCAAGCAGTACATAAAAAGTATACGTGCCGCCCTGGCCAAAATAACTTTCGGCAAATCCTATGCTGCCAGTAAAACGTTTTACTTTATCGCGGTAAACAATAAAGATAATTCCAAGAGGAAATCCAATAAGTCCAACAAGATAACGCATGACGATTAAAATGACTGAAATACAGTATAACTGATATACAGAACATAGGCGGCAATAAATGCAGCGCCTTTCATTCTGCTGAGCATGTGCTTGCGCTCAATAAACATAATTCCAAAGAGTGAAAATGCGGCAAATACAGCAATCACCATACTAACTTGCAAATTCGGCGTAAATGGCAGTGGCTGAATAAGTGAGGTTATGCCGAGTACAAATAAAATATTAAAAATATTTGAACCTACAATATTTCCAATTCCAATGTCCGCCTCTTTTTTAATACCCGCCACAATACATGTCACTAATTCGGGAAGTGAACTACCTACGGCAACAATGGTCAAGCCGATAACAGCCTCGCTAATTCCAATAAGAAGTGCAAAAAAGCGCGCGCTATCGACAATAAAATCACCGCCTAAAGCAAGCAAGACAATTCCGCCAATAACCATCAGTGAACTGCGGGGCAGAGAGAATTCAGGAATCACTTCGCGTGTTCCTTCAATCTTTGTCATACCAAACGTATAATATAAAAATACTATAAAAAATGAAATTAAAACCACACCGTCAATTCGTGATAGTTCCGAAAATGTGCGGGCATCGAAGATTGCATCGTTGACCATGACTGCAAGCAAAATAGCCGCAAGCAAACTCAATGGAATTTCTTTCCAAATCGTGTTTCTTTGGAGAGCAAGGGGATACATCACGGCCGCTACGCCCAAAATCAAGAAGGTGTTCGAAATGTTTGAACCCAAAATATTCCCAAATGCAATTTCATAACTCCCCTGAGTTGCAGCAAAAATATTTACAAAAAGTTCCGGCGCAGATGTACCGAATGCCACAATGGTCAGACCGATAACGATCGATGGAACACCAAATCGCCTTGCAATAGATGATGCACCAGCAACAAGAATATCTCCTCCCTTAATAAGTGCGCCGAAACCAAGGACAAAGAGCAGAACATTAAGGAGAATATCCAAAACAAGTTGGGGTTATTTGTATCACATGGTGGAGGCGAGGGGAGTCGAACCCCTGACCCCCTGCTTGCAAAGCAGGTGCTCTAGCCAGCTGAGCTACGCCCCCAAGTTTTCAACTGCAACAAATTATATTGTTTTTACTTTTGGTGCAAGATGAATTCTATCATCATAACCTTTGAAAAAAAGAGTAGGTACGCCGTCCCAGCGGATTGCCCCGCCGGTCAAAAATACCATCGATCTCTAATAAATATCGCTCTTCGGGCTGCCGGCTCATTCCTATAGTAAAAATTTTTACGGTATTTCCCTCTAAACGAACATCACGGATCCGCAGCAGATCATGCCGTTCGCTTACGGCAAAATCGGTGTCATTCACCGTCCATTTGTCCGGACGCAAACTCGCAGGGTCTATCCCCTCATTAAATTCAAGTTCTAAAACATTTAGAGCAGTTACCGTTTGGCGAATAGCGCGCGGCGGCAAATTGTCACCGTCTATTCTAAATGAAATACGGCGGTCTTCAGTTAAAAATCCTTTAAAGATTGCGACATTATCGCGAACCTCAAAATCATCGCTGGTAAGACGCAATCCTACTGGTATCTTTACGCTTATACTATAGTAGTCATTATAAGTTCCGGGCTGCTTCCATAAATACAAAGAATAACTAAGATCATCAAAGAGTGAGAGTGGAAATTGAATTGGAAATGAAATGCTGCGCTTTCCTTGTGCAGGCACCTCGAATATTTGGCCTGCATAATTAAGATTATTGTTTGCGCCGCGAACAATGTTGCCGCCAAAGATATGATCTTGCGGTACAAATGCGCGCACATAGCCGCGGTAATTTAAGCTGAGCGGAACCGTTATGTCGTTAGTGTGGTCATAACGAATATCGAGAGCGGCTCTCCCCTTCTCTAAATCGACATCGTAAAAAATCGAACGTGTAACATAACGGTTTGCCTTGCCACCGCCATAGTTTGCATCAACAACCGCAAGTAAATCTTCGCCGTCCCTCGCCTGCAATACACCGCCCCATCCTTTTTTCTCTACAATTTGTTGCAAATCATCATCGTGAAAAAAGAAGAGTGCATGCTTTTCTCTAAAACTCTTATGCACTGACGAAAAGAAGCGGGGCAGATTCCATGGCAGCGCAGTTTTGATTGCTAATTTTTTCCCGAGCTGGCGCACGCCCTCTTTGCGCCGCGGCAGATCTTCAAGAGAATGCAGATCGACATCGGCGACTTCGGCTTCGATAAATTCGAGCAGTGTTTCGGCAGTAAATGCTCGGCCATCGACTTCGATACTGCCAACAGCATCGAGCCAATTTTCGACAAAGCCAAAATCTACTGCAATCACGCCATCGATCGTTTGAAAGGGCCGCGTTTTGCGTAAAAAAGATTCGAGTTCGGCGACAGATGAAGGAAAATCCGGATCAAAATTGGCATCGCGAAACGTATGCCCCTGATAGGTTGAATGCGCAAGAAGACGTCCAAGCGGATATGGCGGCGCCACATAGCTGTGATCGTCGACTGTTCCATACACATCCTCTAAATTTAGAGAGATCGGTACACCATTTTTTATAGTTAAAATTCCAAATGCAGAAATAAACCCACCGGTAGGGCGGAGTTCATAATTATTCTGGAGTAAAACGAGATAGTGCTTTTCTCCTCCTGCCAAAGCAAATGGATGCAAAAAAAAGCGGAGGAATGGAAAAAAAGAGATACAAATCCAGAGAGCGAATAGTAAAAAAGAAACAAGAACAGCGCTCAGAATATAATGTTTTTTAACAAAATTCATGGTGTTGTTGTCGGGATATAGCAACTCTTTTTTTCAGTATAAAATTTGACGTTGCTTTAGGAGAAGACCATACTGAAAAAACTCAATGAAAGCAATATTCCAGCGTGGGCACAGCGCCTTAAACAGCAAGCGACATCGCAGTGGCACGGCCTTTGGAAGTGCGGCTACTATTCCCGAACTTCAAAAGCGACTCACCGAAAATTCTATCTTTATCGATGTCATTTCAAAAATCAATGCACTGATGACGACCGCCACTGATTTTGAAGAGTTCTGTATCGAAGTCACCGGTGTACTAAAATCGACTTTTCGATTTAAATATATTCAAATTTGGATTCCCGATGAGCAGGATACAAAAATGCTGCGCCTTGTTACGCCTGATGAATCGGGTACTACAAGAAGAATGCTAAGAACAAGTGGAATCGTAGGACGAGCGATTCAAAACCGCAAACCCGAATTGCAAACGAATGTCCACAGTGATCCTGATTACATTAATGTGCATGCCGATACAAAGTCCGAACTGTGTATTCCATTTCTTTGCGAAAACAATGTAATAGGGGCGATAAATATCGAAGCTGCGAGTGCAAATAATTTTGAAAAACAAAAAGAAATTCTCCAGATGATAGCCGACAATATCGGCTATGCTATGAAGGTTACGATGCTGCGGCAAACTGAACTTTATTTTAAAGCTGTAGTTGAGCAAATGAACGAAGGCGTCTGGGTTGGAGATAAAAATGAGTGCACGCTGTATACCAATGCAGCCTTGCAAAAAATGATTGGCCGGAGCGAAAAAGAACTTATAGGCATGTCCTCTTTTGATCTTTTTGATGAAAACAGCAAACCAATAATTGAAATTGAAAATAAGAAGAGAAAACGTGGAGAACAAAGCCACTATGAGGCAAAACTTATTACCAAAGAAGGAGGAACCGTCCCGGTAGTACTGCATGCCGTACCTTTTGAAAGTGGCACAATGGCAACTATTACGAATTTACATGAGATTCAAGATGCAAAAGAAAAATTGAAAAATGCGGAGCGCTATCTTGCATCAATTGCCCAGAACTGTATCGATGCAATTATTGGTGTAGATTATAATAATACGATTTGCAGCTGGAACCTTGGCGCGGAGCGAATGTATGGATATAAAGCATCTGAAATTATAGGTGAGCCGGTGACAAAAATGGTTCCGCGGGAACTTATAGAAACTGACGAATCAGCGAAAATTTTGGCTGAAGCAAAAAAACGAGGCTTTGTCCGTAACTTCGAAACATTGCGTGTGCACAAAAATGGAAAACAAATCCCCGTGCTCGTAACAATTAGCGCAATTAAAAATGATGGCGGAAAAGTAATCGGCTATTCGATTTTGCATAAAGACATTACCGCAGAAAAGAAGTGGCAATTTGAGCTGCAAGGACGTTTTGAAAAAATGCAGGATGCATATCGTGAAATGGGTTTGCAGCGCCGGCACCTGGACTACATTGTCGAAATTCTGAATCTCGCTTTAGAAGGAAACAGAACTATTCAACAAATTGGCGGATTTATTGTAAATGCTATGGCGATGATTACAAAGGCAGATGCCGTAACGCTTCGGCTCTACAATCAAAAAACTGCGCGGCTTGAGTTGCTTGCACAAAATGGCGTAGGAGAAAGCTGGTGGGGCAAAAAAGCCATCAAATTTAGCGGCAGTATTCTTGAAGAAGCCGCTGCAAAAGGTGCACCGCTAAAAATCTTGGACATTATTAATCATCCAAAATACACTTCTCCGGCGCTTGCACGAAAAATGAATTTGCGCTCGGCGCTTGTAGTACCTTTGATTGCCAAAAAGAGCGCGATCGGATCAATGACAATCTATCTTTCTGACGAAAAAAATTTAAGTCTCCTTGATAATGAATTTATCGAAATATTTGCGCGCCAAACAGCATTGGCGATTCTTGCAGATGTGCAGTGTAACAATTGCACGCTTAAAAAAGTTAGCCCTTGATTCTTGATTACAATTCGCGTACATAGTGAACAATGAAATCATTTTCCCAGCGGATGCAACACTTGGGCACAGAAAATGCCTTTTCTGTGATTGCCAAGGCTAAAAAATTCGAGCGCGAAGAGCTCGAACCACAAGGCAAAAAACTCGTTATGCTTCAAATCGGCGAGCCGGCCTTTGATGCGCCGGAACATGTAAAGGAAGCCATGATTGAAGCAGTGCGCAACAACGAGACGCACTACACACCGTCGCCTGGCATTATGCCACTGCGCGAAGCTGTTGCCGCAGAGACCTCTAAATTTTCGTGCGAGAAATATGAGGCCGAGGATGTCGTTATTATGCCGGGCGCAAAACCGGTTATGTTCCATATGTTAAATGCGCTGATTGATGCAGGCGACGAAGTAATTATTCCAAACCCAGGATTTCCCATTTACGAATCGATGGTGAACTACTTAGGAGGAAAACCCGTACCGCTTCCACTTCTAGAAGAAAGGGATTTCAACTTTTCACTTGAGGATCTTGCGAATTTAATTACCGACAAAACAAAACTCATTATTATCAATTCGCCGCAAAATCCGACCGGCGGCGTGCTGACGCGTGAGACGCTGGAGGGCATGGCAGAGCTGGCTAAAAAGCACGATCTTTGGGTTTTGAGCGACGAAATCTACAACAAGATTATTTACGAAGGTGAACATGTTTCTATTACAAGTTTTGAAGGCATGCCGGAGCGCACGGTAATTTTAAACGGAGCTTCAAAGGCCTATGCCATGACCGGTGTTCGCTTGGGCTGGGCTGTTACAAAAAATGCAAAAATGGCTGAGTATCTTGAGCAGCTGATTATTAATGATGTCTCATGCACAGCGACGGTTGTGCAGCATGCAGGAATTGCAGCACTAAAAGGACCACAAGAGCCAGTTGAGCAAATGCGCGAAGTATATCGTGCGCGTCGCGACCTCTTGGTTTCACTGGTAAATGAGATTCCAGGTATGAGCTGCCGGACACCGGGCGGCGCATTTTATCTCTTTGTAAATGTACAGCCGATTTTAAAGAAACATGGGTGGACTGCATCAGAATTTGCAGACAAAGTTATGCGCGAGGCCCATGTTTTAATTTTGCCTGGAACTGCATTTGGTGCTCACGGCGAAGGATACATTCGCTTCTCCTACGTCGCATCGGAAGACAACATTCGCGAGGGTCTGCGGCGATTAAAAGAGTACGTTAAAACAATCTAATATGGCCAATATTTATGTAACGCGGAAAATTCCTGAAGGAGGTCTCAATATGCTCCGCGAAAAATATGGAGAATTCGAGATGAATCCGGACGACCGGGTACTTTCTAAAGAAGAGTTGCTGGAAAAAGTGAAGGGGCGCGATGCAGTACTTTGTTTGCTCACTGATCCGATTGATCGCGAAGTGCTTGAAGCGGCTGGGCCACAGTGCAAAATCTTCTCGAACTATGCTGTTGGATACAATAATGTAGATGTACAAAGTGCCGGTGAGCTTGGAATTATGGTTTCAAATACCCCGGGAGTATTAACGGATGCTACGGCCGATCATGCGGCTGCACTATTATTTGCGGCTGCACGACGCATTGTTGAATCAGATATATACGCTCGTGCCGGCAAATTTAAAGGCTGGGGGCCTCTGCACTTTTTAGGACAAGATATTACCGGTAAGACCCTGGGAATTGTTGGCGCCGGGCGCATCGGAGGTGCATTTGCACGAAAAATGGCCCGCGGTTTTGATATGAAAATTTTGTATACAAACCGAGGACGTAATGAAGAGTTGGAGCAAGAGATTGGTGCTGAACTTGTTGAGCTTCCCAAACTGCTCGCAGAAAGTGACTTTGTTTCGGTCCACTGCCCAATGATGGATGAGACACATCACCTTATTGGCGAAAAAGAGTTTGGCATGATGAAGCCAAGCTGTGTATTTATTAATACAGCCCGCGGCCCGATTGTAGATGAGGCAGCGCTGGCGAGCGCTTTAAAAAACGGCAAAATCTTTGCAGCTGGTTTGGATGTCTATGAAGAAGAGCCCAAGATTCATCCGGATTTGCTTGGCCTGGATAATGTAGTACTGGCGCCACACACGGCAAGTGCAACTTTTTGGACTCGTACACGCATGGCCGAAATGGCAGCACAAAATTTGATAGATGCATTGGAGGGGCGCATGCCGGAATACTGTGTGAATAAAGAGTTTTTGAAGAGTCGTTAATAGGCGCTATACTGCGGGCGTGCAAACTATCATAAGAAATAAAGCGAAATTATTGCAGGGCTTGCAAGATGACATTCAAAAGCGGCGCAAAATCCTTTTGGATATTGCCGAATATGTATTACAGCAAATAACACCGGAAAAACTGCTGCAGGGACGATTGCCAAAAGATCTGCTCAAAAAGCATCGGCGTGTTGTAATTATTGCAATTGGCAAGGCGGCACGGGGCATGGCGCAAGCATGTATTAAAGAGCTCGGTGGCAAACCATATAAAGTTCTCTATGCCGATAAAGGCCATCCCCTGCCAACAATACAGAGTATTCGCAATGCAGAAAAAATAGTGCGCGAGGCGGAACGACTTACTGCAGATGATTTAGCAATCGTTTTAATAAGCGGAGGTGGCTCTGCCATGTTTACCTTGCCTGCGGATGAACTCTCATTGCACGATCTTATTACCACAACACGAGAGCTCATACGATCAGGGGCGACAATAGATGAAATTAACATTGTGCGAAAACATCTTTCACAAGTTAAGGGCGGACGATTAGCGGCTTTATTGGAGCCGGCGACGGTGCATGCATTTGTTATTTCCGATGTGGTTGGCAATGATTTGAGCACAATCGCCTCTGGTCCACTCACGCCGGATAACTCCACTGCACAAAATGCGTTGCGCATTCTACGCAAATATAAAGTGCAGGCACCTTTTAAGGTATTGGCGCACTTACAGAAGCCGCATAGCGAGACCCCTAAAAAGGGCGCGGCGTGTTTCAAAAAAGTTCGAATAGAAATTATTGGCGACCATACAACAGTTGGAATGCTTGCGCAGAAGCGGGCCAAATACCACAAACTGCGAGCAAAAGTTTATAAAAATCCAATTACCGGGGAGGCTCGAAAAACCGCAAACAAACTTGTACAAGAGCATCATAGCGGCCTCACAATTGCTGTCGGCGAAACAACAGTGACCTGCAGCGGTACCGGATTCGGCGGACGGAACCAAGAATTTGTTTTAGCTGCATTAGGCAAAATGCAAAACGGCCAAACGCTCTTATCTATTGGCACTGATGGCGTAGACGGCATGTGTCCCAAAAAAGTTGCCGGTGCAATTGCCGACACCAAAATGCTTGAACAGGCAAAACAGCATGGCTTAGATTTAGCAGCATATCTCAAAAATAATGACTCATATACTTTCTTTAAAAGCGTTGGCGGACATATCGTAACCGGCCCAACAGGAACAAATTTAGGAGATCTCGTGCTTATGATGTCATAAACACAATTCCAATGCAGAGTAGTACCAGCAAATCCCAGTACCAAATCCTCAAGAGGTAGTGCGGTTTTATAACAAGGTGAGGTTTTTGAGAAAAAAGATACAGGCTAAAGCCCAGGAATATACTGAACACGAGAGCGGTAGTGATACCTAATGCATGCAATTGTACAAGCATGACAAGTGACCAGCCCAAGCCAAGGATGCTGATGATACGCAAAGTATACGCATTACATTTCGTATAAAATCTTAATACTGGTTTATGCTGCGCAGCTTTTTCACCAACAAGTTTAATATCACTGCGGCGCTTATATGTTCCAAAAACCACAATTAAGGCAAACAGAGCTAAAAAATAAAAAATCGTCTCATAGGGTGGAAATTCCAAAAAGCCGGCGCTCATCCGAAGCACAAAATTAAATGCAATCATTGCGATATCAAGAATCGGAATATGCTTTAAGCCAAAGGAATAGAGCGTTGTGAAAACTGCATAGATCGCCAAAACGCTGCTGTAAAAGATGCCAAGCTGTAATGCAACGGCAAGAACAATGGTTGAGAGCAGGAGGACAACAGTACATGCCGCGGTGCCAGAAATTTTTCCGGATGCCAGTGGCCGTGTTTTTTTTGTAGGATGCAAGGCATCTTCTTTTCTATCCCGCCAATCGTTTAAAATATAACTTGCAGAAGAGATACAACAGAAACCTAAAAATCCCCAGAAAATTTTAAGCGGGGGCTGCAATAGTAATGAATCTGCAAATAGCAGCGGCAAAAAAATAACAAGATTTTTATACCACTGTTCAATGCGGAGGAGTCTTCTATATTGTTGGAGAGAAGAGAGCATACTGAAAAAACCAGATTAAAATATGAGCGCACAACAGTGCGGGAATCGCCATAAAGACATCATCAATCATCACGGCAAATGCTGATTTTTGTCTGTCGAAATATGAGGCCGGCCAGAGCTTCCAAATATCAAAAAGCCGAAAAAAAGCAAAACCGATAAGCATATGAATAATAAGATGCGACTCAAGAAAGAGCGCAACAATGAGCATACCAACAACTTCATCGATGACGATAAAGTGCGGGTCGTGGAGATTAGTCTTTCGCAATATGTAATCAGAAAGCAGCCAGCCCAGAAAAAAGACAAAAACAATTAAGAAAAATTTTGCCTGTAAGGTGAGGGTTGAGTAGCCTAATAAAATGAGCAGCAGCATGGTCGCAAAGCTACCCCACGTTGCAGAGGCAGGCTTAATATAACCCACTCCGCCAAGTGATACGATTGCCAATGCGAATTTAAGCGGTGCGTTACTGAGCAAACTTTTTTTCATAGATGATTTGGAGGGCCTTTTGGATGACATGAATTTCGAGCTGTTTTCCCGGATAAATCTCCCCGTCCAGCTGAATTTCCGTAGCTCCTAGTTTTTGAATAACAATATGTTTGCCGTGGAAGAGTTGCACTTTTGGAGTGAGATGCCGGCGAAATGGAAAGAGAATAATAATCTTGAGAAGATCAAGGAGAGAACGCGGACTCAAAACCGCAAGATCAACTATACCATCTTGCGGAGAAATTTTGTCGTGGATAGGGATGCCGCTAATAGAAATAAGGTTAAAAACGATTGCAAGTTTACCGGCGGTTTTAATGTGCTTACCATCTACGCTTATTTTAAATTTACGATTCCGGTATGTAAAAAAAGTGCGCAAAAAAGAATAAATGTACGCAAAAAATCCGAATTGACGCTTGAGGCGGCGGGTTGCACCTTTTATAAAAAGCGCGTCGTATCCTTGCCCGGCTGCAATGAGTGCAAAGTGCTTGTTGTTTACATGCATTACATCGAGCGGCTGCGCTGATTTGGTGAGTGCAAAATTCAGTGCGCGCATTGGTGGAAAGATGGGAATGCCGAGCGATGTAGCCAAAAGATTCGCGCTTCCCTGTGCAATAATTGCGAGCGGGATACTCAGCTTATTTTGAATAAGGTAGTGCGCCACTTCGCGAATCGTACCGTCACCGCCGACCGCAATAATAAGATCAAATTTTTCACTGATTATATTTTTGAAGGGCTGATGCCGGGCCGGAATGGTTTCGAACCAAGTATAGTCGATGTTCTTTTTAAGAAGATGCTGTTGAATATCGTGCGGCGATGCGCGGAACTTTTTAGCACCCGAAACAGGATTATAGATCACGAGGACTTTTTTCATCGCGAAAATACTATCATTAAAAGATGCGGGCACACAGTGTGAGGGCGCACAAGGCGAAGAATCCGGCTCTGCCGGTTCTGAGCCGCAGTAAGCTTATTAATTGGAATTTTCCACTCTCTGGTAATTAAAAACTTCGAGGCGGCCCGACACTCATCCTTGAGGTCGGGCCGCCATGCGAAGTTCATCGCCGCTTTTCATAGAGGCGGCGCAGCGGTATCAAGATAACCAGCTGCGCCGCCACAGCGACGACGTACATGGCCGCGACGTTATCCGTCGTCGCGAGCAGTGCCGCTCCTGCGGCTGCCCACGACTTCGAGAAGTTCGTCGCGGCCATGTACACGCTATATTGTGTCGCCTTAGACTCGCTCCGAGTCAGACCCATGAAAAGTGCAAATAGTCGCACCTTCCACGCCGCCTCAAAGAACGAGCAGAAGCCGATAAGAGCGGTAACCACGTAGGGCACCGACCACATCGGCCTGGCGACTGCAAATAGCGCGAAAGAAAAACAAAGCGAAAGCAAAAGAGCAAAACTTGCCCGCCTCGGGCCGACCATCCTGGTCAGCCACGAGCCGAGCGCGGCTCCCGGAAATTTGACGAGGTCGTTTACGACCAAAATCGTCGCGACCGGAAGCCGCGTGCTCTTGGTGAGAGAAAGAAGGGGTCCGGCGAGCACGTTGCCGAATCCCGACGCAACAAAGGCAAACAGCGCGACGAAAACCGCCAGGGCGAATGTCCTTCCGCCCCAAGCAGCCACGCCGCGCTGCAGCCTCAATTTGAGCAGCACTCGGACGGCCCAGGCCCGCCCGAGTTCCTTTACGCTCCGCCAGTCGCGGTAAAAATCCTTTACCGCATGTGACTGGCGACGCGCCTCGACCGGAAGCCCTCGAACCTGGCGCATCAACGCCAGGCTGGGCCCGCACCCAACCGCGATTGAGATCATCGCGATCAGGGGGCACACAAGCTCCCAGCCGAGCATCGGCAAGAGGGCGAGCATTCCTGCTCCTCCCACAAAC
>PCVQ01000033.1 GCA_002796025.1 Candidatus Peregrinibacteria bacterium CG11_big_fil_rev_8_21_14_0_20_46_8
GCAAGGGCCCGAATAAGCCCGGTCTCATTATCATAGAGCAGGCCGAAAACACGCAACGTTTTAGGAAAATAAGGATGGCCGCAAAGAAGCGCCACGGATCGCAACACATGCTCTTCGGGATCAGTAAAGCCGCCGAGCCAGCGCTGAAAATCCGGACGCATAACTTCCGACAATGGGACACCGGTACTCTGGGCAATATTATGAGCAATACGAAAATCGCCTCTGCCAATTTGCGTCATGCCGCACTTTGTGTGTCCCATAATTGCAACCTCTTCCACTCCTAATAGATGAACTGCTACAAGCAGGCTGCGGAGTGTACCGTCATCGATACAGTTACCGGCATTCCGAATAATTTTGGCGTCGCCATGATTCAGACCCAATACTTTTTCGACATTATAACGGCTATCCATGCAAGCAACGACGGCGAGCTTGAGCCGCGGCAGCGCCTCCCGCTCCGAATCTTCGGGATTCCACTCACTGGCAACGAAATGCGCATTGCCTGCAAGAAGCTGCTCTAAAGAGGGCGGGTCAAACTGCATAGATTTTATTAAAAGGTAATGCTTTTAGGGCTTGCAAAATTTGCGCCGGTTGAGGCACCGCCATTCAGTGCCATACCGGGCGCTTTGCGCTGACGGTCAATTTCAATAAATTTCATCTTCGCCTTTTCGAATATAAGTTCGATATGGCCGATTGGACCATTGCGGTGTTTGCGAATATAAATATCGGTAATGCCTTTTCGATCGGTATCTTCTTCGTAATAGTCTTCGCGATAAATCATCATAATGACATCGGCATCTTGCTCAATAGAGCCCGACTCACGGAGATCGGACATTTGCGGAACCTTATTAGGTCGCTGTTCAACGGCACGCGAAAGCTGCGAAAGTGCAACAATCGGAATATGAAGTTCGCGCGCGAGATTTTTTAATGCACGTGTAATTTCAGAAATTTCTTGCACACGGTTTGATTGAAAGCCGGTACGGTTTGTAACACTCATCATTTGCAAGTAGTCGATAAAGAGAACATCGAGCCCATGCTCGGCCTTTAGCCGGCGCGCCTTTGTCCGCAATTCCACAATGCTATTTACTGCTGAATCGTCTATAAAAATCTTAGTCTTGTTTAAGTCGTCCATCACGTTGCCGATACGCGAAAAATCTTCGTCACTCAACTTGCCGGTCCGCATCTTCCACGAATCGACACCGAGCAATGAACAGAACATGCGTTCAACTAACTGCTCCTTACTCATTTCCAATGAGATAATTCCTACAGAATTACCGCGGCGTGCAATGTTTTGACCGATATTTAGTGCGAGCGCAGTTTTACCCATGGATGGACGGGCAGCTAAAATAACAAGGTCGGTATTTTGTAAACCAGAAAGAAGATTGTCGAGGGACTTGAAACCGGTCGGCAGACCACGATAGCGATCTTTTGCCTCGGGGTCATGAAGGTCGGAAATTTTTTCGTAGGTTCCTGCAAGCACATCTTTAATGTGAACAAACTTGTCCTTCACGAAATTTTGCGAAACACTGAACAGCTGCTTTTCGGCTTCTTCAATAATCTCTTCGAGATCTTTGGCTTCATCGTATCCTAACCCCATAATTGCATCGCCGGCTTTAATAAGCTTACGAAGCGTCGCTTTGTGTTTAACGATGAGACCATACTGCACAATGTGCGCGGCAGTCGGGACCTCAAGCGTTAGTTCGGCAATATACGAAGCACCGCCGACTTTATCGAGATTTCCATGATCTTCGAGAATACCGGCAAGAATCTTCACATCGATAGGCATATGCTTTGCATACAGATCGAGCATTGCCTGAAAAATTATGCCGTGCTGCTCATAATAAAAATCCTCGGGCTGCAAAAAATCTGCAACTTTCACAATTGAGTCTTTATCGAGAAGCAGTGAGCCGAGCGTCGACTTTTCGGCATCAGGAGAGTGCGGAAGAATTTTAGCAACAGTATTGTGAGACATATTTGACGTTAGGCCCATTTTTCATGAAAAATTCATGAACGGCAATATTGAAGAGGCGACAATACAAGGCAAGATTGACGAATATATTAATTGAGACAAAATAATATTGGCTTAATGATGAGACTTTCGCATGATACGGCAAATAAACAGCTAAAAACCTGTTGAAAACTTGATGAAAACACGGTGAAGATCTCATTGACAGGATCGCGAATCGCGTTCATAAAAATTTCATCTTCTCCTGCTATGCTTCCCGGCTATGCAGGCAAAAAAAATTGGCTATCTGGGTGAGGAGCTCGCGGCTTCATACCTCAATCAACACGGTTATAGTATTGTTGCAACCAATTATACGATTCAAGGCGGAGAGATCGACATTATTGCCCGATGTAATGATTTCCTGATTTTCGTAGAGGTAAAAACGCGCACAAGCAGCACATTTGGCAACGGAGGAGAAAGCATTACCCGCAACAAACGCCTTCGCTTACAACGAGCAATAACGCACTACATTGCCCAACACTGTGCTCATCGAGAGCCTGAATATCGCATCGATGTCATCGAGATCACGCTCCACGCGCAAAAGCACTATCTTCTAAATATCGACCACATCGAAAATATTGAATAAAATGCAGGCACATCCCGATCGGAACGAGCCAAACTGATAAATGATACACTAGGCCCATGGAATCGTACGATACTCCAGATATACATCGGCCAACACGAAAACATGCGGTTCTATTTTTAATCTTTGCGCTCATTGTTGGCAGCGGAATTGTTGGATGGACTTTTTTCTACAATCGCGGCACCCTCCTTCTCAGCGGATCGGCTCCTTTTTCATATACAATTGCCGGCAAAGAATATACCTGTACCGAATCGCCATGTGGTAAAAAACTAGCACCAACCACATATACATTTGAGGCCCAAAAAGAGGGCTACTATAGCTATAAAGAACTCATAACTATCCGGCGCGGAGAACTCACAAAGCTTAGCCTCAATTTTACGTACGTTCCTGTAATTGAGTCGCGCGGTGCAGTACAACTTCCATTTAGAAATGCACCGCTAACATCATCATTTATAGGCAAAGAAAATATAGAGGGGTTGCCAGCCTCCGCTTCGGAAATTTCGGTTGCAGCAAATAACACACAGCTCTTCTTTACCGAAAACGGACGCGCTGCACTCTTTCATATTCCGACACAAAAAATAAAGCGCACACCGTACAGCGGCGATGATCACCTTACGTGGGCAGGCAATAATCTCTACGTGCTCAAACAGAATTCCGATGGCGCCAAAATTATTCATTGGAATGGAAAAGAAGAGCTCTTGATTGTTACATATACACGTCCGTTCACTGCACCACAGCTCATAGGTTCACCAAGCGGACGCTTTTTAGTAATTCACGATATCGCCGATAAGCGGCATGCTTTTTATATTGTTGATCTTAAAGAAAAGACGCGCAAACGCCTGCCGCTAAGCGAGGAGGAACAGCAGATTCTGCTTACAAAGAATTATATTCTCATCAAAGATAAGAAAGAGACAACTGCATACCACTATCAAACATTTCAAAAGCATCGTGTTGAAGCTTCTGAAATAACAAGTATTTCCGAGCCGGCATCACATCGGCTGCTTTTTGTAAGTGCGCGCGATCTCGCAACTGCACAGCGCGACATTATCAGTCTCTCGATTGGCGATGCTTTGGAGCAAACGCAAGAAAACATTACCAACAATCTTATCCAAAACTCTAAATGGTTTATTACGGAATATGACATGGAAAAGAAACGTTACACAACGCTTGCAAGCATTGCTGCCGAAGATCTTATACCAATTACCCGAATGGAAGCGGAAAAAGATTCAATATTTTTTGAAAAGGGTAATGAGTTATTTGAAGTGCGGTTAAGCGAGCTTATAAAATAACGCCGCCGTTCATCTTTTTGTAAGATTTTGTTCATCGGCTGTTCATTTCGAAGTGCTATAAGCTGAGGTAATGCCTGCAACAATTACTTCAGCATCGGTGTTTGGATTCGAATGCAAGACGATTCACATCGAAGTCGATATATCGGCGGGGCTTCCGGGCATGAGTATCGTAGGACTCGGAGATACCTCGGTACAAGAATCGAAGGAGCGCATCCGATCAGCTATAAAAAATAGCGGTGCTGAGTATCCGCGCAAACGAAAAACAGTAAATCTTGCTCCTGCAGATCTGCGAAAATATGGGCCAAGTTTTGATTTGCCCATTGCACTAGGGCTCCTCCATCAATCCAAACAGCTGCCCGAAAATGCACTGGCAAATACCGCAGTCATTGGCGAACTTGCGCTCAGCGGGGAAGTTAGAAGTGTACAGGGTGCGCTGCCACTTGTGGCATATCTTATACAAGAGGGCTATAGAAAAATTATAATTCCACACAGCAATGCACACGAAGTTACAATTCTTCCGGGTGCCGATATTTTCCCCACCACGAATCTTGCAGAGCTGGTTGCACATCTTCGTGGAGAACTTCTCATAAAGCCGGTTACATATATTAAACGGCGGCCCGTGCTCCAATCAGCACCAGCCTCGCCATGGCGGCTTGAAGACATTCAGGGACATGCAGAAGCAAAGCGCGTCTTAACAATTGCCGCTGCCGGAGGACACAACGTTTTGCTCAGCGGTCCCCCGGGAACCGGAAAAACGGTATTGGCTCAGGCGCTGCAAAGCATTCTCCCTCCGCTTACGCTGCAAGAATCAATCGAAACGACAAAAGTGTACTCCATTGCAGGCAAACTACCTGCGGGAGAGCAGCTCATCACGGCACCTCCCTTTCGCGGCATTCATCACACTGCATCTACTGTTTCGCTCATTGGAGGCGGCAGCATTCCACGCCCCGGAGAAATATCGCTCGCACACAACGGCGTACTCTTCTTAGACGAGCTTTTAGAATTTCGCCGCGGAACACTCGATGCTTTACGGCAACCCCTCGAAGAGGGCACAGTGCATTTGAGCCGTGCTGCAGGAAATGTAACCTTCCCGGCGAACTTTATGCTCATTGCAGCAACAAATCCCTGTGTATGCGGCTTTGCCGGCGATCCGGTACGAGCGTGCATCTGCACCCCAAGCCAGCTGCAAACATATCACAAAAAACTCTCCGGGCCTCTTTTGGACCGCATCGATTTGCACGTTCAAGTTCCGCGTCTCCCACTGCATGAGCTACGGAGCGAGGGCAGCTTGGGGATCACATCAAAAGAAGTTCGCAATGAGATTATGCGTGCACGCAAAGTTCAAGCAAAACGCTTTCGCCATCGACCATTTGTAACAAATGCAAAAATGCACGGGACAGAAATAAACACCTATTGCGCGCTCGATAATGCCTCGCAACATCTTCTCAAAGCTGCTTTTGCAGCATCACACTACAGCGGACGTGCGTATCATCGAATTTTAAAAGTAGCCCGCACGATTGCAGACCTAAACAACAAAGCAAACATATCTCAAGAACATCTTGCAGAAGCCATCCGCTACAGAGCAGGAAAAATTGCAAACAGCGCTATGGATGCATAGAATAGATAAGATGAACCAGCGACAACAAATCGGAATCGTACTCATTATAATCATTCTCGTAGTGATAGGCTTTCTTCTCTTTGGAGGAAATGTACCGCTTCAAGGCAACCTTAATGGCATTGCCGCTGCCGAATCCAGGGCATGCCGCGCCCTTTCAGGTGCATGCGAACGAGAAATTCTCGAAACCGACAAGGCCGGTGAGAACTGCAAACGGTATGAAGCTGACTGTCTTTTAGAGGAAGGAGAAGCAGAGGCGCTTGATTTTGGCGATGAAGATTTTGTAGAAAGCAGCGAGAATTTATTTGCCGAGTAAGCCCGGTATCGCTATACTCTTGCGGAAAAGATGCCAAAGAAAAGTTCAGCACGACAGGCGGGAAAAATTTCAACCAAGAAGCGAAGCGCCGCACGGTTGAAAAAGATTCTCGTTCTTGGAAGCGGAGCTCTTAAAATTGGAGAGGCCGGAGAATTTGACTATTCAGGCTCTCAGGCAATTAAGGCCCTCAAGGAAGAAAAGATCTCCACCGTGCTCGTGAATCCCAATATTGCTACCAATCAGACTTCCAAAGACCTCGCCGACGAGGTTTATTTTTTACCTGTCGATCCCTACTTTGTAGAAAAAGTTATCGAAAAGGAGAAGCCGGATGGCGTCCTGTTAAGTTTTGGCGGACAAACTGCACTAAACTGCGGCGTAGCACTTGAGCAAAAAGGTGTATTTGCAAAACACGGCGTGCGGGTATTAGGAACGCCGGTAAAGGCGATCGAGATGACCGAAGACCGTCAGCTGTTTAAAGAAGTTCTGAAAAAAGTCGATGTAAAAACACCAAAGAGTTTTGCCTGCAATAATAAAGCAGCGGCACTGAAGGCTGCAAAGAAGATTGGATATCCGGTAATTTTGCGTGCAGCCTACGCACTCGGCGGTAAGGGATCAGGTACAGCACACGATGAAAAAACACTCAAACCGATGATCGAAACTGCCTTTGCATTCTCACCCCAAGTACTCATTGAAGAAGATCTGACCGGCTGGAAAGAAGTAGAATACGAAATTGTGCGCGATGCATACGACAACTGCATAACGGTTTGTAATATGGAGAATATCGATCCGCTCGGCATTCATACCGGCGAATCGATTGTCATTGCACCATCACAGACCCTGACCAACGAGGAATATCACTTTTTACGCGAAATTAGCATTCGTGTGATTCGCGAAATCGGCATCATTGGAGAGTGCAATATTCAATTTGCTTTGGATCCAAAATCGCTTGAATACCGCGTCATCGAAGTAAATGCAAGGCTTTCGCGCTCCAGCGCGCTGGCGTCAAAAGCAACTGGCTATCCGCTGGCACACGTTGCAGCAAAACTGGCGCTCGGTTATGCACTTCCCGATATAAAAAATGCGGTGACGAAAACAACAAGTGCGTGTTTTGAACCGGCGCTCGACTACGTTGCGCTCAAAATTCCGCGCTGGGATCTGGATAAATTTAAAAAAGTTTCGCAGGAAATCTCTACAGAGATGAAGTCGGTTGGTGAAATTATGGCCTTGGGGCGCAGCTTTGAAGAAGTTTTGCAAAAGGGATTACGAATGCTGCAAATCGGCCTGCTGGGCTTTGCTGCAAATAAAAAGGTAAAACTTCATTTTAATAATCTTCAGCGCGATATTAAAGTCGCGACGCCAAAACGAATTCTCGCAATAGCCGATGCACTGCGCAAAGGGTGGAGCACAAAAAAAATTGCGCGCCTCAGCGGAATTGACCCCTGGTTCTTAGATAAAATGAAGAACATTATCGATATGGAGAAGCGGCTTGCACACGAGCGATGTACGCGTGAGGATCTGTATCAGGCAAAACGGTATGGTTTTTCTGATAAACAGATCGGCAATATTATCGAGCAAAGTGAGCAGTCCGTCCGGGCACTGCGCAAAAAAATGAAGGTGCTTCCCTCAATAAAGCAAATCGACACGATGGCGGCCGAATTCCCGGCTCAAACAAATTATTTGTATGTTACCTATCATGGCATAGAAAATGACATTAAGCCGGACAAACGGCGCAAAAAAATAATGGTTTTGGGCAGTGGCGCATATGCCATTGGAACCTCAGTAGAGTTCGACTGGTGCAGCGTAACCTGCGTAAAGACGCTGGAAAAATTAGGCTACGAAACAATTATGGTTAACTACAATCCCGAAACCGTATCAACCGATTACGATACATGCAGCAAGCTCTACTTCGATGAACTCTCGCTCGAACGCGTACTCGATATTTACGAAACCGAAAAGCCTGAAGGCGTTGTAATTTCTACCGGCGGCCAGGTGCCAAATAATCTTGCGATGAAGCTGCATGCGGCGGGCGTGAAGATTTTGGGTACATCGCCGCGCAATATCGACCGTGCCGAAGACCGCCACAAATTTTCGGCGCTCTGCGACGAATTAAAGATCGATCAGCCGCAGTGGCGCAGTTTAAGTTCCCTCTCGCAAATTAAATCATTTGCAAAAGATGTCGGATATCCGCTGCTAGTACGGCCGAGTTATGTATTGAGCGGAGCCGCAATGAGCGTGGCTCAAAATATACGCGATTTAGAAAACTTCTTAGGCAAAGCCGCAGAAATATCTACCGAAGCACCGGTAGTAGTCAGCAAATTTGAAACTGGTGCAAAAGAAATCGAGATTGATGCGGTAGCGCACAAAGGCCAGATTGTTATCTATGCAATTTCCGAACACATCGAAAATGCCGGGGTGCATTCGGGCGATGCCACTATGGTCATGCCTCCCCAAAAACTCTACTTTGAAACAATTAAGCGCATTACCTCAATTGCACAAAAAATAGCACGTGAGCTCGAAATAAGCGGCCCGTTCAACATGCAATTTTTGGCAAAAAACAATGATGTTAAAGTAATTGAATGCAATCTGCGTTCGAGCCGAAGCTTTCCGTTTGCCTCAAAAGTTACCGGCTATAACTTTATAGAGATTGCAACATATGCCATGCTGCATGCGCCAGAAATTGAAAAGATAAAAACTGAGCAGTATCACACACTCGATATGGAGCACGTTGGTGTAAAAGCCCCCCAATTCAGCTTTTCACGCCTCAAAGGAGCCGATCCGGTGCTCGGTGTCGAGATGGCTTCGACGGGAGAGGTTGCATGTTTTGGCGACGATATGTACGAAGCACTACTCAAAGCGATGATCTCTACCGGCTTTACAATTCCAAAGAAGAGCATCTGTTTAACCATCGGTAAACTCGAAAACAAACTCGACCTGCTGCCTACAGTTAAAAAATTAGTGGATATGAATTTTGAGCTCTACGCTACCGAAGGCACTGCAAAATTTTTGCGACAGCACAAAATTCGCACCAAAATTCTGCATAAAGCACGGGCAAAGAAAAAACCGAACATAATCGACTATATTGCAGATAAAAAGATCGATCTTGTTATCGACATTCCAAAATCATACCGGCACGAAGATATTACAGATGGCTATTTGATCCGGCGCCGCGCCGTGGATTCAAACATTCCGCTCATTACCAATGTGCAAATTGCACGCATTGTAATCGAAGCCATCCGGCGCTATAGCGCAGACGAGCTGCGAATTAAATCGTGGAAGGAGTATGTGGCCTAAAAATCTACGGTAGTATTTCTAACTAGGCCTACCGAATTTAGTTCGAATTGGTTCTCCATCCTCATCTAACTTACAGAAATCTTTTTTCCCCTGCCAATCATTGAATTTAAATGATACGGCGCACCAATCATCTGTTGTCCAACAGTATCCTGTATAATCACAGTACTGTCCTTCTGATGATGCTGGAGCATCATTTTGCGGTATATTGCTTAAATTCTCTTCGTCCGGCTCAATCTCGCAAATTGTGCCGGTATTTCCAGACTCGCCATGCAATTCCGGTGGTGCTTTTACTTCGCCCGAGTCGGCCCGTGCTGCATTGCCGTCAAATTGCTTACCACCACGGCCAGCTTCAACTGAAGCAAAAGCTCCGACATATCCACCTGCTTCGCCGCCGGCACCTGGATGCTCTGTGCCATTACCGCCTTCGCCGCCGCGGCCGGCTTGCACTTTGTACATATCTCCACCGCGGCCACCAATGTATCCGCGGCCACCTTCGCCTGCCTGAACCACAAAAATATCGCCGCCTTTCCCACCTTCACCCCCAATTCCTTGATCGCCTTCTTTGCATGAATTTCCGCCTTTGCCGCCGGGTCCGGCAATTGCCGTAGCCGGAATAATAGCAGCAGCTCCGCCGTCACCTCCTTTTGATTCCACATAAAACTCTTCGAGCAATTCTTTATAGCTGCTAAATGTATATGGCGTGGTAGCAAACTCACCCGGAACATTTTCATCTTTTAAAATATTTCCGCCATTACCCATAAAACACGAGGCACCGCCACCAGCTTGTCCTTGAGAGGCGGCTTCTTGTGCTGTCTCATGTGCGCCGTCAAAGCCGCCATTTCCTTGTACAAAACAGAGGCCACCGCGGCCCCCTTCTGCAAAATTAACCGGAAGATGATTAAAGACCACATCACCGCCAATACCTCCAATTGCTTTGGCCGTCGGCGCTTCATCGCCGGTAGCAGTAAAAGCAAGTTGGTTTATATTATTGTAAAGCGCATCCCCGCCAGCACCTCCCTTTCGCACACCGTCGCCACCCTTACCGCCCACAAATTCGATTAAATTTAAATTCTTAAAATCGTGCTCCTCTGCAATATTTGCACTCACTTCACCGCCATCGCCGGCAAGACCACCTAATACAAGCAGGCGATCACTGCTTATACTCTCTCCAAGACCGATATGCGGATTCAGCAGGCTCGGCTTGGGATCTATTGGCCCTTCTATAAGGCCATTCGGCATACGCATGTAGTATACAACCGGGGGATACAGTCCTGTATTTGGAATAAGTTTCCCCGAGCGCCCGCCATTACCGCCGCGCAACGTATATTTTTCATCAAAACTTGTTCCTTCGGCAAATCGATCAAATTCAACGGTAACATTGGCGCCGTTTCCGCCATTACCAAGCTCAAAAAGCGCGATGCCGTTGACATCTTTATGAGGAACAATAATACGCACCTGGCCTTGGGGTGCGTTCAAAACGATATCGCCGCCATCCTTACCGGCTGCCGCTTCAAATTCTGCTGCATTATTGTAATCGGTGATCATCACATCATTGCCATCGGGCCCATCCAAAGTTTGCAGGGTTGCAGTATTGTTTATAACAATATGCCCCCGCCGCGCAGTAAGACGAATGGAGCGCTGGCCGAATATTGGCGAAAAACGTCCGTCGAGCACCGCGCCCGAGTTCTGTGCATGCGCAACCGGCCAGCGGAGCCACGCAGTTAAACTGCGCCCATCGCGCGACTTTTGATATGCAACCTCTCCGCTGCCGGCGCCCGCAATTTTGAGCGTACCGTTAATCTCGATGTCACCATTTTCTGCAATCAATTCAAATGCATCCGGCGCTTCATGTTCGGCGTCCGGTGTTGGCATGAGTTCGAGCATACCGTCGATTGTAATTTTATCTTGAGAAACAATGGTGTGCTGAGAAACCTGATAGTGGTCGGATTCTCCCACGATCAATTCGGGAACTTCCAGCTCATTTTTATCGATCGCATCATAGGTAAGCGAAAGTTTCGTATCTACATTGGCATCGAGCCGGTAAATCATTTCTGCAATTTCTCCGCGCGTAACATTTTTATCAAAGGCATAGATCGTCGCCGGTACTGCATTACGCCCGGCAAGGCCGTTCACAAAGGGCTCATACCATGTGACATCGCCGCTCTTAGGCAGCCCATACGACTGCGCAAGAATTGCCGATGCTTCAGCAAAATTTAAACTGTTAGCGGGCTTAAAAGTCCCATCGGGGTATCCGGCAATAATGCCCTCGGCTACGGCCACGCAGACAAATTTCCCGTACCACTCACTGGCAGGCGCATCCGGGAAGCGCGCTGCGGTACAGCTGTCAATCCGCGCTTGATCAAAGCGCGTCCGTACCATCATCGTCACAAATTCCGCACGATTAATAAGATTAGCCGGACCAAACGTACCATCGGGATATCCGGCAACAATCCCATTATCGCGCACATAATTTATGGCATCGATATTCACATGCGCGGGAGCCACGTCGCTAAATTGCGCAGATGAAATACTGCCGGCCAAAAGCACACCGATGATTAGGAGCAGGGAAGCGAGAGTGTATTTTTTCATATGTAATCTAGGATCTTTTTTCATAGATAATTTTCTGTTCTTTCAAAATAGCAGAACGCAATTTAGGATTGATTGAGTTATATGTCAGCAAATCAATCTTTTTCCCAGTAATTTTTTCTAAATTTTCCTTTAAATCAAATAAATCAAATAAACTTTTTTGACCTTTATACTTAATAATTAAATCTAAATCACTTTTTAAAGTATTTTCATTGCGTGCAAAAGAACCAAACACGGCAGCCTTCACCACATCCTGCTTTTTTAGCAAATGAACAATTTTTCGCTTCATTCCAGATGTAATCATATATTGAGTATAGCGAATCAATACACCTCCTTCAAATAGCACTCATCACAGTAAATAATCTCGGGCCGATCCGGTGCATAACTGGTTTGAACAACCTTCTTACACTTTGCACATGCCCGCCCCCAAAGCTTTTTCGGATTCCTCTTTTCAAAGCGCGACCGATGGCGACAGTCCGGACACCTATCCGGCGCACGTATTTTGCGCTCCTTATAAAAAACTTTTTCTTGCGGAACGATTTTATAATTCTTCATACACTCAATACACGACAAAACTCCTTCCGGCAAATCGCCGCCATCTAAATACTGCTTCTTGTCTTTCTCTTTCCAGCGCCAGCCTTTTGCCAAAACCTCTTCTTTTGTGAGCGGGAAATATTCCTGGGCAACCGTCTCGTTGTACGCAAAAGGAGATAGTTGTGGATTCATAAATTCACCAAATTCGCCCGTCTTCTTCATATGTTCTATTATGCGCGGAACGAGGGCCTCATACTCTTCCTTTGAATACTGCTTATTCAAAATACAGTAACGCTTTTTGTTCATAGATACGCAGCCAAAACAATCCTGTGTGTTGCCATAGCACATTAAGCAGTAGGTAAGATTATGGGAATCAATAGCATTAAAAGTAAAAAGAATATTTGTACTGCGCGTATTTGAAATCTGTTCGTAACAATGCTCAGAATAATAACCGAACGTGGTGTCATAGATATTTTTGCAAAACTCACTGCCCCACACATAGCGGCCGGTATCGACTTCCTCCACATCATAGCCCTCGTGCACATCCTTTGAACGAACAATAAAATCACCGGTGCAGTCTTCGGTATTTGTAAGAATAGTTGCACGATGCGGCGTTGCCAGCTTTGCCGCTTCAAATTTTTTAAGCATTACGGCGAGTTCATCTTTGTTTGCCGCGCGATATAATTCTATAAATTTTTCATATTCCTCTTTAGAAACCTTTTTATTAAAAATATGATATTCGGCATTCCGCAGCCCAACACATCCAAAACAATTGCTCACTCCCACACAGTCATAACAATAATAAGAATCGACCGCCTCCTTACAAAGCTGCAAATATTGCGAACCGTAACATTTCCAGCAATCGATGCACTCATAACAGAGCTCACATCCATATGTGTTGTAACAGTCAAAACAGTTATTACCGTTTACCGTCAAATACGAATAAAAGACATCTTCACAATCTCCAACGCGCGTAGAGAGATAGCAGTTTTTCGAAGTAACGCAAAAAATACAGTACTCGCAGTTTGTCGAATTCCAGACCATGTTACTCAGCAAAGGGACACGCTCCATAACTTCGCGGATCTGCTCAAAAAATGGGCGCGAAAAATCTACTTCCTGACCGTAGTCGCATGGATCCCATGAATCGCTCCACCAGGCTTCCGGCGAATATACCGTAAATGGTATATCGGGCGAATAAATCGAAAGAATCGATTTGCCGCTGGCATCGCACTTTCTCTGATATAGATTGCGCGAATTTCGAAACGCAAGCCTGCGCTGATGCCGGCAATCGGAACAGAGCGTCGGTGCCGGCACCTCGAATTCCTTATGCACCGCCCGGTCTGCATCCGTGATTTTAAATTGTAGCGAACAGTTTTTACAAGTTGACGTCATAGAATACATAGAGATTACAGGCCGACGCTGCGATAGCGATCGGCACTGTCGTGACAAATAATTACAACTCTCGATGAGATTTCGTCCTGAAGAATAGTACGTGCCACAAGAATATTAGCACCTGTTGTGGGCCCTATGGAAAGTCCGCGCTTTTTCACCTCACGGCAAACATCATATGCCGCCTCATCATTAACGCAATGCACCTCATCAATAAGCTCGATTCCCGAACGGGCAATAGGAGAAGCAGCGCCCGGCCCGGTTCCAAAAAGTTTATGCGGCGTATGAGTAAAGTCC
>PCVQ01000007.1:0-13826 GCA_002796025.1 Candidatus Peregrinibacteria bacterium CG11_big_fil_rev_8_21_14_0_20_46_8
TAAAGTCCCGTGCGTACTTTAAAGCCCATGTAGATGCCGATTTCTGACAATCAACGGCAACAACTTGCGTGGGCGCTAAACGCGCACGAACAACTTCTGCAATTCCAATCGCAGTGGCACTGGTACCCGAAGCAGTAATAATATGTGTTGGTGACAAATCTTTAAAGTAATCCAAAATCTGCATAGCAAGCGGATGAAATGCTCGCGGATTATTTGGATTGTCAGATTGATTCAGCAATACATGCCGCTCTTCTTCAGTGCAAATTTGCCGGGCACGGGCAACCGCGCCGCGCACCCATATTTGGTGTTCGGAAATCCCGGCAGCAATTTCTTGCGGTGTAAGTATGTGATCACCGGGCGTTAAAATCAAATCGGCACCAGCTGCGCGAATCATTTGTTCCCGCTCTTCAGTAATATTGCTTGGCATGATAATTTTTGCACGCAATCCAACTTCACGACACAGTACCGCAATAGAATTGCCGGCACTGCCAGTTGTATAGTCAACAACGGTATCGCCTTCGGTAAGTTCGCCGGCAGCAATTTTTGCGAGTGTCATCTGCGCAACCGCACGGTCTTTATGCGAGCCGCCGCGACTTTTATGCTCCATCACTCCATAAACTTCTGCATGCGGTATACCAATTGCACCTCCAATGTGCTCAATCCGAGCTCGATCTACCGATGCCTTATATTTCTGTACGCGTTCAAGCAGAGTATTCATAGTTCGTGCAACAAAGAAAACAATACTAATCCATACTGTCAACTTTGTCGAGCATACAGAGTCAAAGGGGCGCCATCGATTGTAAATAACAGATTAAATTGCTATAATTTATATGTCGATGATTTAAGTCAACTATGGATAATTCACTCCTCTCAAAACTCGGCATGACGCAAAAAGAGGCGCACCTGTATCTCAAGCTGTTAGAGCTTGGCATGAGTGGAGCCAACTCGCTCGCAAAACGGCTCGATGAAAATCGGACCTCCACCTACAGCTTGCTGCAATCGATGCAAAAGAAAGGCCATGTCTCATATATAGACAAAGGCGGCGTAAAATATTTTGTTCCAACCGATCCGACTCTTCTTGTAAAGCACTATGTTGACGGCGCAACTGCATTACAGCGAGCACTGCCGGAACTGCTGGCTTTCTATAACAAATCAGCAAACAAACCTAAAATTACTTTTTATGAAGGCGTGCAGGGGATCATTCAAATTTGTGAGCAGCTGCTTGAAGTTCCCGATTCCGTGCGTGAAAGTTTTATGGGCATCGAGCTGAAAAATGCGCATCCGGAAATCATAAAATATTTTGAAGAAGACTTTCTGCCCCGGCGCATCGCGAACAAACAAGTATACCGGGGCATTGTCTGCGGTTACCTACCTATGAGCCGAGAGCACCCTAAAACAGAGGAGGCGCAATTACGAGAAATTAAATACATCGATCCGCAAAAACTTCCGCTCAAAATTCATATCGATATCTTTCCGCAGAACAAGGTCGCAATTTATTCATATAATAAAGACGAGATGATGGGCGTCATTATTGAACATCAAAGCTTTTACGTGACTATGAAGACAGCGTTTGCGCTGGCATGGGCGGGGGTGGATACAATGAAACAAAAATAATATATTCCGTTCATCTTTTTGTAGGAAAAAGTTTAGAGATTGTTCATCTCGGTTTGATAGAACGTCTGAGTCGGCAGAGACTGGGGCTGGGTCTGGTGCCTTAGCTGGATTACCAACCATGCTAACACGGGTTCGATTCCCGTCAGCTCCACCTCTGTCGACACGAGAAAAATATTTCAAATAAAGGAAAAAGCCCCCGATGGAGGCTTTTTCAAGCTGACTGGGTCAAGCTGGATTACCGTAGACATGATAGCTGTCTTTAGCCTAGAAATCAACAAAAACTCTTCTACATGCACATCAAATCTAAAAAAATCCATCTGTGCACGTGCACAGATCCGCAAGCCATTCCGGCCTTCACCAAGCCATCCACACCTTAAAAATTGGGTATTTTTCTACAAGTGCTCGTGCTACAATGCGCGCGCTATGAATGGTCCCCACCAACCAATTAAAAACACTCCAACCCTCAAAAAAGGCCTGGCCCAAATGATGAAGGGCGGCGTTATTATGGATGTGGTTACTCCCGATCAGGCGAAAATTGCTGAAGCTGCGGGTGCAGTTGCGGTGATGGCGCTTGAGCGCGTGCCGTCCGATATCCGCAAAGATGGCGGGGTAGCCCGCATGAGCGATCCGAAAATGATTAAAGGGATTAAGGCCGCGGTAACGATTCCGGTGATGGCGAAGGTTCGCATTGGCCACTTTGTTGAGGCGCAAATCCTGGAGGCACTTGGCATAGATTACATTGACGAATCCGAGGTTCTCACTCCGGCGGATGAAGAGCACCACATCGATAAATCGAAATTCAAAATTCCGTTTGTGTGCGGAGCACGGAATCTTGGTGAGGCACTGCGCCGCATTCAAGAAGGCGCCGCGATGATCCGCACCAAGGGCGAGGCCGGTACCGGCAATGTTGTGGAGGCTGTGCGCCACATGCGCACGATACAAAAAGAACTTGCAGAACTGTGCAGCGCAGATAAAAAGCGCCGCGCCGCACTGGCGGAGGAGATGCGGATTAGCGAAGAGCTGGCGGAACAAGTTGCCGAATTAAATAACACAGCCGCAAGTGGCATCTACAAATTGCCAGTAGTAAACTTTGCGGCAGGCGGCATTGCTACACCGGCCGACGCCGCGCTCATGATGCAGCTCGGTTCAGAAGGAGTCTTTGTAGGCTCCGGCATTTTCAAATCGAGCAACCCAGAAAAACGCGCCCGCGCAATCGTAGAGGCAACACTCCACTATGATAACCCCGACATCCTCGCCCGCGTCTCAGAAGACCTCGGCGAACCGATGCAGAGTTTTGAAATTGCGCAACTAGAGAGTAGATATGCGGAGCGGGGGGTGTAGGTAGAGCTTATGTATTTTTCCTCCGAGGGAAAAGAATGCGCGCTTTTCGCATACCACGCTCTGATTCGACCAAACGAATTAGTTCACCAAATGAGCGCTGCATTTCTGCAGGTGACATCTGTCCAAATCGTGCAGGCACTTCAACCGCCTGTAGCGCTATTGCATTACGCCGACGCTCATCTCCCTGACGATATTCATACGGAGAAATTTTACCGCCAACAACATTTAATTTAGCCCAACCTAATTTAGCAGCAATTGCCCTATGGACATCATCCATCAAACCAGGCACTAAACCGTCATGCATTGACTCAATAACAATACGGGGATGGCCATTCGCTTCAACCGGAACCAAATGCCCATCTCGCTCTTGCATGAAAGCATCGTATGGGAATTGTGCAGCAGGCACCAAGACTCCATCCTGAAGTTCTCCAAACCTGTTATAATGATGAATTGCACGTATACCGTCTTCGGCATTGATTGCCTGTGCTTTTTCATCACTCGCAGCAGAATGGTTGGTGCCAATTACTTTTGAATGTCTTCGCAATGCAACTGCATAATGCTCATCACTCCAATCAACTCTACTTGAAGGCAAATGCACATACTGCGCTGTATCATCGCCCTCAACAAGATGAGTATCGAGACCAGCTCCTGAGATTTTACCTGATTCTATTGCTTCAAAAAGTGCCTTAGGATCCACTATGCCCCCACGTGCCATATTACAAATCTTCGCCCCATCTTTCACGAGCTTTAATTCTTCAGCACCAATCATACGGTCTGCCCCAGACATATGGAGCAATACGAGTTCTGCATCTGCAAGCGCATCTTTCGAACTATTATGTACCGTGATATTCGCAATATCCTTTGGGGGATATGGATCAAACACATGTATATCCGCCTCTCTTAAAAATGGAGATTTAGCTATAACTTCACGACCAATCCGGCCAGCACCAAGAATAGTAACTTTTTTGCCCCGCAAATATTCAGCCATAGCTTTTGCTTTCTCCGGCAATTCATCACATGAGTCTGGATTCACTTCAGCAGCGAGATCTTTTCTATCCCAAGTCAACTTGTTCGTGTCGCTTGCATGTTTAAAATTGTTGCTATCTTTCAATGCGGGATTAATCATCAAATCAACATCATTTGCAAACAAGGCATGCAAAATCAAATCCTGCCAAATACGAACGGCCTCTGCATTCCCTCGAGGCGTTCTTGCAACTAAGACTCCACTATCGAATGCAGCCTGTACATCCATCCCAACACCGTTGCCCAAACGACCCACTACTTGAACCCCACTATCGCGAAGCTGCCAAAATGCATCTACACCACCTTTCTTCAAGAAATCATCCATACCACCGCGACCAAGCCAAGCGGCAGAACGTAAAGTACCAGTTTGGTTCAATGCTTCTTGCAAAACATCTGATTTTCTCTCAATACCCCGAACTTTTCTTAAATCATGCACCGTCATACCAAGCTCATGAGCAATTTCTTCTGCACGATTTGAAACGCCATCCACCAAAGTCACTGCATTCACGGGTGTAGGGAAAACGGATACTTCATATTCACCTCCGAATGCATCAACCATGCTTAAATTCTGCATAATGAAATTTTAGATTAGAGAAATAACCGCCCCCAATCTACCTGTCATATTCGGGTGATCAAGCAAGAGCACTCGACAAGGCAAGCACGACATTGCTTTACATAAAAGTCCCCACGACCACACCCACGCTCAATGCAATCACCAGTAAAATAACCGCCCACACAAATAAGTTATATATGGGGCCATTGCGGTGTGCGCCCATGAGCCACTCTTTTTGCATAAGCAATACAATAAAAATTAACACCGGCGCCAAGAGAATGCCGTTAATAATTTGCGCACCGAGCATCACTCGAATCAACGGCACCTGGGGAAAGAGCGCCGGAATTGCACCCAAGACAATTAACACGGTAAAAATTCCATTAAAAACCGGTGCCTCTTTAAAATCCTTATTCACTCCCGACTCAAATCCAAGTCCCTCACAAATATAGTACGAAGTTGCAATCGGCACGATCATCGCGCCAAGCAGCGATGCATTGAGCAGCCCGCCGGCAAATAAAATTTCTGCAAAGCGTCCGGCAAAGGGCTCAAGCGCAACCGCCGCCTGAGCCGCACTCTCAATTTGAATGCCGTGCGGAAAGAGCGTTGCGGCACTTGCAACCATAATAAAAAAAGCAACAAGGCTCGCGGTAACTGCACCGGTCGCCACATCGATTTTTGTAAATCTGTAATCTTTTACCTGCACGCCCTTCTCTACCACCGAGGCCTGAATATAAAACTGCATCCAAGGCGTAACGGTTGTACCAACAATTCCCATAAGCAGCAAAATGTACGGCCTGCTGAATTCAAAGCTCGGAACAACGGCATGGCGCACCACTTGATCCCACTCCGGCTGCGCTAAAAATCCGGAAACAATGTAGGCAATATAAAGAAGTGCACCGACAAAAAATATCTTCTCGACAATACGATAATTGGCTTGCGTAATAATAACCCAAACAAGAATCGCGGCAGCCGGTACCGAAACAAAGCGCGGCACGTGAAAAATTTCGAGACTTGTTGCTATACCAGCAAATTCCGAGACAACGGTGGCGAGATTTGCAATAAGCAAACCGCCCAAAATATAAAAAGTAATCCTGGCTCCGTACGATTCACGAATTAAATCTGCAAGACCCTTGCCGCTGACTACACCCAAGCGCGTACACATCTCCTGTACCACAATAAGCACAATGGTAACCGGAATAACACTCCACAACAGTCCGTAGCCGAAATCTGCACCTGCAACTGAATAGGTGGTAATACCGCCAGCATCGTTCCCGGCTGCGGCTGCGATGATACCAGGGCCGATAACGGCCAGTACCATGAGAAGTGAGCGTAATTTAGTTTTGAGGGACATAGGGAGGAATTATCAAGCTTTCCAAATTCCAAATAACAAATTTTGATTATTGATTATTTCTTCATTCTTCCTCCTCCAACTCTCCCAATACATCGTCGACGGTAATGACACCCTGTATGCGATTTTGCTCATCCACTACTGGCATTGCAATCAATCCATATTTGGTAAATTGTTCGATAACGGTATCGACATCATCGTTGAGTTCTACCGAATGCGGAACCGTTTTTACCATATTCTGGAGCTGCGTTTTAGGTTCCACAAAAATCAGTTCACGCAGCGAGACCACGCCGGTTAATTCACCATTCGGCCCCTCAATATAAAGATAATAAATCTGCTCCGCATCTTGGTGAGTTTTTCGCAATGTTGCGAGCGCATCGCGCGCAGTTGTATCACCAGAGAATGCTAAAAATTCCGTCGTCATCATCGAGCCCGCAGTGCCTTCTTTAAATTTTAACAAGTTTCGAATCTCTTCCGCTTCGCTGCGCTTCATAATTTGCATAACCCGATGCATACGGCGCTTAGGCAATTCCGCTACGATATCTGTTGCCTCATCCGGCGACATCTGCTCCAAAAAACCCGACAGTTGTTCGTCCTTTAACTGCTTCACCAAAGCTTTGCGGGCATCTGCTTCCAATTCAAAGAGTGCATCTGCAACTTTCTGCGTTGGCAGTGTCTGTAAAATCGACAGCCGCTCAAATGTATCTAAGTCTTCGACAATATCTGCGATATCAGCCGGATGCATATTTTTTAATTCATCCTGGCCAACCGTTAATTGAATACGGTGACGCAGCCGCGCAGGCAGCGGATCGATATCTTTACTGGCAATTAATTTGTTGCGCATCGGCAGCCGAAAAAAACGCGCGAATGCAAGAAGCAGTGACTCAAAACCAATACGCCGCATTAATCCACGAAATCCGATATCCGCAGCAACAACAAAGAGCTCATTGCCTACAGAGACAATTCGCAAATCATTCACGCGCACCACACGATGATCCTGAGTATCCACAATTTGCTGATCCAAAAAATCACGCTTAACCCGGAACTCATCTTCAGCATATTCGATACCGCGAATTTCGTCCCGCTTTTTTTTGAGCCGAAAACTTACCGGAACCGTCTCGATGGAGTGGATATCTTCCCAGGGAATAATAATACGCTTGCCGTTTCGATCGCGAATGCGCACTTTCGTAACTACGAAATTTTCTTTTTTACGCCGCACAATAAAATCGCGGAACTGGCCAAAATATTTGTCATCCAGGGTATATACCGGTTTGCCAATAAGTGTTGAGAAAAATATTTCTGAAAAGAAAGCCATAGGAAGTGAAATTCTGTTAAAATCGCAACCTGCCTGAGTGTAATAATATTTTAAACATTAATTTTTCTAAATGTCAATCGGAGTACTCGACATCCAAGGTTCGGTAGAAGAGCATCTCGCATGCTTAAAAAAATGCGGCATAAAACCCGTTGCCGTAAAATCCGCCGAACAAATCACACAACTCAGTGGCCTTATTATCCCGGGAGGTGAGTCGACAACAATAGGAGATCTTATGAAGGCATACGGGTTGGAAAAGGAACTCCAGGCACATTCCGATCTGCCAATTTGGGGCACATGCGCAGGCGCCATTCTCCTTGCGCGCATGAAGATAATGGATATCGAAGTAGAGCGTAACGCCTATGGCAGCCAACTCAACAGCTTTGAAGCAGATGTCGAGATAGGACTCAGTAATCAAAAATCAAAATTTCATGCAATCTTCATCCGGGCACCGCGAATTATTTCGGCTTCAAATAGAGCAAAAATATTGGCAGAATACGAGGGCTCTCCAATTATGGTGCAGGAAGGAAGCAAACTCGCAACAACTTTTCATCCGGAACTCACCGACGATCTTCGTATCCACCAATACTTTCTCAATCTATGCAACGCATCAAACAATCGATAAAAAAAGTAACGACCAACGGAGCCGCCAAAAGTCGGGCGCTAGAAATTGCAATTGCCGATGTTATTCGCGCATTAGGTGAAGATGTGCAGCGTGAAGGACTGGTAGATACCCCGAGGCGCGTTGCGGCAGCATACGAAAAAATGCTCGAAGGCTACAAGCTCAATCCAAAAGAACTTATTACAACATTTGATGCGGTGGATTATGACGAAATGATTATTGTAAAAGATATCGAATTTTATTCGATGTGCGAGCACCATATGTTTCCCTTTTTTGGGAAAGCGCATATCGGCTATATTCCAAACGGAAAAATTATCGGGCTTTCAAAGATCCCGCGTGTTGTCGAGATTTTTTCGCGGCGCTTGCAAAATCAAGAGCGGCTAACCGTAGAGGTTGCAAAGACACTCGAGAGCTTAATCGCGCCAAAAGGTGTGGGTGTAGTTCTGGAAGGAAAACATCTCTGCATGATGGCGCGCGGAGTAAAAAAACAAGGCAGTACGATGCTGACTTCTGCAATGCGCGGGCTATTTAAAAAGAATATGAATACACGGGGAGAGTTTTTAAAATTAATTGGCAAGTAAGGCGCCCGATGTTTCCACCATCTATACAAAAACTCATCGATTCATTTGCAAAACTGCCGGGCGTCGGAAAAAAAACGGCCCAGCACTATGCATATTTTTTGCTGCGCTCACACCGCACCATTGCACGCGATCTTTCTGATGCGCTCCGCTCAATTGAACAAGGCATTACCCTATGCCGCCAGTGCCAGATGCTGTGCGACGGCGCGCTCTGCGGAACGTGTATGAATCCGAAGCGCGATCAGCGCACTATTTGCGTTGTCGAACAGATTTTCGATTTAGAAGCGATCGAAAAATCTAAAGAGTATACCGGCGTCTACCATGTACTGCATGGCCGCATCTCGCCTCTCGACAAAATCGCGCCGGAAGATTTAAAAATTAAAGAGCTTATTGACCGCGTAAAAAAATTAAGCGGAGAAATTGAAATTATCCTTGCAACAAATCCCTCGAATGAGGGCGAAGCAACGGCAATTTATATTCAAAAACTGCTCGCGCCGTTCAATCTAAAAATAACCCGTATTGCAACCGGCATTCCAGTCGGTGCAGATTTAGAGTACGCAGATGAAGTAACGCTTGGACGCGCAATTAAAGGGCGGCAGAAGTATGACTAATTATTGCGCGGCAGGGTGATGTACGTTATAATGTACATATGAAAAAAACATTGTCAGCCACCGACGTACGCAAAAACTTTTTTCAACTTATTAAAACAACCGAGCGCCCGGGATCTACATTGACAATTACCGTTGAAGGAGAGGCAAAAATCGTCATGATGCCGGTTGAAGATTTTGAAGGATGGCAAGAAACACTTGAAATTATGAGTGATAAAAAATTGCTTAAGAATATCCAAGCTGCGCTTAAGAGTAAAAAACGCTACAGCGAAGCAGAAATTAAAAAAGAGCTTAATTTTGAAGATTGATGTTCAAAATTGTCTATTCGGATGAAGCAAGAAAATCACTGCGGAAGTTACCAAAAATTCATCTCAAGCGAATTTTTCGTGCAATCGACGTACTTAAAACAGAGCCTCACGCAGGCAAAAAACTACAAGGCGAATTACTAGAAATCTATTCGATCCGCGCCTGGCCCTATCGCATCCTCTATCGTCTATTCAAAAAAGAAATCACCATATTGATTCTTGATATCGGACACCGGCAAGGCATTTATAAATAACGAATGCGTACTTTTGAGCCGCCCGAGCCGGCAAGTAAGATTTTTTCTGCGGGATTTTGACTACCATAGATTTCACCCGGCAAGGCCATTTCAAAATCATTGTGCAGATTTTCAAATACGGCGCGGAGATCATCGCTCTTAAGTCCGGCTATCATTTTTTCAGTCATTGCAGTATTGCTCCCACACTTTTTTAAATCCAGCCGGGCGTAGGCATCTTCACTTTTTACCTGCATACCGGTGTCTATAATTTCAAATTGCAACGCACCTCCTTTTGAAGATGGAAGTGGCGGCAGAGTGGTAATTTTCTCCCCATAATGCTCGCCCAATGCCGTGCCGCCAAATAAAAAAAACGGAACATCGCAGCCGAACTCGCGAGCAAAATCAAAGACACAATCTTCTACGCCCCACAACTGAGCCAATCCCTTTAAAATTGCAGCAATATTACTCGACCCTCCTCCTAAACCCGCCGCAATGGGGATTCTTTTTTTGAGAAAAATAGTCGCACCGCGAATCTGAGCCGCTGCATCTTCACGCCGAGCAAGCTGCTGCATATAGCGAACCGCACGCATCATCACGCTCTCTGATCCAACCGGCACTTCAGAATTGTCGCACCGGAGTAAGATTTTTTCATCATCACGCGTCTCAATTTGTACTTCATCGTACAGACCACCGCGCACCTCGTGCATCACGGTTTGTACAATATGATATCCGCTCTCATCGCGCCCCAAAATATCGAGCGCAAGATTTATTTTAGGATATGAAAGCAGCGAAATTGCATGTTTAGATCGCATAATCCACCTATAGCATACACTCCTCCACACCTTATGCATACAGGCGGGTTGACCCTATTACAAGAGCAGGATTATTATTTTCTCTATAATAAATTTTATTTCTAATCACAAAAATATGAAGCCAGCAGCAAACGAAACTAGGCATAATGAGCATGCAAACGACCAGAATGTCATAGCATTTAGTAGGCCTGCCGAAACAATAACGGCGGAGCAGCAAGAATACTTAGATGCAGCACAAAATGTTCGAGATAAACTTGCTACACTATACAACGACCTAGAAACAAGGGGTTTTGTTACTTTTAGAGGTCAACTAATGCAACAACGAGCGTTCGCAGATGCATTGGAAGTCATTCATTCCCGTGCAGCAAAAGCGGAACTTGATGTTACCCAAAGCCCTTTTCAAGAAGTGCGAAAGCTTGCGGCGATGTGCGGAAAAATCTTAACAACGGAGGAGCAACCCAAACCGGCGGCTTGATTCCACCCACATCAACTCCGCGCCACTAACACATTTGCCGTGCACTTCATCGCTTCGCCGCGCCCAAAGGGCGTGAGTTTTTTGCCAGTATGTGCGGTAATGCCGATTCGGGTTTCCGGAATATCTAGGAGCATACTTAATGAGGTTTTCAACCTTGGCACCAACGGATCAATTTGCGGCTGCGTCCCTTCAATACTTAATGCGCAGTTCAAAAGCGAAAACTTTTTATCGCGCATTTTTTTTAATATTACTTTCAAATATGCAGCGCTGTCCCGCTGACCTTTGCGCGCCATACCTGTTGCATAGGTTCCGAGCGAGCCTTCGCCGATACTCGATGCGATCGCATTACAAAGGGCGTGCAAAATAACATCGCCGTCGGAATCTGCGTCCATCGGAGGATGGCTCTGCAATTCAATGCCTCCAAGCCGCAAGCAACGATGAACGCGCGGGACTCCCTCCATGGGTACAAAGAAATGAGAATCCTCACCAACACCTATACACGTCTGCTGCGTCACGGCTCCCAGTACAAAGCGCGCATATTCAAGATCGCTCTCCAGCGTAATTTTAATATTGTGCGGATGGGTCGGCACTAACTTTGTTTTAAATCCTGCAGCTTCCAGTACGCTTAAATCATCGGTAAATTTCGTACCGCTCACTTTCTTAAGAGCCGTCATGAATACCTCATAACGAACAACCTGCGGTGTCTCTATAAGAAACAAATTCGTGCGGTCAAGTGTGACCAGCGTACCGTCTTTTTTACGCTCTTTAATGGTCGGCACGACCGGCATCGCCGGAGCGGCACCCGCAATATCACCGCGCACGACGCGCACAGTTTTTTCCAAAATTGCATGCGGTGTTAGGGGATTTGCGCCATTTTGAATAATCACAAGATCGCAGGGCTCCATATGAGAAATCACTTTTTTGACCGACTGAAATCGCGAAACACCACCACGCTCTAAAACACTTACTTTAGAATATCGTTGTGAAATTTCTACTAGTTTCGCATGATTATTTTTATGCGTTGCAATCCAAATTGCATCGACAAAAGGCGACTGCTGGAGATTCTGCAACGTATGTTCAACAACCGGCATGCCGTTCAAATCGGCAAATAATTTATCGCTGCCAAAGCGCTTGCCCGATCCTGCCGCTAATAAAATGGCACAGTTCATATGAATAATTCATTAAGAGCTTCTACAGAAAGGGGAGTATTCCGCGTAACATCAAGCGTGCGCTTCACTTCATCCACAATATCTAAAAATTCTATTTCCCGGCGCAAAAACTTTTGTACAGCAATCTCATCGGCCATGCAAAATACCGCAGGCAAAATTCCGCCCTCTCTCATAACTTCGTAGGCAAGTTTCGGAGCTTCAAAAGTTGAATAGTCAGGCGCTTCGAACTGCAACTGCAAATTTGAAAAATCGAGACGTGGCATGTCAATCTCGGGATTCACCGCACGATCAGGATAAAAGAGCGCTTGAGAAATCGGTATACGCATATCCGGCGGACTCATTGCTGCGCCAACACTTCCGTCCGTCCAATGTACCAGCGCGTGCACAATACTTTGCCGGTGAATCGAAACGGCTAATTTCTCAGGCGGAATATTAAAGAGCCAGCGCGTCTCAATTAACTCGAACGCTTTGTTCATTAATGTAGCAGAGTCCACAGAAATTTTTGCACCCATCTTCCATGTTGGGTGTGCAAGCGCCTGTTCGGGAGTAACATGACGTAATTCATCCCGCAATTTTCCATAAAAAGGGCCGCCGGAAGCAGTTAGCGTAATGCGCTCAATAGTTGGGGCTGCGTCACGCATATTGCCATTAACTATCTGCCAAATTGCACTCGGCTCAGAATCGATTGGCAAAATGCGAGCCCTATGTTCATGAGCTAGCTGCATCACCAACTCACCAGCCATCACCAACGATTCTTTATTGGCTAATGCCAATGTTTTTCCTGCACGCACTGCCGCAAGCGTAGACATTACACCGGCAACTCCAACAATTGCATTCACTATACAATCTGCCTCATCCAGTTGCGCCAGCATCCCCAATTCAGCACGCGAATTTTTGGATTCACTCGTTACAACCGCATGCCGGGGAGCAAACTCTTTACACTGCATCGCAAACAGCTCTTTATTGCTATGTGCACTCATCGCAATAATTTCAAAAAAGTCAGCGTGCGCACGTACAATATCGAGAGTCTGGCAGCCAATGGAGCCCGTGGAACCTAAAACAACCAGGCGCTTTTTTTTAACTCGCTTCATCATAAATAAAAATGGATAGATAACTATCTTAGCATATTTGCTTTAACTTGCAGCTTCTTCCGCCTCAACCATCTTCATAAATTCATCGACAAGGTTAGCCTCCTCAACCCACTTTACAACTTTTCCTTTTCTAAAAATTGCACCCTTACCACGGCCGCCGGCAATACCCCAGTCCGATTCGCGCGCCTCTCCCGGCCCATTTACCGCACAGCCCATAACCGAAACTTTTATCGGCTTTCCAAATTTCTTTAAGCGCTCATCGAGCTCGCGGGTTAACTTCATTAAGTCGACCTCGATGCGTCCGCATGTGGGACATGCAATAACTTCCGGCTCTTTTGTATAGAGATGCAGCGATTTTAAAATAGATTTTGCAACACGAATCTCTTCAACAGGATCGGCGGTTAACGAAATGCGAATCGTATCGCCGATGCCATCCAGCAGCAGCGCGCCCAAACCGACCGCACTCTTAATTGAACCGTACTCCGGCAAGCCGGCCTCGGTAATACCAAGATGCAGCGGGTAGTCGCACTCTGCGGCAATCATACGATATGCTGCCACGGTCTCCGGAACATCGCTCGACTTTAAGGCGACCACGAAATTTTCAAAATGATTTTTTTCAAAAATCTTTATCCAATCGAGCGCGCTCTCCACAAGCGCTTCGGGCGATGGACGACCGTATTTTTTCCATAACCGCTGCTCGAGCGATCCCGAGTTCACCCCAAGCCGCACCGCAATTCCGGCT
>PCVQ01000007.1:13840-21769 GCA_002796025.1 Candidatus Peregrinibacteria bacterium CG11_big_fil_rev_8_21_14_0_20_46_8
ACCGCCGATATTCCCCGGATTAATCCGAATCTTATCCACACCCTGCGCTATTGCCGCCAATGCCAAACGATAATCAAAGTGAATGTCGGCCACGAGCGGCATATCGATCTGCTTTTTAATGCGGGACAAATTTTCCGCGGCCTCAAAGTTCGGCACCGCAACACGCACAATATCGCACCCTTCCTCCTGCAGCGCACGGCACTGCTGTACCACTGCATCAATATCTTCGGTACGCACCGAACACATCGACTGCATCAAGACAGGGGCTTCAGAACCGCACACGCGGTCACCAATCTTCACCGAACGAGTTGTCCGACGCTTTATCATCAGACATACTCTACGTCGACTTCTTTTGACATACAAGCCAAAAAGGCTAATAATCTACCACTATGACGACCCGTCAAACCACCATTGAACAAGCAAAATTTCCCGAAATTACAACTATAGTAGATGAGATTATGCTAGAAGGTTGTAACCTCAAAAATGCCGACGAATTCTGCGAAGCCTTGGCGTATAAACTTGGGCCTTATTTCTGTTTAGAGTCGGGGATTGGATCCCATGAAATAGAAATTATTCTCAGTGCACTTATCGCGGTCGAGGCATTGCACGAACAAGACCGGGATCACTTCGCGTCCCGATTGCAATTTGCAATGTGGAATCACTATATAGCTTCGAGAAAAGAGCCCCAAAAGCCGACAAATATTGCATTGGAATTAGAGCGCATGCTATGTGAAACCGTTGCAAATGGAATGGATCTCTCAAAAATCAGCCAACAAATTAAAACCCGTAAAGCGATATACCGAGAAACTCTTCATACACTAAAGAAGTCCGGCGAACTTTCTCAAGAACTATATAACGATCTTATCAATCATATTGCTTGTAGTGTTCCAATGGAGGGAGAAGATATGCTCAGAGTATATATTCAACACTGCCAACAATCAGATCCGCTCCCGGGCTGCTCTGAAAAGTATGTTCGCGCCATGGCGGTTCCAAATCCGGACCGTGAGCACTTTATAGCTGCGATGGCAGAGCGCATGAGTCACTGGATTCTGTTTAATAAAGAGCGCTTGGGCGCAGCTCCAGAAGAGAATGATCCAGACAAAATTCTGCGCAAAGTTGCAGATCAATGGGACGCAGAAAGAACTCGCCCTATTGAGGCTGTACGCAATGAGACGCGCAGTGAATCCCTCAAACAACAAGCCTTAGCAAAGCCTGCAGAATTATTTGGCATACCGGTCGAACAACTAGAAGAGGTACTCACGCAAGCAGCCCGGCAAACGTTTAGCATGGCAAAAAACCAAATTCCAGACCAAATCATAATCCAGGTATTAGAACTCTCGACCTCACAATTGGCAGCATTTGCTCAAAAGCATGGAAGTACAATGAATTTGCGGAAAGCAAAGAGACTGCTCTCACTTCTTGTAGAAAAAGGCATCCTTCCCGAAGATGCAGAACGCGATTATCAAGATTCAATTCGGGAAATTTATGTAGAAATCCGCACCCAAACAGATCCGCAACTATCCATACGCGAAGAGTATCGCGACTTCATTGTCAAAGAAATCTGCAAAGGAAAAACCGGACAGCAGATTCTCACAGCACTTGCAGGAAAGACGCACGGCTACAGACGAAACGCTCAAAGATTATGGGGCAATAAAGGCGATCTAGAAGATATTGCATATGCATATATCGACGAATCTTATACAGGCAGCCAAGAATTAGCAGAGACACTTTGCGATCCCGAAAAATTCATCGCTGATCTTACAGATGAAATTCAAACGCATATCTTTTATGGAAATACACAAACAATGTGCGAAGAATTGGCGCGTGAGCACGGCCAACTTTTACAGCACTACAAAAACTACATCATAAATACATTTTGGAACGGGCATGTACCGTATCCAGCAGAAACCCCAATCGATTTAGCGCGCCTCATCGCACTATTGGCTTGGCAACTGAGAGTTGTCGATGACAATCCGCCCGCCTAAAACTCATCACAACAAAATAAAGGCTACCATCCAGCCGGCAAGCGTCAGCAGGAGCAGACCGGTCAAAAGGCGTGTGTAAGGCTTATAGCGCTGCACCAATTTTTTGAGTTTTGCACTCGAAAATCCACGGTAAAACAAGACAAGCACAACAATAAGCGGTGCAATAAAAATTAAATTGTACAGCAGCAGCAGTACAACATTCGAAAGCGTTACGCCCGAAAATGACATCAATGTTAAGACGGCAAGATATACTGCACCGGTACACGGCAACTCGACGAGCGCAACAAAGACTCCCAATCCAAATGTAAACGCGTAGTTATCCAGCATTTTTTCGGAAGCATTTTTAATCATGCGCGAATAGCGGGGCGGAATTTCTACAAACGAAGTCTTGCCGGGCGCAAAAAATTCTTTAAGTTCAAAAATACCGAATATTCCGACAACCGCGGCAATTGCCAAATATGCATTAACAGAAAAGTTTCTGAGAGACTGAATAACCGGCAACAAAAGAAGCCCGGCCAATAAATAGGTAAGGAATACTGCAGCGAGATAGACTAAACCATGCAGCAGCAATGCATGTGCACGCTTGTTTGTTTTTACAAGATAGGCCAGCAGAAAAATCATCACTCCGATTGCACATGGATTAATACTATCGATAACAGCTGCACCGATAAGCACAAAAATGTTTAGATTTGTTTCCATGAAAGCGGTGATTTATTTTTTAAATTGAATAGTGATGTCATCGCCATCTCTCCATTCGTAGGCCAAATTTTCTTCACGGCCATTTACGGTAATAAGAATTTGAACATCTGCGGTACCGCAAAATTTTTGAGGAGTGAGTTCAAACGTTTGCAGCACATTTTCCATACTCAAACGCACATCGGATTTTTGTTCTTTGGTTAGCACATCCAGCTCAATCTTGTCGTGAAAGTGCAGAAAATTCTTTTCTTTATGCGTATGCACGCTTTGCAGCGGGCCGGTTTCGCGCGGAAGTACATATGCCGTATCGCACAGATCAAAATCTATATCGGCATGAATGTGCACGGTTTTATAACAAACCTCTTCGCTGCATACCACAATACCTTCTTGTGCATCGCCCGCCCGGTATTGCACAATGCTGTAATACACAAGCGCGCCGGCTGCCAGTAGCGCAACAGCCCATGCAATATATCTAATATATTTTTTTATTTGTTTTTGAGCCATACAGTAAATAACTAACAAAAGTCGCAGCGCTCCGGATGCTTATCTTTCGCCTCACGGGCCAGGCGGAAAATTCCAAAATATTGGATAACCACACCGAGCGCGAGTAGCCATAAAATAATATGCGGGATGAACTGACCTTCAATTTGAGCATTTTTGAATGTAACAATAATCAAAACTATAGCCGCCAAACTTGCAGCAATCTGTAAAATTCGGGCCACGACAAATGGGCGCAATTTTATAGAAAGACGACGAAAATTTATATTTTGATGCAGGCCAAGCGTTCCTAGTGCGAGAAAAGTAAGCACTCCGTACGAAAGCTGCAAAAGAGCCCCATCCCCATGCAGATAACCGGGCAAAAGTATCCCGATAATCGCAAGTAAGATGAGTATGCTGAGATATTTTTTACGCAAGAGTGGAAAAATATCGAAAGCTGTCTTGGAAGATTTATTTTTCATTTATTTATTGTACCACAAAAGGGCAAAATGGCCAATATGCAGGCCGGCGGTGGCTTTCTCACTAGCTTTCTCCTTGACTAAGGCCAAAACACCTGCAAAAATACTCCAGCTACACTTAATCTATCTGATTTATCGCTAAGTATTTCCGCCGCAATGAACGTATCCGCGCTCCTACTGTTAGGCTCATCAACGAGCAAGAAGAGCAGCTAGGCATCGTAGCCATCGAAAAAGCACTAGAGATGGCAAAAACAGCGGATCTCGACCTGGTCGAAGTAGCACCCACTGCCAAACCACCGGTCTGTAAGATCATGGACTTCGGTAAGTTCCTTTATAAGCAGAAAAAGCTCGACGCTAAGCAGAAAAAGGCAAGTAAAGCACGGGAAGTGAAGGGCATACGGTTGAGTATGCGAACCGACACCGGTGATCTCAAGATTAAAGCAAATAAGGCAATTGAGTTTCTCAAGGATAAAAATCCAGTTAAAGTTTCTATGATTATGAAAGGCCGCGAGATGGCTCACCAAGATCTCGGCCACGAGAAGATGCAAGAGTTTGCTAAGATGCTCACCGAGCATGGTGAGATAGAAATGAATCCGAAGCGACAAGGACACACCCTTACTATGATGTTTAAACCTAAATAATTATGAAGCAAAAATCACATAGCGGAGCAAAGAAGCGTATAAAAGTAACCGGAACCGGGAAGTTTCGCTTTCAAAAGGCGCACAAAAGCCATCTCATGGCACATAAAAGCAAGCGCGCCAAAAAACTAAATAAGTCCGGCCAAGCCGTAAATGCTGCAGATAAGCGCAATATGGCTCGGCTCTTACCAAATTATTAGTCTTTTTACCCCACTACTATGCGAGTTAAAGGAGGAGTAACAACCCGTCGACGCCACAAAAAGGTCCTCAAACGTACAAAAGGATACCGTGACGGCCGTAAAAATCAGTATCGTGTGGCTAAGCAAGCCCTTATGAAGGCGGATTCGTATGCCTTTGTAAGCCGCAAAATACGAAAACGAGATTTCCGCTCTCTTTGGATCACACGTTTGAATGCTGCACTGCAACCATTCGAGATTCAGTACAGCCGCTTTATCTATGCCGCAAGCCGCAAGCGTGTTCTCATCAACCGCAAAATGCTCTCCGAGCTTGCGATTACCGAGCCAAAAGCATTTGAGGAGGTGGTGAAGTTTGTGAAGGCTTAGGCTAAAAAATAAATACCCCTATCGATCGATGGGGGCATTTTCGTTTAACTATAATTTTGTCACTTTCTACAAAGTACTAATCTCAACCTTTTCCATAATAACCGGCTCAATTGGCTTATCGTTACCGTCGCGTTTTGAATTTACGATAGCATCGACAACCTCAAGACCTTCATACACCTGACCAAAAACTGCGTGCCTGCCATCCAAGAATGGCGTGCCTTGTGGATTCTGAACAATAAAAAACTGGCTTGTTCCGGTATTCGGACCACGGTTTGCCATAGATAAACTCCCGCGCAAATGCGTAAGCTCATCAGAAAATTCGTCGAGCAACACCTCGTTATTCCAGGTTTCGCCGCCGGTGCCGTTACCGTCTGGATCGCCACCCTGAATCATAAAGTTGGGAATTACGCGGTGAAAAGTAAGACCGTCATAAAATCCTTTCTTAGCCAGTTCGGTAAAATTTTCAACAGTCTTTGGCGCCTGCTCTGCAAAGAAACGGATCTTAATTACACCTTTATTTGTAGTCATAGTGGCGATCGTATCGCCAGACTTTGGCGCCGCCGCTTGATGTGAAAATTTGTCTTCCATAGATGGGGTTGGGTTATTGTCTACAGGAGGCGCCTCCGGAGCGGCACCGCATGCGGTAAGAAGTAAAAGAGTAGCTGCTGCAAATGCAATCTTTTTCATAAGTAGGTTAGGTTAAAAGCCCATGTATAATACACACGTGATCGCTCACCGACAAATATTACGCAAAACCATAGAGCGCTTCTTGGCACTCTTAGTACAGATAAAGATATGGCGCGTTCGGCCGATTATTATCGGTATTACCGGCTCGGTGGGTAAGACAAGCGCGAAAGAAGCAGTCGCTACCGTGCTCGGCGCAAAGTATTCCGTATACCGTCCCCCCAAAAGTTATAATACTGAAATTGGACTACTGCTGGGGATTTTAGAGCAGACATCCGGATTTTCTTCACCGTATAAATGGCTCAAAGTTATTGCCGGTGCAAAATGGAATGCATTTTTTGGACGAAAGTATAAATTCTGGATTTTAGAGTATGGAGCAGATAAGCCCGGGGATATTCAGCACTTGCTCAAGTATGTGAAGCCTCACGTCGGGGTTATTACAAAGATCGAGCGCGTGCATCAAGCACGCGGGCAGTTTAAGGATGCCGATGCCGTCTTTCATGAAAAGAAACATCTCGCAACTTCGTTGGGGCACGATGGTATCGCAGTACTAAACTATGACGATGCACATCTCAAACAGCTTGAGGGAAAACTGAAAGCAAAAACATTATGGTGGAATCGCGAGAAGGGCAGGCAGGGGATTGCTGCAAAAAACTTCCGCAATACGCTTAAAGGTTTTTCGGCAGATCTAACTTTTGACGATGAGAGTGCGCGTGCACACTTCCCGGTTTTAGGTTCGTACCATAGTAATATTTTTCTGCCAGCCATCTTGCTTGGAGCGCACTATGGAATCTCTTCTAAAAAAAGCATTGAAGCACTACAAGATTTTACGCTGCCGCCCGGCCGCATGTCCCTTATTCAAGGGATACATAATTCACACATTTTGGACAGCTCGTACAACGCCTCACCCACAGCAGTACTTGCTGCACTTGAACTGCTCAAAGAGCTTCCCGCAGAACGGAAAATTGCAGTTCTAGGAAATATGAACGAACTCGGTGAATATACCGAGGCAGCGCACAGAGAAATCGGGCGTGCACTTGACCCCTGGCTGGGATTACTCATTACTGTGGGCGATCTTGCAAGCACTATTGCCGAAGAGGCCTTGAAGCATGGACTCCAGAAATCTACAATAAAAATCCTGACTACCGCAGAAGAGGCCGGAGCACTCCTTAAAAAGGAGCTTCAGAAAAATGATCTTGTACTGTTTAAGGGCTCGCAAAATAAGGTTCGCCTCGAACGCGCAATAAAGATGGTTATGCAAGAGCCGCAGCGCGCAAAAGAACTCCTCTGCCGCCAAGAAGCAGAGTGGAAAAAGATTAATTAATATTCTCATGTTCTACAACTGGAATCTTATCGGGCACGAAAAAGAGTTAGCGCTGCTTGAGCGCGACATTCGCAGCGGATCGACGAGCCATGCGTATCTTTTTGTCGGGCCAAAAAAAATCGGCAAATTCCGCGTAGCGCGTTCGTTTGCGACAATCCTGCAATGCCCGGATAACTATTGCAAAAAATGCCCCACCTGTATTCAAATTGAAAAGCACGGCCATCCCGACACCATCGAATTTAAAGATACCGGCGAGACGCTAAAAATCGAGAGCGTACGAACCCTGATTGAGAGGCTCTCTCTCACGTCCCAAAGTAATTACAAAATCGTTTTAATGGAAAGCATCGACCGCCTGACTCTTGATGCGGCAAATGCACTATTAAAAATACTCGAGGAGCCGCCGCCAAAAACACTTTTTATTTTAACCGCAGAGTCGCTTCGCCGCGTGCTCCCTACGATTGTATCGCGCGTACGGCGCATTACATTTACCATGCCTCCCCAAGAAAAGGTAAAAACTGCACTCGATACAATGTTCCCGGAAATAGATTCGGAACTTCGGGCAAATGCACTTTTTTTGTCCCAAGGACGAAGCGGTCACGCTATTCAGCTTCTTCAAAATCCCGAAGCACTGCAGGAGTTGCTAGATATGTACCGCCATATTCAATTTCTCGATGAAAATGCAAGTATTGCAACACGAATGAATACTGTACAAGATTTGGTTAAAGAGAAAGAAACGAATAAACTAGAAACGTTCCTTCCGCTTTGCGCACACTACTTTCGGCAAAAAATGCTCTCCACAAAAAACTCTGCAGTACAACTTAAAACCATTGCAATCCTCAAACAACTCGATAGCATTACAGAACTGATGCAGCGCAATGTAAATACTCGTCTTCTTCTCGAACACTTTATGCTTAGCCTATGACACAAATTTTTATTGCGGCACTTGCCGCGGTTGGCATCATCTTCATAATCTATAAAAACTACGACCGTCTTCGCCGTATGGCGCGCAGCACAGAACAGGCAACGCCTACAGATACGGCTGACGAAGAATTATTTGAAACTCCCATTAACCCCGTCAATGAG